>JBQCCX010000167.1:0-5567 GCA_051961815.1 Xanthobacteraceae bacterium
CGTCGGCACCGTGCTCGGCGCGGCGACTGGCTATTCGGCGCTGCTGCGGCGCCTGCTTGATCCTAGCCTGCAAGGCCTGCGCGCGATCCCGTCGATCGCCTGGATCCCGCTGTTCATTCTCTGGCTCGGCATCTTCGAAGCCTCCAAGGTGACGCTGATTGCGCTTGGCGTGTTCTTTCCGGTCTATCTCGGGCTGATGGGCGCCATCCAATCGGTCGATCGCAAGCTCGTCGAAGTCGGCCGCGCTTTCCGGCTGTCCAATTTCGAAATGGTGCGCCGGATTTTGCTGCCGGCGGTGCTGCCCGCTTATGTGCTTTCATTGCGCTCCGGGCTCGGTCTTGGCTGGATGTTTGTGGTCGCCGCCGAACTGATGGGCGCATCCGAAGGTCTCGGTTATTTGCTGATCGACGGCCAGCAGCTCGGTAAGCCGGCCGAAATCATTGCCGCCATCGTCGCCTTTGCCATCGTCGGCACGGCCACTGATTGGCTGATCGCGCTTGCCGCGGCGCCGTTCCTGCGCTGGGAAGACGTGGTGCGGCATGATTGAAGATACGGCGACGAAATCATCCGCTCGTCCCCGCGAAAGCGGGGACGCAGGTGGATCTAAAGACGTCTGCCGTCTTGCGCTGGATTCCCGCGTGCGCGGGAATGAGCGGGCCAGGTAGCGCCGCCATGCTCGTGCTCGATCGCGTCGGCAAGACTTATCCCAATGGCGTGCATGCGCTCGGCGGCGTCTCGCTCGAGGTCGAGCTCGGCGAAATCGTCGCCGTGATCGGCGGGTCGGGCTGCGGAAAATCGACGCTGCTGCGCGCCGTTGCCGGGCTCGATCCGGCCAGCGAAGGCACGGTGAACCTCGACGGCGAGCGCATCGGCGCGCCGCATGAGAAGATCGGCATCATCTTCCAGGAGCCACGCCTCCTGCCCTGGCTGAAAGTGGCGGACAATGACGGGTTCGGCCTGCACGGCCGGCCGAAGGCCGAGCGCGCCGAACGCGTCGCCACCGCGCTGCGGCGCGTCGGCCTTGCCGACAAGGCCGCGGTCTGGCCGCGCGAATTGTCGGGCGGCCAGGCGCAGCGCGCCGCGATCGCGCGAGCGCTGGTGCCGCGGCCGGAAGTGCTGTTGCTCGACGAGCCGTTCTCGGCGCTTGACGCTTTCACCCGCACCGATCTGCAGGATCATCTGCTCGATCTGTGGGCCGACGCCCGGCCGACCTTGATCGTGGTGACCCACGACGTCGACGAGGCGATCGTGCTCGCCGACCGCATCATGGTGATGCGGCCGCGGCCTGGCCGGATTTCCGATGCGATCGAGGTCGACCTGCCGCGGCCGCGCGATCGCCAGTCCGCGGCCTTCGATTTCGCCAAGCGCCGCGTGCTGGCGGCGCTCGACCGCTCGCTCAATCGCACCGCGGCGGCCGCCGAAGAAGCGCAACAGGCCGAGGCCGGCGGCGGCATGTGGTGGTGACAGAGATCAGGGGCCAGGTATCAGGGATCGGAAAATCCTGATACCTGACCATCGATCCCTGATCCCTGATATCCGATCCCTGATTGCTGAAAGGACTGAAAAAATGGACTCCGCCGCGTTGCGCGCGCTGCAAGCGCCGATCAAGGACCGCTACAAGACCGACCCCAAAGCCGGCCTGATCACGCTGAAAGCCAAGGGCGCGCTCGACGACACCAACATCGCTTGCAAGGTCGAGACCGGACGCGCGCTGGCAGTGGCCGGGCTGCATCCGGCGACCGGCGGCTCCGGCATGGAATTATGCTCCGGGGACATGCTGCTCGAAGCCTTGGTCGCTTGCGCCGGCGTTACGCTGAAAGCGGTCGCCACCGCCCTCGATATTCCGCTGCGCTCCGGAACCGTGTCAGCCGAGGGCGATCTCGATTTTCGCGGCACGCTCGGTGTCGCCAAGGAGGCGCCGGTCGGCTTCGCGCAGATCCGGTTGCGCTTCGATCTCGATACCGACGCCCCGCAAGACAAGCTCGACCAGCTGCTCAAGCTCACCGAACGTTATTGCGTGGTCTATCAGACCATCCGCTCCGGGCCGCCGGTCGCGATCACGCTGAAGCGGGAGTGACCGGCGGTCATTCCGGGACGCGCCGCAAGGCGCGAACCCGGAATCCATAATTACGTCCGGCGCAATATTTCTCAAATGGCGGATAAGGATTCCGGCTCTCGCTTCGCTCGGCCGGAATGACCGATAATACTTTGATATGCCTCCCGACCTTTCGTTCTGGCTCGAACTTCTTTTCAAGATGACGCTGACGGCGGGCGTCGTCGTCTTCATTTCGCTGGTGGTCGAGCGCTCGGGCCCGTTCATCGGCGCGCTGGTTGCCGCATTGCCCACCGCCGGCGGCGCCGCTTATGTGATCCTCGCCATCGAGCATCCGCCGGCCTTTATTGCCGGAAGTGCGGTCGGCAGCATGGCGATCGGCGCCGCGGTCGCGATCTTCGCCGCAGTCTATGCCGTGCTGGCGCAGCGCCATGGGCTTTTGCTCAGCCTCGGGGTGTCATTGCTGGTCTGGTTTGCGTGCGCGGCTTTGCTGCGCCAGTACGACTGGACGCCTTTGAGCGCGCTTGTTCTCAATGCTGCGGTTTATGCCGTGACCGTGCCGTTGAGCTGGCGCTACCGCAGCTCGGCGCCGCCGAAAAGATTCCTGCGCACGCGCTACGACATTCCGCTGCGCGCGCTCGCCGCCGCGATCGTGGTCGTGGTCGTGACCAGTGCGAGCCACTCAATCGGCTCGTTCGCGTCGGGCATGTTTGCGCTGTTCCCCATCGTGTTTTGTAGCTCGATCGTTATTTTGCACCCGCGCGTCGGCGGCCAGGCGACGGCGAGCGTCATGGCGCATGCGCAAGTCGCGCTGATCGGGCTGACCTTCGCCTTTATGGCGGTGCATTTCTTTGCCGAGCCGCTCGGCTCGTGGTGGGCGCTCCTCATCGGGCTCGGCGTTTCGGTGGCCTGGAGCGGAATGTTGATGGCGGTGCGCCGGCGCGGCAAAGCGCGGTGAGGCGAGTTGGGAGCTGAAGAGAGTTTGGCTATCCCGATCTCGTCTCCGCGAAGGCGGGGACCCAGCAACACCGAATCAATGTACACCGTGATCTGGATTCCCGCTTCTGACGGGAATGAGCGGAGCAAAATTCTACCCCTTCATCTTCGCCAGCTGCGCCTTGAGCGCGTAAAGCGCCTCCAGTGCCTCGCGCGGCGACATCTCGTCGGGATGAAGCGCCGCGAGCGCTGCGAGAAAACCCGCCAGCGCCGTCTCCTTTTCCGTCGGCTGGGCGGGCGGCCGCGCCGCCGCGAACAGCGGCAGATCGTCGATCAGCCGGCGCGCCGGCGAAACGCGGTCTTCGGCTTCAATCTGCGCCAGGACGACTTTCGCCCGCTCGATCACGCTGGCCGGCAGGCCGGCGAGCTTTGCCACCGCAATGCCGTAGGAACGGTCGGCGGCGCCGGCGATGACTTCGTGCAGGAACACCACGTCGCCCTGCCATTCCTTGACCCGCATCGTGGCGTTGTGCAGCCGCGGCAGCTTGGCGGCGAGTGCGGTCATTTCGTGAAAATGGGTGGCGAATAAAGCGCGGCAGCGGTTTTGTTCGTGCAGGTGCTCGATCGTCGCCCAGGCGATCGAAAGCCCGTCGAAAGTCGCGGTACCGCGGCCGATTTCGTCCAGGATGACGAGCGCGCGCTCGCCAGCCTGATTGAGGATCGCGGCGGTCTCCACCATTTCGACCATGAAGGTGGAATGACCGCGGGCGAGATCGTCGGCGGCGCCGACGCGCGAGAACAGCCGGTCGACGACGCCGATATGCGCGGCGCGCGCCGGTACGAAGCTGCCCATTTGCGCGAGAATGGCGATCAATGCGTTCTGGCGGAGAAACGTCGATTTGCCGGCCATATTCGGTCCGGTCACGATCCAGATGCGGCCGGCCGTCGCCTCGGACGGAGGGGACAGTTCGCAATCGTTGGCGACGAACGGGCCGCCGCCTGTCGCCAGCACCTGTTCGACCACGGGATGGCGCCCGCCGCTGATCGAAAACGCCAGGCTGTGGTCAACCTGCGGGCGCACATAATCGCTCTCGACCGCGAGCGCCGCCAGCGCGCAGGCGACGTCCAGCGCGGCGATCGCCTCGGCAGCGTCCTTGATGGTTGCGCTTGCGGCGGCGACCGCGGCCGCGAGCCGGTCGAAAATTTCAAGCTCGAGCGCCAGCGCCCGCTCGGCGGCGGTGGCGATTTTTGCTTCGAGCTCGCCGAGCTCGGTGGTGGTGAAACGGACCTGGCCGGCGGTAGTCTGGCGATGGATGAACGTGGCGTTGAGCGGCGCGGTCATCAATTTTTCGCCGTGCTGCGCCGACACGTCGACGAAATAGCCGAGCACATTGTTGTGCCGGATCTTGAGCGCGCGGATGCCGGTCAGCTCGGCATAGCTCACCTGCAAACCGGCGATCACGCGGCGGGATTCGTCGCGCAGCGCGCGCGCCTCGTCGAGCGCGCCTGCATAGCCGGCGCGGACGAAGCCGCCATCGCGGCGAAAGGCCGGCAGCTCGTCGGCGAGCACTTTAGCGAGGTCTTCGGCAAGCCCGGCATCGGTCTGGCGCAGTATTTGGGCAATGTGCGCGACATCGCGCGGCAGCTCCGCCAGCGCGGCGAGCCGCGCCGCGAACCCGGCAGCCGCAAAAATGCCGTCGCGGATGGCGGCGAGATCGCGCGGGCCGCCGCGGCCGATGACGAGGCGCGACAAAGCGCGCGCCAGATCCGGCGCGCTTTTCAGCCGCGCGCGGATGTCGCCGCGTGCGGCGGCATCGGCGGTGAAGATCGCGACCGCGTCGAGCCGATGGCCGATCTCGGCGGCGTCGGTCAGCGGCGCGGCAAGCCGCTGCGCCAGGAGCCGCGTGCCGGCGGCGGTCATGGTGCGGTCGATTGCGGCAAGGAGTGAGCCGCGGCGCTCGCCGGCGAGCGTGCGAACAAGCTCGAGGTTGCTCCGGGTCGCGGCATCGAGGGCGAGCGTCGCGCCGGCGGCCTCGCGCAGCGGCGTCGCGATCGGCGGCCGCTTGCCGATTTGCGTGCGTACGACATAGGTGACCGGGGCGGCCGCCGCGGTGAGTTCGATGCGCGAAAACGCGCCGAACGACGCGGTGGTCGCGACGCCAAAGAAGCCGGCGAGCCGGCGTTCCGCGGTGGCGCCGTCGAACACATCGCGGGTCAGCGGGGTGAGCGCCGGAAGCCCGCGCAGCATCGGCTTGAGCTCGGTGTCGACATAAAGCGCATCGGAGACGATGATCTCGCCTGGCTCGATCCGGGCGATCGCGGCCGGCAGTGCGGCGCGGTCGCTCTCGGCAACGCGGAATTCGCCGGTGGAGATGTCGATCCAGGCCAGCGCGAAACGATCCTCGCCGGCGGAAGCGCGGCTGCGCGCCAGCGCCGCGAGATAATTATTGCGCCGCGCGTCAAGGAGCGAGTCTTCCGTCAGCGTTCCGGGCGTGACCAGCCGGATCACGTCGCGGCGCACCACGCTTTTGCTGCCGCGCTTGCGCGCCAGTGCGGGGTCTTCCAGTTGCTCGCAGAC
>JBQCCX010000168.1:0-4648 GCA_051961815.1 Xanthobacteraceae bacterium
CGCCCTGCAGATCGTACAGCGCGGCGATCTACCGCTGCGCGATCTCGTCGGCGCCTATGCCGGCGAGATCGGCCAGACACAATTTCTGCCTTCGTCGTACATCAAGTACGGCGTCGACTACGACGGCAATGGCCGTGTCGACCTGCGCCATTCCGTTCCAGATGTGCTGGCCTCGACCGCCAATCTGCTCAAGGTCAATGGTTGGCAGGCCGGCGCGCCGTTTAATGCGGGCACGCGGAATTTCGAGGTGGCGATGCGTGAGTGGAATCACTCCGAGGTCTACCGCAAGACCATCGTGCTGATGGCGCAGCGAGTGAGCGGCGAATGAGGTGCGCGCGAATGCCGACAGGTTGCGTGAGTCAGCGATCGGGATAGCTGCACGCTGCTGTACCGCCCCCGAAAGCGGACATCGGCTGAGCGCGTTGGGATGTCCGCTTTGCGCCAAAAGCGGACATCGGTCGTCCTAAACACGCTCCATCAGGCAAACAGCGGTTTGAGCCTCGGATATTGGCGAATGAGGTGAAGATTCTCAGCCCAACCATCCAAGCCCCACACATGCCCGGCCTTCTTGACGATGAGGTACACCAGTACGCCGGCATAGACGACGTGATAGTCGACGATGAAGTTGTTGGTGTTTTCGATGAACGGCCAGTCCATATGCGCGAGCCAGTAGATAGCCATCAACAGCACGCCGAAACTGGCGCTCACGCGGACCATTAACCCGGTTAGCAGCGATAGACCGATTAAAAGATGGCCGTACTCGACCAAGAACGTCGTGATCGGAGCCATGGTTGGCGTTGTGAAGACCGCGAATACATCGTGGAATGTTTTCGTATGGCTCAGAAAGCCCACAACGCTGAAAGACGGTACAAACACCTGGTGTGATGCGGCGTACAGGAACGTCCACGCCATCGTAAAACGAAAGAAAATGACCAGATACTTTTCCGTTGATGAATCAGACATAGAAGCCCTCCCTTTGCCTGCTGTGAACAACTTTGACTCTTCCTATTAGGCCAGAGATCATCGACCCACTTCCTGGGGCATCTGGCGGCATACCATCGCCCCACCGCCAGCTATTTTTGAGGGACGCATTTTTCAGTTTTGCCCCAGCCGTGATCGCACGCTTCCTTTAATCGATCGCCACAGCGGCGACGCGACATGAAGTTTGGGGCAAATCCGTGCAGTGTTGAAATTCAGGAATCATCCATAGGTAAAATCCCATAAGCGCTGTCCGCTTTGGTTGATCTGCATCCATATTCAGCCGGTCACGCATTGCCGGTCAGCTTTTCCGATGCAGAACTTCTTCGTTAATTGTTTTTCCGCTAACCGGATTGACGAGATGCACTCCACCGCATGCGAGGCAATTCACGGCTTCATAATTTTGCTTGTCCGCCTGGCGCGGCTCGTCGAGGACCCAGCCTTGCACACGCAGGCCGGTCTTGGTGCAGCGGTAGAGAAATGTAGCCATGGCCTCATCGTGGAAAAGCGGCCGAGACCGGAACCGTGCAGGTGTCTAGAAGCTGCAACGGTTCGGCCAAGGCCACTCGCCCACTGGTTAATTCTCCTTGGGCGGCTCGGGGATTATGCACTTCGTGCCCCGGTGCGCTTTGACCCAGATCAACGGGATGGCTCCCTTGCCGAGCTCAATCGGTATCCGCGGGAAGCGGACAAAGTTCGCATCGTTGTTCGGCGGGCAAGCTGCTGACCGCGGAAGCGAGGCGCGATGCCTCGTCATCAAGGCCGATGTAGCGCAGCTTTTCGATCAGCCGCGCCCAATCGCGCGGCACAGGTTGCGCTTGGCTGGCGATTTTATCTGCTGAGAGAATCACCGCTTCCTCCTCTTATGCTCCTGCCTATTGTGTCATTGTAACTCGCACCTGAACGAAGTTGCCGGTTCGGCTGTTTGCGGTTGACCGATGCGGGATTGATCAGCCAATCCACGATCTGCGGCCAGGCCTCGCACAGAGCCCGCTTGCCCATGAACAGGCCGAGATGACGGCAGTCCGCAGTGACCTTGCGGATATCGCGGGACGCCGTGCCGACCAGCTGCTCAGCGGCGAATAGCTGCGGCGGCGTGACCAATTCATCATCGCGCGCCGCCAGCAGAAACAGCGGCGCTTTGATTTCTTTTAGATCGATCGATTGTCCCAGCGCCTCGAACGTTCCGGCGGCGATCTCATTGCGCTTATAGAGTTTTTCCACGGTTTCGAGAAAATACCGGCCCGGCAGATCGACGGTCCATGCGTACCACTCGCGAAACGCGTTTTCCAGACGAGCAAATTTTTCGGAGCCCGGCGCTTCCTCGCTGTCGAGCAACTGCCGGATCTCCTCGGCTTCCGCGGCTCCCGGTCCCCACAGTTTGAGCACGTTGTTGCCGACGACCAGACCATCGCCAAGGCGGACCACTTCTTGGAAAACCTCAATGGCGGTACCGTCGGCGAGCGTCGACAGGACGGACGGCGCAGCCTTTGTGTCAATCGGCGCCGCGGCAAGCACCAGTTTGCGAACCTTTCCCGGGAAACGCGCGGCATAGAGCAGCGCCATCCAGCCGCCTTGGCACAGACCGACCAGGTCGAGCGGCGCGCCAATCCGATCGACGACGACGTTGAGAGCGGCCAGGTAATCGTCGATCCCCAGAAATCGCATATCGGCAGACGCCGACTGCCAGTCGGTGACGAACAGGTTGGTCGCACCGGCGTCGCGCAGCGCGGCGACGAGGCTGTGGCCGGTAGCGAGATCGCTCAGCGTCGAACCGTGCAGCGCGAACGGCGTGCACACCAGAACAGCCGGTCGTTGCGATGACGTGGACAAGTCACGCAGATGCACGGTCTTCAGTTTGAGCGCGAGCCGGTGCGGCGTCGTCCATTGCGGCGGTTGCGGCGCCTCCGCTTCCACTCCGATGGCGAGGCTGGTGAACTGTTTGGCAAATTGCGCCGCCATCTCGCTTGCCGAGGCCGCAAACAGCGCCGGTAACAGAAAGGCAGCGTTCGGAGCGTGGCGGCCTGCCGGCGCGTACATCGAAATTTCTCGCCTCATGCCCTCGTCAACATCTTATGACGCGCGGGATTGTCGCGATTGATCCAGATCAACCCGCTTCGAAGCGATAACCGTATTGTTCTGGTGATTTGCAGAGGGCGCTCGCCATGACCAAGCCGATGACCGACAAGGCCGAAGTTGCCGTGGAATATCCGGACAAACTTTATATCGGAACGTTTGCGCACACCGCCCGTTTCGACGCTCACATCGATAAGACCGGCATCGCCCTGACGCTCGAACTGCCCGGCCCGGATGAACAGCGCAAATCGGTGCGCATGCATTTTCATCATGCGTTGTTTGCGGATATTTTGCGGGACCTGGCAAGAACCTCAGCGGCGCTGCCGCGGGATGATCTGACGCATCGGGATGCGCTGCGCGACTCAGCCAGGGCGCTATACGTCGCGCTTGAGACCAATCCGGCCAAAGCCAACAGGGTTCTTGGCGGAGCGGCCGCCCCCCTCAAGAACAACGGCGTAATTGCGAGCGCGGCATAATCTGCAAGCAAGACTGCGTTTAGGCTGTCGCCCGGTCGCGGCCAGAAAGCACGACCTCTTCCCGCTCCAAGGCGTCCGCATCTTTGGCCAGAGCCAAGGCGAGCTTGTGCAGGGCGATGCCCAGATCAGCTTTGCCAAATCTGTTTGCCAGCCATAGGCAATAATCCGCCTTGCGGCGCAGGCAATGGGGAGCGCCTTCCGCCAAGTTGCAGGAACCGCACGCATCGGCGTCGCAAAACCTCACAGAATCTCGATTGCCGTTCAATTCATCGCTCATGCCGATGACACCCATCATGGTGGTGGTCCGCCTGCAGCATGCGTCCCCGAGCGCGGCCCAAGCTCGTCGCTACCACTCGCGGCGCGACGTCCACGGCATGCCATTCAACGCCTCGAGCGTACCGGTGTTCGGGCAATACGGCTTCCACGTCGAGGTCGGCGCTCGACGCGCGAAGTCCCAGGCACACCGCCGGTGGGATTTGCACATGCTGCAAACGCGTTGCAGATCGCGGGAGACCGCCGGTTCGAGCCAAGCGACCTCTTTTGGGTCAAGGTTAAGCTCTGCCATTCGGCGTAGCAGCAGGTCCGCGGCTTTCGGACCTTTCCCGGCCAGCGCGCGTAATTCGGAAGCGGGCATGCGTAGGTCTCTCGCCATGTGCTCAATTTCCGCTTGATCGCAACAGCCAAAATCCGGCTCGGAACTTCCCTTGAGCTGGGCGCGACACCACGCCAGCATCGATCGAAACGGAGACCGGCTTTGTCGTCCTTGGGCTTGCGCAAACATCTGAATTCTCCTTTCGCAACGCAAAAGCGAGGAGCTTGCGGTTTGGCAGCGTAAGGGTAAGCGAACGGCAGAGTCGCGCCTTGATATAGGTCAATCGCTCGGCCGCGCGATCGGAGCGTGCTCGCAGATCCCGCTTTTGGTCTCGATTAGGGTACCGCGCCGCTACTTTGATGGCCTGGAAGCGAACGAGACCTGACCGGCTTCAGCCGGGCTTTTTCACCCAGAATTTGCACCAGCCCTCCGGGCTGATTTTGCCGTCGACCAGCGTGCAGCCCTCCGGCTCCTGAAACAGCGAGCAGTTGCTGCACTTTTGATCGCCTTTCGGAGAATCCTGATA
>JBQCCX010000169.1:0-2993 GCA_051961815.1 Xanthobacteraceae bacterium
TATGGGGCCGAGCAGTCTTGCCAGAAAAATCGAGGTGGCCATGGATGTCCTGTCCCTTCGCCGGCATGACCCGGATCAGGTTCAAAGGGTCACCGCGGTTGTCTCGCAAACGCGAGAGCGGCGGTCTCTCAGCTCCTTCCGGAGCTCCCCTCGGAACACCGGTAATTTAAGCAGAAGGAGCGTGGTCTGCAATCCGGGCGCAATTTCCCCTCCCCCCGCGAGCGGTCGCGAGCGGCGGGGAGGGGTCAGGGGTGGGGGGAATCCATAAAAAAACCCCCACCCCGACGCGCTACGCGCGTCGACCCTCCCCACGTCGCTTCGCTCCGGGGGAGGGAATTCGCTCAATAATTCTTCAACAGCCGCTCGATGTAATCGAGCTCTTCCTGCGGCCGGGCAAAATCGCCGAAGCGCTTGCGCAATTCCTCGATGATGCGGCGCGCGCGCTGCACGTCGATGTCACCGGGCACCTTCACCGTGGAATCGTCGCCGTATTCGCGCCCGCGCAGCGGCCGGCCGAGCGGATCGGTGTCCTGCTGCGCGCGCGATTGGCCGAAGCGTCCAGGCCGGCCGGGACCGGGGCCGCGCCCCATCTGCTGCTGCATGGATTGTGCCAGGCTTTGCGCGCCCTTGCGCAGCGCGTCGAGCGCACGGCCCTGGGAATCGACCGCGCTGTCGGCATCGCCCTGACCGAGATTGCCGGCGGCGTCACCCATGGCCTCGCCGGCGCGCCCGAGCAGATCGAGCTGCTCCTGGCCCTGGCCCGGAGCGCCCTGCCCTTGCTGGCTCTGATCGTTCTGGCCGAGGCCGCGGTTTTTCAGATCCTCGAGCAATTTGTTGAGGCGATCGCGTAACGCTTGCTGGTTCTGCCGCAGATCGCCCAAGGAATTGCCGTTGGGCTGCAGCTGCTGACCCGGCTTGCCCTCGCGCCCGCTGCGCTGGCGATCCTGACGCTGTTGCTGGCCCTGCTGGAAGGTGCGATCGCGCAATTGCTGCTGCTGGTGGATCATGTCGCCGAGCTCATCGAGCGCCGACATCATGTCCTCGTCGCCCTCGTTCATCTCCGGCATGCCCGCCTGCAGGTTTTCCATCATCTCCTGCAACTGCTGCAATAGCTGGCGCGCGGCGTCCTTGGCGCCGCTGCGGGCAAGGTTTTCGAGGCGATCGAGCATGTTTTGCAAATCGCGCGAAGACAGCACGCGACTATTCGGGCTGAGCGGGCGCGCCAGCTCGCGGTTGTTTTTCAGCTGCTCCGCCATCGCCTGGAGAAAACGATCCATCGCCGCGCGCAGCTGCTCCATCAGCGCCTTGAGTTCCTGGTCGCTGGCGCCACGATCAAGCGCCTGCTGCAGCGCGTTCTCGGCGTTGCGCAAAGCCTCCTCGGCATTGGCCATGTCACCGTCCTCGATGCCGACCGCCATCTGCCACAGCCGCTTGACCACGGCGCGCAAATCGTCGTCGCTCTTGGCGCGCTCGAGCGACCAGTACAGCGAGCGCAGGCCGAGATAGATGCCGGCTTCTTTGGTGAAGCGCTCCGGCGCCATCGTCAGCGCGTCGAGCGCGGTGCCGACGCGCGGCCGCGTATTGGCATCGAGTGCGAGATTGCGACGTTGCTCGATCAAGGCCCGCGCCAGCGGCTTGGTGAAGACCCGCTCCGGCAGCCGGAAGCCGAACGGCTCGCTCCTGCCCTCGTTACCGGCATCGTCGCGCGCCACGAGCGTCATGGTGACTTCGGCGCCGGCCCAGGGATGGTCGGTGAGGTCCTTGATGGTCTGGCCGGTGCCGTTTTTGGTGCGCGCTTGCGGCAGCACCAGCGCGAAATCGGGCGGACCGAATAACGGGCGCGCGGCATGGCCGCCCGCCGCGCCCGGATCGTCCTTGCGGGCGAACGTCGCTTGGGCTTCGGCTACCCCGTAATCGTCCTCGAGCCGGTACGACAACAACAGCGCGCCGCGGCTCTGCTGCTCGGGGTCTTTGGTCAGCGCAATGCTCGGCGGCTTGTCGGGAATGGCGTTGAAGGGCCAGACCAGATTCTCGCCGGCGCCGCGCAAGGTCGCCGCTCCGGTCGCGGTGACGGTGAAGCGATGCTCTTGCGAGCCAGCCGGAGCGCGGCCGTCGTCACTACTTGGCACCAGCCCGCCGGTCGTTGACAAATCGAGCTTGAGGTTGCCGGTCGCGCGCACCACGAGCGTCGAATTGACCGGCACGCTGATCGGCCCGTTGCTCGCCAGCGCGACGGTGCTGGTCTCGCCGGGATGGATGCCGGGCAGGATGATCGGCGGTCTTGCGGTATAGGCCGGCGGCGCCACCCAGGCGTCGACGCGGAAATTCGCCGGCACGACGACGCCGCGCCAATCGAATGCCGCAGCCACGCGGTGCCAGCGTTCGCCGCCCGCCGCGACAAAGGTCGCGAGCACGGCGATGAGCACCAGGCCGCGCAACGCATAAGGATCGCGTCCGGCCACCCGCGGCGCCGGCGCGCCGGCGCGCAGCGCATCGGCGTTCGCCAGCGAGCGCGCGACGTGTGCGTTCCACAGCGCCAGCGCATAAGGATCTTGTGCATTGACGGCGAGCCGGTCGGCCAGCGTGGTCGCCGGTCGGTGGCGCAGCCCGCTGACCCGGTCGAGCCGGTGCAGCGCATCGGCGAAGCCTGGCAGGCGCAAAAACACAAACGGAAACGCCGCCCACAGCGTGAGCGCGCCGAATGCAATGAGACCGGCGGCGCGGCCGAGCGGCGGCAGCCACAGCCAAAGCCCGAGCCATGACAACGCCAGAAATAGCCCCGCCGCGGTGACAAGCGCCGCAAGCGGTGGCCACACCCGCTCCCAGAGAATGGCGTAGCGCGCGCGCCGCGCCGCGACCGCAAGCCGCGACGGCAGTGCGGCCGGCTTTGCCTCGGCAGGCTGGACCACGTGCTGTTCCGTCACAAATTTCTCCGGCCGAATATCGCGTGACAACAGGGTAACATGAGGGCCGCGCGATGACACTTTGGCGGG
>JBQCCX010000170.1:0-2148 GCA_051961815.1 Xanthobacteraceae bacterium
ACTCGCGGCCAAGCGCGGTGGCATCATCATCAACGCCGATTCCATGCAGGTTTATCGCGATCTGCGCATCATTACCGCGCGGCCGTCGCCGGACGAGGAAAAACAGGCGCCGCACCGGCTCTACGGCCATGTCGATGCCGCAGAAAATTATTCGGTCGGGCGCTGGCTTGGCGATGCGGCTGCCGTGCTCAAGGACGCGTTGCACAAGGAGCATCAGGCGATCGTGGTCGGCGGCACCGGGCTTTACTTCTCGACGCTGACCCGCGGCATCGCCGCGGTGCCGCCGATCCCGGTGGACGTCCGCCGCGAGGTCCGCGGTCGGCTGGAGTCGGAAGGCATCGCGGAGCTGCATGCCGAACTCGCGTTGCATGACCCGATCACCGCGGCCCGGCTGAAACCCGGCGACCGCGCCCGCATCAGCCGCGCGCTCGAAGTGGTGCTGGCGACCGGACGCTCGTTGAGCGAGTGGCACGCCGACAATACGCCGGCGCCTGTCGATATTGCCGGCGCGGCCAAAATTTTCCTGATGCCAAAGCGCGACGAGCTCGAAGCGCGCATCGACGCGCGGTTCGAAGCGATGATGACGGCTGGCGCTCTGGAAGAAGTCCGCACGCTGGCGGCGCGCCATCTCGATCCCAGCCTGCCCGCCATGAAGGCGCATGGCGTGCCGTGGCTGATCCGCCATCTCAACGGCGGCATCACGCTCGCCGAAGCGGTCGCGCAGGCCAAGCGCGACACCCGCCGCTACACCAAGCGGCAGGCCACCTGGTTCCGCAATCAGCTGCCGCAATTCGAATGGGTCGAGCCGGGCGATGCGGCTACGGCGGTCGAGGCGCAGGTGGCGCGGCTTTCATCGATCGGCGCATGACGGTCTGACAACCGCTCATTGCCGCGAAAGCAGGAATCCAGCTTATTTGCCTGGGTCCCCGCTTTCGCGGGGACGAGCGGCATAAGCTGACGGCGCTAGTGCGTCATATATTGCAGGCCGGCGGTATAGGCGGCGCCGCCGATCACGCATGGGATTCCCAACTCGAACTGACCGGTCGCCGCGGCGACGACGCAACCCATCGACAGCGCACCCTGCCCGATCTGACCCCAGCCCGACAATTCGCGCTTCGAATTGGGCCCCTTGGTCTTGAGTTCCTCGATCGCGGCGAGCGATTCCTGGCGCATGTGCACGGTGTCGACGGTCTCGGCGGTCTCGATGACGTCTTCGAGCACGACTTTGACTTCCTTCGGCTGACTCTTGTCGGCCCATTTCAGCATCGCCAACAGATCGGTGTCGCGCACCGCGTTGCTGGCGAGCGTGAACTTGGCGGCGCTGCCGGTGGTGAGACTGTCGACATTGTCGTGGTCATTGGCAAGCGGCAACAGCTTGATTACGCGCTGGATCGGCACATAGCCGCCGGTGGCAAGATAATAGCCCCACAGCACGTCGATCAGCTCCGGTGTCGGCTCAAGCGCCACCGCTTTCTTCTGGTCTTTGCCGATGTGCAGCGTCGATTTGATCTTATCCAGCATGCCCGGCTTGTCGGTGCGGTAATCGATCTGCTCGAGCCGCGGCAGCTTGCCGTCGAGATATTTGTCGATCATGGCGCGGCGGGTGGCCATGCGGTCGACGAAAGTCGCGAGCAGCTCACGCCAGTTCGGCAGCCCGGAATAGGCGATCGCGCGCACCAGCACCCAGTGATCGGCCGAATCGATCGGCAGCATTTTGGCGATCAGCTCATTGGCGCGCGAACCATTGCTGCCGAGCACGCCGGCGATGAAGCCGACATACGGCCCCGAGCTCTCTGCCACCTTGAACGCCTGCATGGCGGATAGCGCGCGCACCACGCTCGGCAGCTGGTCCGGATCCGGATGGTGACGATAGCCGTTGATCCATTTGAGAATGGCGTCGTTGGAACCAAACGCCGAAGCCGACGGCGGCACCGCCCTGGCCGGCGCCAGCGCCGCGATCAGAAAACCGAGCGCGATAATGACAGCGGCGGCGCGCAAATGCGCGCTAGCGCGATTGAAGGCCGCCGATCGGCGTGCGCACGACGGCGCCGTGATCGATGCTGCGAGCATGTCCCCCATCCGTGTCTCCTCGATCGAGAAAACCGGCGGTGCGTGATCGGCCGTTTCGAACGCTCACGCCCCCGACTG
>JBQCCX010000171.1:0-2426 GCA_051961815.1 Xanthobacteraceae bacterium
CGACAACGGTGTTGAACGGCGGATCGTCGGCGTCGACCATGGGGTCTCCTTTAGAGCATGATCCGGAAAAGTGGACGCCGGTTTTCCGCAAAGAACAACAAGCTAGAGCGAAATGCCGATTCAAATCATTTTGCTTTAGCGCCCCAGTTCGCGCATGGCCGCATCCAAACCTTCGATCGTCAGCGGATACATGCGCCCGCCGACAAGCTGGCGCATCAGCCGGATCGAGGCTGTGCTCTCCCATTCCGCTTGCGGCACGGGATTAAGCCACACGCAGGCTGGATAAGTGGCGACGATGCGCTCCATCCACGCCCGTCCGGCCTCCTCGTTGAAATGCTCGACCGAGCCGCCCGGCGCGACGATTTCATAGGGCGACATTGCGGCATCGCCGACAAAGATCACTTTGTAGTCGTGCGGATAGGTGTGCAACACGTCCCAGGTCGGCGTCGTCTCGCTCCAGCGGCGGGCGTTCTGTTTCCAGACTTTCTCATAAAGACAATTGTGGAAATACAGGTGTACGAGATGCTTGAACTCGGTTTTTGCCGCCGAGAACAGCTCTTCGGTGGCTTTGACGTGCCAATCCATCGAGCCGCCGACATCGAGAAACAACAGCACCTTGACGGTGTTGTGCCGCTCCGGGCGCATCAGAATATCGAGATAGCCCTTATGCGCGGTGCCTTTGATGGTGCCCTCGAGATCGAGTTCTTCCGGCGCGCCGGTGCGCGCGAATTTGCGCAAACGCCGCAGCGCAATCTTGATGTTGCGCGTGCCAAGCTCGATGTCGTCGGCGAGATCCCTGAACTCGCGCCGGTCCCACACCTTGACCGCGCGAAAATTGCGGTTCTTGTCCTGGCCGATGCGGATGCCTTCGGGATTGTAACCGTAAGCACCGAATGGCGAGGTGCCGCCGGTCCCGATCCATTTCTTGCCGCCTTGATGGCGGCCGCGCTGTTCGGCGAGTCGCTGTCGTAGCGTCTCAAGGAGCTTGTCGAGACCGCCCAAAGCCTCGATCTGCTTTTTCTCTTCTTCGGTGAGGTATTTTTCCGTGAGCTTTCGCAGCCACTCGGCCGGTATTTCGGCGTTCAGCGCCTGTTCGACAAGATCGAGGCCCTTGAAGACGTGGCCGAACACGCGATCGAATTTGTCGAGATTGCGCTCGTCCTTCACCAGCGCGGCGCGCGACAAATAGTAGAAATCTTCCACGCGGCGTCCGGCCAGATCGCGCTCCATCGCCTCCATCAGCGTCAAATATTCGCGCAGCGTCACCGGCAAGCCGGCCTGCTTCAGCTCATGGAAAAACGTCGCGAACATCGCCGCATTGTAGTCCTCGCCTGGGCCGCACGCCTATTGCTGGCGTATCGAAAAGATATATCTTGCGCTATGACTGGTTATGAGATATCTAAAGATATATCTTAAATCAGGAGAGTGCTGAAATGCATGGTTATTGTGGAACGTATCGGTGGGGAGCGGGACGGCACCGGCGTGGCCGTTTTGGCGGATTTGGCTTCGGCGGCCGTCATGGTGGCGGCCTTGGCGGGATGAATCCTGACGACATGCGTGCCGGGCGAATGCTGGCGCAAGGCGACTTGCGGCTGGTTGCGCTGGCGCTGATCGCGCAAGCCCCGCGCCACGGCTACGAGATCATCAAGCTGGTCGAAGAGAAGACCGCTGACTGGTACAGCCCCAGTCCGGGCATCGTCTATCCGACCCTGACCTTTCTGGAAGAAGCCGGTTACGTGACTGTCTCCAGCGAAGGCGCCAAGAAGCTCTACACGATCACCGCCGAAGGCCGCGTCTATCTCGAGGCCAATCGCGATCTCGCCGATGTCGTGCTCGACCGGCTGACCGCAATCGGCGAACGGGTCAATCGCTGGCGACGCGCGGCGCGCGGCGAACGCGAGCGCCGGAGCTTGCCGCCGCTTCTTGAAGCCGCATTCGATCATTTGCGCGAAACGGTAGGCAAAAGGCTTGAGAGCGATGCCGAAGCCGAAGCGCAGCTGGTCGAAATCCTGGCCCGCGCCGCCGGCGAAATGCAGCGGCGCAACTAAAGCTCAAGGCGAGGCGCCAGTATCCGGCGTTTGCACGTGCTCGGGCTGAATGCCGAGCGCCAAGAGGCGCGCCGGAATGCGCCGCAGCAGCGGAACCGCATCGAACAGTTTGAACAGCAAAGGCGGCGTCGGCTCGCGCGTGCTCTGCAAAGCCGGACCGATGATGCGGTTCTGCATGGTGAGCTGAATTTTCTGCGTCATCCGCGCCGGGAAATCGCGCCGCGCCTGGACCGCCTGCAGGTGGCCGCTGATCGTTGTCCCAGCTTTCAGCGGCGCAGCCAGGCGATTGGCCGCGGCGACCGCATCCTGCACTGCGATGTTGATGCCGACCCCGCCGATCGGGGACATCGCGTGGGCGGCGTCGCCGATACAGATCAG
>JBQCCX010000172.1:0-14644 GCA_051961815.1 Xanthobacteraceae bacterium
TTTCCGGATCGATCAAGATCGGCCCTTGCGGGCTGTCGAACGTCCAGCCGAGCAGCGATTTGATGGCGGCATCACCATCCATCTTGCCCTTGGTGGCTTGCACGGCGTGCACGATCGCCGCCATGCCGTCATAGGCGCCGACACCCATAAAGTCCGGCGTTGAATCGGCGCCGTACTCCTTCTTCCAGGCGGCGACGAAGCGTCGGTTCTGTGGATTGTCGAGGTCGGCGTAGTAGTGAAGCATGGTGACGAGACCGACTGCGGCATCGCCCATGCCCTGCAGCTTGATGTCCTGGACAATGTCGCCTGGACCGATCAGCTTGATGCCTGCGGCACGCATGCCCAGGGCGGTGTAGGTCTTGGCCACCGCCAGCGCGTGATCGCCGGCCGGCACGAACACATAAAGTACATCCGGCTTCTGATCCTTGGCGCGCTGGAAGAATGGTGTGAAGTCAGGAACCGCGCCGGGGCCGCCGGCCGGGATGACGTCGATCACTTTGCCGCCATTCGACTCGAAGGCATTCTTGAACGCTTCCAAGCTGTCCTTGCCAGGCGGGTAGTCGGTATAGGCTACGACCGCCGTTTTCGCATTCAGGGTCTTGGCAGCCGCCACTCCCAAGGCGTAGCCGGAATGCCACATGGTGAACGAGGTGCGCACGAAATCTGGCGAGAGATTGGTGATGAATGACGTGCCGGCATTCGTGATCACCGCGAGCTTCTTGCCGGCGGAGATAGTCGGTGCAGAGGCCATGGCATCAGGCGAATAGCCAAAGCCCGCAATCGCACCAACTTTGTCTTGGGTCAGCAATTCCTGGACTACGACCTTGGCTTGCTCGCCGTTCGGGGCTTTGGAGTCCCGTTTGACGAGCGTGATCGTATAGGGCTTTACCTGGTCAGCATTGAGCTTGAGATAAAGCTCCATGCCGCGATCCATCTGCTGGGCGAATTCGGCGCCGATTCCGGTATAGGGGAGGACCACGCCGACCTTGACCTCCTGCGCCAAAGCCGCGCCACCTGAAATGCTCAGTGCGGCAATGGCCGCTATCACCCGCTTGGACATTCGCAGCTCCCTCTCTCTCTGTCTTTTTTGGTCGGAGCGGCGAGATTTGAACTCGCGACCCCCAGTCCCCCAGACTGGTGCGCTAACCGGGCTGCGCTACGCTCCGAAACCGTGAGCGACTATAGTGACTGGCCATTTTGCTCGCAACATGCGCTCGCCATCGGCAATGGCGCAACGTAAAGTCACCCCTTGAGTCGTCCGCTCCTTGAGTTATCGGATCCATCTTGAAACGTCTCTACAGCGCAACGCAAAACTCGATCCGTGGGCTCGTCGACGGCTTCAAGACCGAGGCGGCGCTGCGCGATGAAGCCCTTCTCGTCGTCGCCGGCTTGCTGCTTGGCGTCTTGGTTGCTCCTAGCGGCGCCTGGTATGCGGCCATGATAGGGGCATTGCTCGTCGTGCTCGCTGTAGAATTCCTCAATACTGCCATCGAAAAGCTCGCCGATCACGTCACGCGCGAGCAGCACAGTGAAATCAGGCGTATTAAAGATTTCGGCTCCGCTGCCGTATTCTGCAGCTTGGCTCTTGCCGGGTTGGTCTGGCTGACGGCGCTTGCCGTGCGGTGCGGATTACTCGGATAAGCAGAGCGTATCCGCATTGCGCGCGGCATCCTGGTGCTTTGCGCGCCCTCCAGAGATAATTTACGACAAAGCCTTGAATTCGTCGGTTGATGGCCACCAACCGAATTGGATTCGCGTTATACTGATCGCCTCGCGAAGGGCGACCCGTGACCATTCGACAGACGATCATCCGCGGCGGCCTGGAATGTCTGTATTTTTCCGGCGCCTATATTGTGTCGCGGCCTTTCGTCGGCGGAGTTGGCGCGATTCTGGCGCTGCACCACGTTCGCCCGCCGCGATCGGACCGTTTTCAACCCAACCGTTTGCTTGAAGTGACGCCGCAATTTCTGCGTCGTCTGGTGCGCGGATTGCGGCGCTCGGGATTGGAGTTCATCGGGCTCGATGAGATGCACCGCCGCATGGTCGAGGGCGATTTTTCAAGACGCTTTATCTGCCTCACCTTCGACGATGCCTATCGCGACACGCTGCGCTGGGCCTATCCGGTTCTCAAGGATGCCGGCGTGCCGTTCGCGGTTTACGTGCCGACCAGTTTTCCGGATCGACTGGGCGAATTGTGGTGGCTCGCGCTCGAAGCGGTGATCGCCCGCAACAATCGGATCGGTCTGGTTATCGACGGACGCGATCGCAAATTCGACTGCGGCACGGTGGCGGAGAAGCAAACGCTTTACCGCGAACTTTATTCGTGGCTGCGCGACCGGTCGACGGAAAGCGAAATTCGCGACACCGTTCGCAGGCTTGCGGCTTTTTATCAGGTCGACGTTGCCGCGTTCTGCAATGAACTGTGCATGGACTGGACCGAGCTTGCGCAACTCGCGGCGGATCCGCTTGTCACCATCGGCGCACATACGGTCAATCACCCGATTCTTCTCAAATTGCCAAAAGAGGCTGCGCGCTCCGAAATGGATTTGAGCCGATCAGTGATCGAAGCGGCGCTCGGGGCAAGACCGGCGCATTTGTCCTATCCCTTTGGCGATCGCGCTGCTTCGGCAGCCAGGGAATTTGAGCTCGCCGCGGAGCTCGGTTTCAAGACAGCGGTCACGGCGCGTTCCGGCGTGCTGTTTGCGCAGCACAGCCAAAGCATGACGGCGCTGCCGCGCATCGCGGTGGACGGCAATTATCAGCGCGTGCGCTATCTGCGGGTGATGCTGTCCGGCGCGGCGACCGCACTCTCTAACGGATTTCGGCGCGTCGATGCGGCGTGAGCCGCAGAATGCTGACTGATTTGGTCGAGTTCTGGCGATCTCATTCCCCTGGTGGTCGCGTCGACATCCAAGTCACCAGCGGCATCGCCGGCAAAACCCATCCCAACCCGGCGACCACATAATACAAGACCGACAAGACGGCGTTGTCGTGAATGGCCGGAAACTGCGCGACCGCCATGGCGATCAGCGCCCAGACAGTCACAAGGACGAAAAGCGCAATCGCCCCGATAAATTTTCGCAGCCGCACGGGCATAGGTTGAAACAATCCGATGTTGCGAGGGCAGGGCGCAGCACTATATGGTCCGCGCGCTAGCGACAAGAAGATGATGACCGCCATTGAAACTGTCTATCGCGATGAACTCGACCACCGCCGCGCGATCCGGCTGTGGCTTTACGCCGTTGCGGCGCTCGTTTTCGTCATGGTCCTGGTTGGCGGCGCGACGCGGCTGACGGAATCCGGGCTCTCGATCACCGAATGGCAACCGCTCACGGGCGTGTTGCCGCCGCTCAACGAGCTGCAATGGCAGAGCGAGTTTCAGAAATATCAGTCCATTCCGCAGTACCGGCAAATGAATGCCGGAATGAACCTCGATGATTTCAAGACGATCTTCTGGTGGGAATGGGCGCACCGGTTCATCGGCCGCGCCATTGGCGTGGCTTTCCTGGTGCCTTTCCTGTGGTTTCTTTGGCGCGGCTGGATCCCGCCGCGGCGCCGCGCCACGTTATGGACAATTCTGGCGCTCGGCGGCCTGCAGGGGGCGATCGGATGGTGGATGGTGGCTTCCGGCCTCGCCGATCGCGTCGAAGTGTCACAATATCGTCTAGCGACGCATCTCGTGCTGGCTTGTCTGGTTTACGTCGCCCTGGTTTGGGCAGGCGTGCGGTGGGAGGACGAGCGGGCGCAACCGCCTCTCGGTGAGCCGAACCCAATCGTTCAACCGGTAACGGTTCGCGCCGGCGCCATTGCGCTCGTGATATTGCTTCTGGCGCAGATCTATCTCGGCGCTTTGGTCGCGGGATTGCGCGCCGGCCATGCCTACAATAGCTGGCCGCTGATCGATGGCCGGTTCATTCCGGAGTCCTCGAGTTTACTGTTTCAGGTGCCGTTGTGGCGGAATTTTTTCGAAAATGCTCTGACGGTGCAATTCGATCACCGCATGCTCGGCTATCTGGTCTGCGCGGTGGCGCTTCTGCACCTGTTCAACGTCACCAAACTGGTCAAGCGCGATCCTCTCGTCACGAGCGCAGTGCTGGTCGGCGCGGTCATCGTCGCGCAAGCGGCGCTCGGCGTCTGGACATTGCTGTCGGTCGCGGCGCTGCCGCTCGCGCTTTTGCATCAGGCGGTTGCGATGATAGCGCTGACATTCGCAGTCATCCATGCAGCGAACACAGTTCCGCGCAAATCTCAGGCGCGGTTATATTCTCCGTAGAGGAAGTCCAATGCGTGAGTTCAACCGGCAGGCTCATTGGCAAAACGTTTACAAGGAAAAAGGGGAAAATCAGGTCAGCTGGTTTCAGGAACGGCCGACCATATCCCTGGAACTGATTGAAGCTGCCGGCGCAAAACCTGGCTCGGCGATCCTCGATATCGGGGGCGGCGCGTCGCGGCTGGTGGACGTCCTGATCGAGAAAGATTATCGCGACCTGACTGTGCTCGATCTTTCCGAAAGCGCCGTGGCGATCGCAAAGATGCGTCTCGGGCAATCGGCAGTGATCGTAAAATGGATCGTTGAAGATGTGACGCAGTGGCAGCCGGCAAGCCGTTACGATCTATGGCACGATCGTGCCGCATTTCACTTTCTCACCGAGGCATCCGATAAGGCCGCGTATATTGAACGTCTGACAAAGGCACTGCGGCCTGGCGGGCATGCGATCATCGGCACCTTTGCGCTTGATGGTCCAGAGCGCTGCAGCGGCCTGCCGGTGGTTCACTACGATGCCGCGCAGCTCTCCGCCATGCTGACACCGTCATTTACATTGGTCGATATGCGCCGCCACGAACATAAAACGCCCTGGAGCGCCATTCAGCAGTTTCAGTTTGGCGTGTTCAGGCGCGTGTAAACCGAACGCACCGCCAATCTAGGACGACGCCAGGGCCTCATCGAGATCGGCAATGAGATCGTCCTTGTCCTCGATGCCGATCGATAGCCGCACGACATCCGGCCCGGCGCCGGCCTGAACTTTTTGCGCGTCGGTCAACTGCCGATGCGTCGTCGAAGCCGGATGGATGATCAGCGAGCGCGTGTCCCCGATATTGGCAAGGTGCGAGAATAATTTCACGTTGGTGACCAGGTTCACGCCGGCGTCGTAGCCGCCCTTGAGACCGAATGTGAACACGGCGCCGGCGCCGAGCGGACAATATTTCTTGGCGAGGTTGTGATAGCGGTCGCCTGGCAAACCCGGATAGCTGACCCAAGCCACCTTCGGATGTGCCGCCACCCATTCGGCGACCGCTTGCGTGTTCTCGCAATGCTTTTGCATGCGCAGCGGCAACGTCTCGATTCCGGTGAGGATCAGGAACGCGTTGAAGGGCGAGATCGACGAACCAATGTCACGCAAGGCCAGCATGCGGCAAGCCATGGCGAATCCGAAATTGCCGAAGGTTTCGTGCATGACCACGCCGTGATATTCCGGCCGGGGCTCGGACAACATCGGATAGCGTCGTTCGCGCGACCAATTGAAAGTGCCGCCGTCGACGATCATGCCGCCCATCGAATTGCCGTGGCCGCCGAGAAACTTCGTCAGCGAATGGACCACAACATCGGCGCCGTGGTCGATCGGCTTGCAGAGATAGGGTGTGGCCAGCGTGTTGTCGACGATGTAAGGCACGCCCGCCCGGCGCGCGATCTGCGCCACTGCTCCCATGTCGGTGATGACGCCGCCGGGATTAGCGATCGATTCGGTGAAGATCGCTTTGGTCTTCGGACTGATCGCCCTCTCGAACGAGGAAATGTCGTCCGGATCGGCCCAGACCACATTCCAATTGAAGTTTTTGAAGGCGTGGTTGAATTGATTGATTGAGCCGCCGTAAAGCTTCTTGGAGGCGACGAACTCGTCGCCGGGCTGCAGCAGACAGTGAAAGATCAAAACTTGCGCGGCGTGGCCCGTCGCAGTTGCCACGCCCGCGGTGCCGCCTTCGAGCGCGGCGACGCGCTCTTCCAGCACCGCCGTGGTGGGATTGCCGATCCGGGTATAGATGTTACCGAAAGTCTGCAGGGCGAACAGGGACGCGGCGTGATCGACGCTTTCAAATACAAACGAGGTGGTTTGATAGATCGGCGTGGCGCGGGCGCCGGTCGTCGGATCGGGCTGCGCGCCGGCATGAACCGCAAGCGTGGCAAAGCCTGGGATGCGTTCGCTCATAGTGTCTTCCCTTTGGCCCGATCCTGGTCGGAAAAGCAGAGGTGAACCCGGTTTATAGGACCGGTCTGCGCCGTCAAGGCGCACCAATGCGCCTGTGTTAATGCGGACTGGCGGACGAGGCAGGGATGTTGCTGGCGGGCGATGGATCGTGCGCGGTGAGGAGTTAGCGGCTGTCGTCTTGCCGTTGAACGCGGCTGGCCGCCGCGGTGGCGCCGCCGGGAGCGCTGCTGCGATTGAGTGACATGCGCTGCAGGCCGCTGACCGGCGCTTTCTTCGAATTCAGCGTGCGCGTGTTGACGCCAATCCAGGCGATCTCCGACGACAGCCGGCCATATTCGATCTTGGGGCAACGGTTCATCACCACCTTCATCCCGTTCGCTTCGGCAAGCGCCGCCGCCTCGTCGTTGCGTATGCCAAGCTGCATCCAGATCACCTGCGGTCGCGGCGTCAGTGCCAGGGCCTGCTGGACGATGGGCAGCGCATATTGCGATGCGCGGAAGATGTCGACCATGTCGATCGGCTCGGGAACCTCGCTCAGGCGTGCGTAGATTTTCTGACCGAGCATTGTCTCACCGGCATGGCCTGGATTGACCGGGATCATGCGATAGCCGCGTTCCTGCAAATATTTGAACGCGAAATAGCTCGGCCGATTTTCCTTCTCCGACGCACCGACCATGGCGATCGTCTTCACGGTATTGAGGATGCCGCGAATATAGGTGTCAGAATAAGCGTCGTGATTCATCTGCCGTTCTCAAAATCAAAGCGGTTCAGCGATCCTGCCATTTGGGATCGCGTTTCTCGATAAAGGCGCCGATGCCTTCCTCGGCGTCGCGCGCCAGCATGTTCTCGACCATCACCTGCGCCGCATAATCGTAGGCCTCGGCGAGCGACATCTCTGCCTGCCGATAGAATGCTTCCTTGCCGATCTTCACCGTGAGCCGCGATTTGGCGGCAATTTTTTCGGCAAGCTTGAGCGCTGCCGCGCGCTCCTGGCCGGCCGGCGCGACCTCATTGACCAGACCGATACGGGCGGCCTCCTCGGCCGAAATCAGCTCGCCGGTGAGCAGCATCTGCATGGCATGTTTGCGTGAAACGTTGCGCGACAGGGCCACCATCGGCGTCGAGCAGAACAGGCCGATATTGACGCCCGGTGTTGCGAACTTCGCTGCCTGCGAGGCCACTGCCAGATCGCAACTGGCGACCAGCTGACAGCCGGCGGCGGTTGCGGTTGCCTGCACTGCGGCGATGACCGGCTGCGGCAGCCTCACGATCTGCTGCATCACGCGGCTGCACAGCTCCATGATGTGTTTGAAATAAGCGCGTCCGCGATCTTCGTCGGAACGCCGCGCGTTGAGCTCTTTCAGATCGTGTCCGGCGGAGAAAGCCGGCCCCTGTGCGGCGAGCACCACCACCCGCACGCTGCGGTCATGAGCGATTGCCGAAAGCGCCTCGCTCAGCGCTTGCAGCAGCGCTTCGGACAAGCTGTTGCGGGCTTGCGGCCGGTTCAGCGTCAGGATGGCAATCCCGGCTTGATCCTCGCGAAGCAGAATTTGAGGCGAGGATGCGGACGCGACGGTCGCGGCGGTTTGTGCGCTCTTCTGTCCACTCATGGAGCTGACCAACTAGCCTTGCTGATTTTGCGATCGGCTGGCGGCATTGTATCGAAACACAAGGAGGCCTGCATGGACCAGGTTCAAGGTGATGGACGAGACGACACCGACTGACACAAAGCCGATCGGAGCCAAAGACATGGCCACCCCGGCCTTGACGCGCAAGGAGCTTCTGGAGCGGCTTCGGCTGGAATTCCCGGAGGCCAGCAATGCTGTGGGTGAGTACGACATCGAGGAGCTCTGGCGCGGGGGCTGCCGCCTGCGGCAGCGCTACGACAAGCGTGCCTTGCGGCCGGGCGGCACAGTTTCCGGCGCCAGGATGATGGCGCTTGGCGATTTCGCGATGTATCTGGCGGTATTGTCGGCAATCGGCTGGGTGCCGCTCGCGGTCACCACCAACCTAACGATCAATTTTCTGCGAAAGCCGCCGGCGCGCGACCTCATCGCCGAGGCTCGGTTAATCAAGCTGGGCAAGCAGCTTGCCGTCGGTGAAGTCGCGATCCGCGCAGACGGTGGCGACGACATGGTCGCCCATGTCACCTCAACCTACGCCATTCCGCCGCAGCGGTAAAATGATACCGTAGCGATAACGCATTGGCAGGGCGAAATATTATCGCAGCGGTTGACGAGCGAGAGGGGCTCGGCTTAAAAGCCGCGCAAGCGAAGGCGCAGTAAGCGCGCGACGAAAGACGGAAGCAGCCATGACAACCTATTCGGTAAAACCCGCCGAGGTCGACAAGAAGTGGGTCATGATCGATGCCGATGGTCTGGTGGTTGGCAGGCTGGCCTCGCTAGTGGCGCTACGGTTGCGCGGCAAGCACAAGCCGACCTTCACCCCGCACGTCGATTGCGGCGACAACGTCATCGTGATCAATGCAGCGAAAGTCGTGCTCACCGGGCGCAAAGTGCAGCAGAAGATTTATCATAAGCACACCGGATATATCGGCGGCATCAAAGAGCGCTCGGCCAAAGCGATTCTGGCCGGCCGCTTTCCGGAACGCATCGTCGAGAAGGCCGTCGAGCGCATGCTCCCGCGCGGCCCGCTCGGCCGCCGTCAGCTCGGCAATTTGCGGGTCTATCCAAACGCCGAGCATCCGCACGATGCCCAGCAACCGGAAAAGCTCGATATCGGCGCGATGAATCGCAAGAATAAGAGGACTGCGTAATGGCCGAGACGATCCAGACGCTCGAAGAACTGTCGTCGCTCAAGCCCGCGGCGGCGGCGCAGCCGCCCAAATATGTCCAGAAGCTCGACAAGCAGGGCCGCGCCTATTCGACCGGTACGCGCAAGGATGCGGTGGCGCGGGTCTGGATCAAAATGGGCGCGGGCAAGATCGTTATCAACGAACGTCCGGTGGAGACGTATTTTGCGCGGCCGGTCCTGCGCATGCTGATCCAGCAGCCGCTGGTGGCTTCCAACCGCCAGGGACAATTCGACGTCGTGTGCACCGTGTCGGGCGGTGGCCTGTCAGGTCAGGCCGGCGCCGTAC
Organism: Xanthobacteraceae bacterium; assembly: GCA_051961815.1. GTDB lineage: Bacteria > Pseudomonadota > Alphaproteobacteria > Rhizobiales > Xanthobacteraceae > BOG-931. The sequence goes on from JBQCCX010000172.1 coordinate 9,307, forward strand.
GTCATGGCCTGTCCAAAGCGCTGATGCGGTACGAGCCGGACTTGCGTGGCGTGCTCAAGCGCGGCGGCTTTCTAACGCGCGATCCGCGCGTGGTTGAACGCAAGAAATACGGCCGAGCCAAAGCGCGCCGCAGCTTCCAGTTCTCGAAGCGGTAAGCGCGGGCGAGTTTTAGCGAAGCGACGCCTGCCGGCGGTCCTGCAAGGGCGGCTAGAAGAACGCCATTGTGCGGATTTCGATGCTCTCGCGCGGCCGGGCGTGCGGCGGCGTTGTCGGATCCTCGAAGGCGGTGTGTGCGGTCCAGCGGGCGCGGCCGTCTTTCAACGAATCGAATACTTTGAATACGTAGGCTTCCTCGCGGCGCATGCGCGGAAACCAGTACCATTGGTGCGCCGGATTATACTTGATCGCATAGGTCTGGCCGATACGTCCCGGCGCGCGCCGCTCCGAGACGATCATGTCCTGCGGGGATAGCGTCTGCGCATCCGCCATCGCCAGCGGATAAGTCTCCACCGGATGATTGATCGGCCGCCAAACCTGGATGATAGCGAAGCGCCGCTGCAACAAGTCTTCGGCTTCGTCGGGCAGGATATCGCGTACGCGCTGCGGCGCCGACCATTCGGTATAATCGTTATGGACGCGGCGAACCACCTCGCGGATCTGTTTCGACTCCCGCGTTTGGTCATCGGCGGTGCGCAACGTGTGGTCGAACACGACCACTCGCCTGGCGCCGCTCTCGGCTTTGATCAGCGACTCCATCTCCGGATAGTAGACCTGCCGGATCTCGCCCTGGTCGTAGAATTCCCTGACCTTGGTATCGTGGTTCACGAAGCGGAAGCCGTGGCGTTCCAAGGCAAATTCCTTGGCATGCGGCCGGCCGTTGCGAATAGCCACGCGGCGCGGATCGGGCTTGCCTCCGGAGCGGGTATCGCTGCCGCCAGGACTGGCCACAATCGTGAAGACCTTGCTGCCATCGTCCACGATGTAATTGAGGGTGGCTTCGATCTGGTCAGGCGCGACGTCGAGCTCGGCGGCTTGGGCCATGGTGAACTCCTAATCGGTCGGTCTTCAATGTAGGTGCCGCGCGGCGCCAAGTGAAGCGTCAGGATAGGGGCTCCCGACCGGGAAAAATCCATGCGACCCATTCCGTGCGGTCGGATCACGGCCCAGGCGTTGCCGGCAAAAAGAAAGGGCGCCACTGGCGCCCCTTAAGTTGGCATCGCAACGGCAATGCGAGGAAGACTCATCACGCCTTACGCGGAATAGTACATCTCGAACTCAACCGGGTGCGGGGTGTGTTCGAAGCGAATGATCTCGGCCATCTTCAGCTCGATATAGCTGTCGATGAAATCGTCATCGAATACGCCGCCCGCTTTGAGAAAGTCGCGATCCTTGTCGAGATTGCCGACTGCCTCGCGCAAACTGCCGCATACTGTCGGAATCTTTTTCAATTCCTTCGGCGGCAGATCGTAAAGATCCTTGTCGGTCGGCTCACCGGGATTGAGTTTGTTCTTGATCCCGTCGAGGCCAGCCATCAGCATCGCGGCAAAGCCGAGATAGGGATTGCATAGCGGGTCGGGGTAACGCACCTCGACGCGCTTGCCCTTCGGCGAGGCGGCGAGCGGGATCCGGCAGGACGCCGAGCGGTTGCGGACCGAATAGGCCAGCAGTACCGGCGCTTCGAATCCAGGCACCAGCCGCTTGTAGGAATTCGTCGTCGGATTGGTAAACGCATTGATCGCGCGGGCATGCTTCAAGATGCCGGCGATGTATTGCAAGCAGGTATCGGAAAGGTCCGCGTATTTGTTGCCGGCGAACAGCGGCTTGTCGCCTTTCCAGATCGACTGGTGGCAGTGCATGCCGGAACCGTTGTCGCCGTAGATCGGCTTCGGCATGAAGGTAGCGGTCTTGCCGTAAACCTGTGCCACCTGCTGGATGCAGTATTTGTAGATCTGCATCTGGTCGGCCATGCGCACCATCGGTGCAAATTTCATCCCCAGTTCGTGCTGCGCCGAGCCGACCTCGTGATGATGCTTCTCCACCCCGACGCCCATCCGCGCCATGGCCGCGAGCATTTCCGAGCGCATATCCTGGGCGGTGTCGAGCGGCGGGACCGGGAAATAGCCCTTCTTGAAGCCGATGTGGTGGCCGAGATTGCCGCCTTCGTATTCGGTATCGGAATTGGTCGGAAACTCCACTGAATCGACTTTGTAACCGACGCTGTAAGGCGTGGCCGAAAATTTCACGTCATCGAAGATGAAGAATTCGGCTTCCGGGCCAAAGAACACGGTGTCGCCGATGCCCATCGATTTAACCAGGCCGGCGGCCTTTTTGCAGATTGAGCGCGGGTCACGGTTGTAGGGCTCGCCGGTCAGCGGCTCGAGGGTATCGCACACCAGGACCAGCGTGGTCTCGGCAAAGAATGGATCGATGCAGGCGCTTTCGGGATCCGGCATCAGCTGCATGTCGGACTCGTGAATTGCTTTCCAGCCGGCGATCGAGGAGCCGTCGAACATAATGCCTTCGGCAAACGTATCTTCGTCGACCGTGGTGATGTCGGTAGTAACGTGCTGCCATTTGCCGCGCGGATCGGTGAACCGAAAGTCGACGTACTTGACGTCGTTGTCCTTGATCATCTTCATGACATTCTTTGGCGTCGTCATGTTGTGCGTACCCTTTCGTAGTGTTGCCTGATGCCTTGCCGTACTGGTTCATTCCGCCCGCTGGCCAGTCGGCACAAGCAGTCCGACCAGCAATTCAGATGGCGTCGAGTCCGGATTCCCCTGTCCTGATCCGGATCGCTTCTTCGATGTTCGAGACGAAGATTTTGCCGTCGCCGATCCGCCCGGTTTGAGCGGCGCGCCGGATCGCCTCGATGGCTTTTTCGACCATGTCGTCACCGAGCACAATCTCGATTTTCACCTTCGGCAAAAAATCGACGACGTACTCCGCCCCACGGTACAATTCCGTGTGGCCCTTCTGACGACCGAAGCCCTTGGCTTCGGTGACCGTTATTCCCTGCAGACCGACTTCCTGTAGCGCCTCCTTCACTTCATCGAGCTTGAACGGTTTGATGATCGCCTCGATTTTTTTCATCGCGTCCCATCTCCCGGCTCCCAAACACGCAGAATCCGCCCTGGAACCGACCCTTGGTTAGCAGGTCCCGTGCCAATGCCGGTCGTGCGGGAAATCCCCATGGCGATCAGGCCTTTATCTTGCGAATGCACAATCGTTGGGGGATTAGGGAACCAACCTTAGCCGAGAAACTAGGCAGCCTGCCTATAAACTTGTCAACGCAATAGCGCGTTGTCCCGCCTTCGCGCAATCGGCGGTTCGGATATTGTGCATCAATGATCGAACTCCTGAGCAATGCGGAAATGCGAGAGGCCGATCGGCTGACCATTGCGGGCGGCGTTGCCGGCCTCACGCTGATGGAAAATGCGGGCAGCGCGGTGGCGCAAGCCGTTGCGGCACGTCAAAGTCCCGGCAGTCGGGTGGTCGTGCTCGCCGGTCCCGGCAATAACGGGGGCGACGGTTTTGTCGCGGCTCGTCTGCTCGTGGAGCAAGGTTATGCGGTCAAGGTCCTGCTTGCAGGAGACTTGGACAGACTAACCGGCGACGCTGCCGCTGCCGCAAAGTCATGGGATCGGGGCATCGCGCCGGCAAGTCCCGACGAGCTCACTAGCGCCGAAGTCGTCATCGACGCGCTATTCGGCGCTGGCCTGGACCGCCCGGTCGGCGGTTTGGCACAAACGATGATCGAGGCAGTAAACGCTCAAGCCGCGCCTATTATCGCCGTCGATCTGCCAAGCGGGATCAATGGAACGACCGGCGCGGTGATGGGGACCGCAATCAAGGCCGCACAGACGGTCACTTTCTTTCGCAAAAAAGCCGGTCATGTGCTCATGCCAGGCCGCACTCATTGCGGCGGTGTTTCGGTTGCCCCGATTGGTATTCCAGACGCGGTGCTCGGGCGCATCGGGCCACGGACCTTCGAAAACCTGCCTGAGCTTTGGCGCGACAAATTTCCTACGCCACGGGCGCAGGGCCACAAATACGACCGCGGCCATGCGGTCGTCGTTTCGGGTCCGTCATGGTCGACGGGGGCGGCGAGGCTCGCCGCGCGGGGCGCTTTACGCGCAGGGGCAGGATTGGTGACGATCGCAAGCCCGCTCGAAGCGCTTGCGGTCAATGCTGCGGCCAATCTTGCCATCATGGTGCGCCCCGTCGATGGAGCCGCCGAACTCGCACGTTTTCTTGACGACCGACGATTGAACGCCGTCGCAATTGGCCCGGGACTTGGCGTGAGCGAAGCGACTTGCGAAATGGTCTTGGCGGCGCTCAGCGGTGACCGCGCCGTCGTGCTCGACGCCGACGCAATCACGAGCTTTTCGCAATCGCCGCAGCGCCTGGCGGCGGCCCTGAAGGACAGAAGCGGAAAGGCCACTATCCTCACGCCGCACGAAGGCGAGTTTTCCCGCTATTTCCATAGTTTGGATGTGAATACTCAAGCAGGATCGAAGCTGGAAAGGGCGCGTCTCGCGGCAGCACATATCGAAGCCGTGGTTGTGCTCAAGGGACCCGATACCGTCGTGGCGGCACCGGATGGCCGGGCCTCGATTGCCGCCAATGCACCCGCCTTTTGGCCACTGCCGGGGCCGGTGACGTACTCACCGGAATAACGGCCGGTTTAGCCGCCCAAGGCATGCCGGCATTCGAGGCTGCCTCGGCCGCGGTTTGGCTGCATGGCGAGGCGGCGTCGGCCTTCGGCATCGGCTTGATCGCCGAGGATCTTTCCGAGCAGTTGCCGAACGTCTACCGAGCCGCGTTTGGCTGAGGCTCGGTTGGCCTATTTTATGGTGGGACTGCGCGTCTTAAATGATATAAGGCGCGCCGGCGGCCGCCCTGCAGGTTGCGGGCGTGGCGGAATTGGTAGACGCGCGGGACTTAGAATCCCGTGACGAAAGTCGTGGGGGTTCGAGCCCCTCCGCCCGCACCAGACGGGCGGTATCTCCAGAACTGGGCGGTCATGCCGAAACGACAGTGTATTTTGGTCCGCAACTGGGCCGTGAAGAGTAGTGCCGATGGAAGTGACTGAAACCGCCGCAGCGGGGCTAAAGCGCGAATTTCGCGTCGTTGTCCCCGCAACCGACCTTGAAGCCAAGGTCAACGCCCGGCTCGACGATCTTAAAGACCGCGTGCAGCTGCGGGGCTTTCGTCCTGGGAAGGTCCCGGTCGCGCATCTCAAGCGCCTGTACGGCAAATCCGCCATGGCCGAGGTGATTGAAGCGGCCGTCCGCGAAGCCAACTCGCAGATCGTGAACGAGCGCGGCCTCAAATT
>JBQCCX010000173.1:0-2898 GCA_051961815.1 Xanthobacteraceae bacterium
TATCAGGATTCTCCGAAAGGCGATCAAAAGTGCAGCAACTGCTCGCTGTTTCAGGAGCCGGAGGGCTGCACGCTGGTCGACGGCAAAATCAGCCCGGAGGGCTGGTGCAAATTCTGGGTGAAAAAGCCCGGCTGAAGCCGGCCAGGTCTCGTTCGCTTCCAGGCCATCAAAGTAGCGGCGCGGTACCCCCGTGGTAACCGCGCCGCTTGCTCGTTTCGCCTCTGTCGAGATTATCCACGAGCTTCAAACATTTGCGCCTGCCGCCGTGGGTCCGCATTGATCCGTATCAATCGGGCAGCGCTGTTGCCGAAAAGCTTCAATCCAAGAGAAATTCGTAATTTTGCTTGTGCGACATAGCGCCGCCCGAATTTATTTTTTATTGTGAGTTCGCCCCCGTCTCCTCAGCTCTTCCGATTCATCTCGAAAGCGGCGTTCTTCTGGGGCGGCGCGATCACCGATCACATCGCTGCTTTTGCGCAGGTGACCTATAACGGGGCGCCGGCGGCATCGGGCATCGGTAACGATCCGTTTGTGCATGCGTGGAGCTGGGACAATACCGATGTTCGCTTTGCCGATACGGCCACGTTCGGCAAGATGGACATCACCTACGGGATCACCGCAAACAACAATCCGACGGTGCAAGGTCCGTGGAACACCACGACGCCGGCGTGGGCTTTTCCTTATGCGGCATCGCCGTTCTGGCCCGGATTCGGGCCCGCCGCCCCGATCATTGACGGCGGCTTTGCGGCATCGGTCGGCAGCGTTGGCGGCTACGTCTACATCAACGATTTGATCTACCTGGAAACCTCGGTTTATCGCCCGCTTAGCGCCAGCATTCAGAACGCCCTCGGTGTCGATCCGTTTGGTCCACCCGGGCTCTTCGACGCCGCACCCTATTGGCGCGCTGCCATCGAACCGCATTGGCGCGAAGTTGGTACGTTCGGAATGATCGCCAACGTTCACCCCTGGGTGACGCCGGGCACGCAATCGACGGGAACCTTGCCGCAGACCGACAAATACACCGACGTCGGCTTTGATGCTCAATATCAGTACCAGGGCAGTAATTTCTGGTTCACGGCGCGCGGCACTTACATTCGTGAAAATCAGCGGCTCGACGCCAGCTTCAATCTTCTTGGCGCGCCGGCGCTGACCAATGAACTGAGCGAAGCGCGCGCCTACGCTTCTTTGGCCTATGGCAACAACAATCGCGTGGTGTTGACCGGGCAGTATTTCAGCACCTGGGGCAGTCCGCTCTTGGCCGCGGATACCAAGGGCTGGATTGCCGAAATTGCCTACATTCCGTTCGTTAGCAGCTTTTCGCCCGGCTGGCCGTGGTTAAACGCGTGCATTGGGCTGCAATACACTTGGTACGAACAGTTCGGCGGCACCAGCGTCGGTGCATCGAGCAACAATCAGCTGTTCGCCTACATTTGGCTGGCGATGTGATGACAGGAAGAAAAGCGCGGAGAGGGTCGAAATGAAAGCAACACTGCTCGGTGGCGCCGCGGCTTCGCTGTTGACGGTTTCAGCCTTTGCCGCCGATTTGGGTGTGCGGCCAGGTCCGCCGGCGCCGGTCATTCCTCCATTCACCTGGACCAGTTGCTATGCCGGTCTGCAGGCCGCGGGCGGCTGGGGCAAGAAAGATTTGACCGACACGGTCGGCCTTTTCAGCGCCATAACGGGGTATTCTTCTGCCAGTGTCGACGTCAGCGGCTACATGCTGGGCGGCCAGATCGGCTGCGACTATCAGTTCGCACCCACTTGGGTCGTCGGAATTGAAGGGGCGGCAACCGGTGGAAATATCAGTAAGACGACGAATTTTGCCGTTCCCAGCATTCCCGACACCGCGTCTTTCAGATCGACAACCGATTTCCTCGCCAGCATAACCGGCCGCATCGGCTATGCCTGGGATCGCTGGATGCTGTACGGCAAAGCCGGCGTCGCTTTGGTCGGAGACAGATATCACGCCGACGACCTGGCGGGGATTTACTTTTACGACGCGACGGAGAACCGGATCGGCTGGACTGCGGGCGCCGGCCTCGAATGGGCCTTTACGCCGGAATGGTCGGTCAAGCTTGAATACGACTACTACGGCCTCGGCACCAAAAGTGTGCTGTTCACCGACACCACGCTTGGCGGAGGAAACGTTCCGGTCAATATCCAGCAGAGCATCCAAGTCGTACTGCTCGGCGTGAATTTCCACGCGCGATCCGGACCGGATTGGTAACGCCATGCACTTCCGGCCGCCGCAACGACACCGTAGAGGGGCGTTCCGAGCGCCGGCCGGAGCGGCATTCATTGTCGCGACTGCAGTTCTGGCGCTGTTCGTCTCGCCCGCCGCGGCGCAGGACAATGTTGCAAAATCCGAAGCTGACGCCAAGCTTCGCTATTGCGAAGTCTGCCACGGCGCCGCGGCGCAGGGCTTCCACGGTTATTACCCGATCCCGCGGCTCGCCGGACAACCGACCGAGTATCTCAAAAATCAACTGCAGGCCTTCGTCGAGCATCGCCGCACCAGCAACATCATGTTCAATGTCGGCCACGTGCTGAGTCCGGGGATGATCAACGCGCTGACCGCCGATTTCAATCAGCTCAATCCGAAGCCACTGGGCGGCGCTCCGAAACAGAATCTCGATGAGGGAAAAAGGATCTTCGAAAACGGCGTCGCCAGCGCTAGCGTTCCGCCATGCGCCTCATGTCACGGTCCCGAGGCAAAAGGCAACGGGCCGTTTCCGCGCTTGGCGGGGCAACTCTACGATTACATCACCGACAAGTTGACGAACTGGGATAAGGAGCGCGGACAAAATCCGTCGCAGCCCGACACGTCGGCGGTGATGCAGCCAATCGCACACAGCTTGACGCAGCCGCAAATCAAGGCGGTCGCCGCATATTTGAGTT
>JBQCCX010000174.1:0-2975 GCA_051961815.1 Xanthobacteraceae bacterium
GGGAGGGGGCAGCACATCTATCGGCGTTCCACCGCGGTTCTCGTCCCAAGGAGTCTTTCATCGCAAGGGACTCAGCCTCGGGCCAGGCTTCCTGGGACGTGGCGGGGACACGTTTTGCGCATCCCTTTGAGCGGCATTGCCCGCCCCGGCCTGTCCCAGTCCAGCGACAGCACCTCGCGCTCCGGTCGTAGTGCCGGAGAGCATGATGCCCAAAGCCGCCCGGGCGCGGGTTGCAAGCCCGCCCGCGGGCACCGCACTCGCCCGCGCAGCCCGGGATTGCTTCCCGGGCCGCGTCCGACAAGGGCGAGGTTCGATCCTGCATGTAACAATATCAGTGACGAATGTCAATGGGTCGGTGACGACCATTTTGACCCATTTCCCGGATGCGGCGCAGCGTGAAACGGTGCGCTGCTAATCCGGGACCGTTCCAAACTCAGCGTCTGTAACGATCCGGGGTCTGCAGCGCATCACTCCACTTCGTTACGTGCTGCGCTGCGCCCGGGAAGCGGGCGATTTCGACATTGCCGGACTTGTCCCGCCTGCGGGCCGAAGCGGAAGTCTTCTTCGCCTCACTTAACAATCCTTCAGCGGGCTTGGCCCGGCCATCCGCGTCTTAGTGCCAGCCCGAAGACGTGGATGCTCGGCATAAAGCCGGAGTGTCTGGCCTTACTTCCGCTCCACGTGATGCGCCGTGCATGAAATCAGCATGGTGTAGGCCCGCGCCGCGCTGGCGATATCGGCGGTCTTCGACTCGCCCGAGGGTTCGGTGGTCTGGTACGGCACCGCGCTGTTGTCGAGAAAATCGCGCAGCGGCCCAGTCTTGATGGCGAAATTGACGTTTTGCGGAATATCGCCGGTCGCCTTGACCATGCGCAGCGCATCGAGCTTGGCGCTGACCACGCCGACAACGTTGCCGCTCGAGTCGTGCAATGGTCCGCCGCTGTTGCCGGGCTGGACCGGCGCGCTGATCTGCAGGAAACGGGTATCGTTGTGCAGGCCGGCCAGAGAGCTGATGATGCCGGTGGTCACCGTCAGGTCGGAGGTAAGGAGACCGTGCAACGGGTAGCCGATCGCGACCACCTGGTCGCCGGAATTCACAGCGCTGGCGCGAATGGTGGCGAGGTCCTTCTCTTTGAACTTCTTCGGCCCTTGCAGCAGCGCCAGGTCGTTTTCTTCGTCGGCGGACACCAAGCGCAGCTTGACCGGGGCCTGCCCGGCGAGATTGCCGTGAATGTCGCCGACGCAATTGGCGACGACGTGGTTGTTGGTCACCACATGCGCGTTTTTGCTGACGACAAAGCCGGTGCCGGAAACCGAAACCAGCCGGTCCGGATCGGACGGCTTTTCCGTAGGCTCATCGTCGGACTTGGTTGAGTCGGACTTGGCCGAGGCTTTCGACGGCTTCGCCTTGGGATTGGAAAAATCCCCGGCGGTGGCGATTCCATTCGTGTTGATCTGCTCGACGCAATATTCGATCGACGCTACGACCTCGCCGGCTGCGGCCAGGTCAAATTGCAGCGTCTGTTTGTTTGCGGTGGCGGCGAGTTGATGCGATTTGCGCCATGCATTGATGGCCTGGTTGGGCAACTTTCCGACTACGGCTTCGCGCGTGGCGGTGCCCTGAATTTCAAACTGCGCTTGGCCGTCAAAGGTCAGGATAAACGTCACTGACTGGCGATCGTGAAAATTCCAGGCCGGATCGGCGGCGCCGACGACCCACGAGCGATTGGCATTTTCGGCAATGATGAGTGCACGGCCCTTGTCGAACTTAGCGACGGCGGTGCAGTGGGAGAACGCGCCTTTGTCGGTCGTGTAGGCGGCGCCCTGCCATTTGCCGACATGGATGATCCCGAACGGCCCGCCGGCAAAACTCGTGGCGCTGCAAGCGGCGCAAGCCAACACCGCCAACACGACACGCGACACTATCCTCATGACGCATTCCTCCCCGCTCATTGGCGGAGATGAATGCTATCACAGGTTGTAGACTGTAAAAGTGCGAACTTACGCCTGGGTCGGCCATTTCCGTGTGAATGTTCATCATGGCGCGAAAGTCACCGTTCAATCTAGGCGTGCGCCGCCGCCCGGGCACGGCCCTCCGCGGCGGCCGGGACTTTCAGCTTCAGAACCCGATCTGCGGTGGCATGGGTGAGCTTCGCCATGTCGTCCGGAGACAGCGCGATGCGGTCGAGAAACTTCCGGCCGGCGATGTTCGGCGCATAAGGGTAATCGACCGAGAACATGATGCGATCGATGCCGAAGGTGAGAAGCGCGGCAAGAAGCGGCGGTTCGTCGAAAATGCCGCTGGTGGTGAGCCAGACCTGATCGAGAATGGCGCGCGCAATCGGCCGCTTCAAATGGCCGATGTCGTGCTTAAACACCTGGTCGATGCGCGCCATCATCATCGGCAGCATTTCGCCCATGTGACCGATGATCAGGCGCAGCCGCGGATGCTTGTCGAGCGTGCCGGCGACCGCCATGCGCAAGAGATGGATCGCGGTTTCCGAATGCCAGCCCCAGCCGGCGGTCTCGAGCACGCGGTCGGCGCCGTCCGGCAGACCGGAGAAATAAGCCTTTCGCACCGCGTCCGGCGGGATGTGCGGGTGAATGTAGATCGGCACGTCGAGTTCGACCGCGGCGGCAAGGAGCCCGTCGAAGCTCGGGTGATCGAGGAAGCGGCCTTCGGTGGTGCCGTTGACCATGGCGCCGAGGAAGCCGAGCTCTTTCACTGCGCGCTTGAGTTCGACCGCGGCGGCATCGGGACTTTGCAGCGGCAGGCTGGCGAAGCCGGCGAAGCGGTCCGGGCGGCGCGCGATCGCCGCCGCCAAATGATCGTTGAGCTCGCGGGCGAGCGCCACGCCATCGGCCCCGGGCAGCAAATCCGGCCCCGGTCCGCTGTTGGAGAGCACCTGCACGGTGATGCCGGCGTCGTCCATCGATTTGAGCCGGATCTCGCCAATCTCGGGAAGGAGCTCCAG
>JBQCCX010000175.1:0-5415 GCA_051961815.1 Xanthobacteraceae bacterium
GCATTAATACGGCTTGACCCCTCTGGAGCCTTGCCGCGTCTGCCGGGCTTACGGCCAGCGCCGGGATGTCGTCCAGCGCGGTCTCGACCGGCAGCAGCGCGTCGGCGAGGTGTCCCTCGCCGGCGGCCGCTCTATGACACAAAGATTGGGCCTGTTCCAGGGGTATCATGTCAGCCTCGCCAAACGGCCCGACCCGGCTGCGGCGGAGGCTTGAGACATGGCCCAAGGCCCCCAGCGCCCGGCCGAGGTCGCGAGCAAGCGAGCGGACATAAGTTCCTTTGCCGCATTCCGCGCTCAAAACCGCGGTGTCCGGATCGGGAACTTCGACCAATTCAAGCCGGTGAACGACGATCGTGCGAGCAGCAAGCTCAACCGCTTCACCGTCCCGGGCCAAATCGTAGGCGCGCTCGCCGCCGAGCTTTACGGCCGAAAAGCGCGGCGGAACCTGTTCGATCATGCCGGTGAAGCGCGGCAACAGCAGCTCGATAGCGTCGCGGCCGGGCCGCTGGTCGCTGGTTTCGACAACCCGGCCCTCGGCGTCATCGGTGTCGCGTTCCTCACCCCAACGAATGGTGAACCGATAGGTCTTGCGACCATCGAAGACGAACGGGACGGTTTTCGTTGCCTCGCCGAGCGCGATCGGCAGGCATCCTGACGCCAGCGGGTCGAGTGTTCCGGCGTGACCGGCGCGCCGCGCGGCGAACAGGTGTTTGATCACCGAAACGGCATGGGTCGAGGTCATGCCGACCGGTTTGTCGAGCACGAGCCAGCCGTGGACGTCGCGCTTTTGGCGTTTGACGCGAGCGGCGCGCGCGGCGGACGCGTCGTCGCGATCCGGATCAGCAAGCGAACGGGTCGGCGCATTCATGCTTTGGAAACCATACTTCACGTCGGCGGTAATTTGGCGATGTTTGGTGCTCGCGCGGCGGGCTCGGGATCGGTCGGAACGAATCGATGTTGTCCATTATTTCTCTTTGCGGCTCTTGAGATCGCGCTGGACCGCAGGCGTTCGCAAAAGCTTCTCGATCCGTTCTGCTTCGTCGAATCGCTCGTCGATGCGGAATCTGATCTCAGGTGCAAATTTGAGGTTAACGCGCCGGGCGATCTCGCCGCGGACGTAGCGGCTATTGCGTTCCAGCGCGTCGAGCACTTCCTGTTCGTCGCGGCCGCCCAGCGGCATGACGTAAATCGTCGCCAGCCGCAGATCGGCGCTCACGCGAACTTCGGGCACCGTGATCATGTGATGCTCGATCACCGGATCATGGACCTCTCCGCGCGCCAGCAGATCGGCCATTTCGTGGCGAATCAATTCGGCGACACGGAGCTGCCGCTGCGAAGCTCCGGCCGCTTGATCGCGGTGTTGGCGGCGGCTCATAGGTCAATCCGAATACCTTACTGTGACGGCCGCTTTCGCCGGCCATGCACGCTAATGAGTTTGAAGTGTGAGACGCAAACGCCCGGCATAAAGCCGGGCACGACGGCTGTCACAGCGTTCGTTGTATGGTCTCGACGCGGTAACACTCGATAATGTCGCCGACCTTCATGTCCTGATAGTTCTCAAATGCCATGCCGCATTCCTGGCCGGCGACGACTTCGCGCGCATCGTCCTTGAAGCGCTTGAGTTGCGACAGCTTGCCCTGATGGACGACGACACTGTCGCGAATGAGCCGAACATTGGCGCCGCGCTCCACGGTTCCGTCGGTGACGCGACAGCCGGCAACGCTGCCGACCTTCGACACCTTGAAGATTTCCAGGATGACGGCATTGCCGAGCATGGTTTCGCGCAGCGTCGGCGCGAGGAGTCCCGACATCGCCTTTTTCACGTCGTCGACGAGATTGTAGATGATGTCGTAGTAGCGGATCTCGATGCCGGCGCGTTCGGCGGCTTCGCGGGCTTCTTTGTGGGCGCGCACGTTAAAGCCGATGACGGCCGCGTTCGACGCTTCCGCCAGCGTGACGTCGGATTCGGTTATGCCGCCGACGCCGGCAAAGATAACGCGCGCGGCCACTTCATTGGTCGAAAGCTTCTCCAGTGCGCCGACGATCGCCTCGATCGAACCCTGGACGTCGGCTTTGACCACCAGCGGGAATTCCTTGCGGCCGGCGGTCTTGAGCTGATTCATCATCTGCTCAAGCGAACCGCGCATTCCGGTCTGCCGGGCCGCCATCTTTTCGCGCTTCTGACGCTCGCGATAATCGGTGATCTCGCGGGCCCGTGCTTCGGTGTCGACAACCGCAAGCCGATCGCCGGCTTCAGGCGTGCCGTTAAAGCCAAGCACCTCGACCGGCATTGACGGTCCGGCCGCGACCACCGAATGACCGGTATCGGAGGCCAACGCGCGCACCCGGCCCCATTCGCTGCCGGCTACCACGATGTCGCCCGGCTTGAGCGTGCCGCGTTGGACCAGGACGGTGGCAACTGGGCCGCGCCCGCGATCGAGCCGCGCTTCGATCACCGTGCCTTCGGCGGCCCGATTTGGATTGGCTTTCAGCTCCAGGACTTCGGCTTGCAGCGCGATGGTGTCGAGCAGCTTGTCGAGATTGGTCTTCTCCTTGGCGGAGACTTCAAGCTCAAGCACGTCGCCGCCGAGCGATTCCACCTGGATTTCATGCTGCAGCAATTCGGTGCGCACCCGCTCCGGCTTGGCGTCCGCTTTGTCGATTTTGTTGATCGCGACAATGATCGGCACCTTGGCCGCTTTAGCGTGATGAATCGCTTCGACGGTCTGCGGCATGACGCCGTCATCGGCGGCCACGACCAGCACGACGATGTCGGTGACTTTGGCGCCGCGGGCGCGCATCGCGGTAAACGCGGCGTGGCCGGGCGTGTCGATGAAGGTGATGCGGCCGCCGGACGGCGAGGTGACTTGATAGGCGCCGATATGCTGGGTGATTCCGCCGGCTTCGGCAGCGGCGACTTCGGTGGAGCGGATTGCATCGAGCAGCGAGGTTTTGCCGTGGTCGACGTGGCCCATAATGGTCACCACCGGCGCGCGCGGCTGCAGGCTTTCTGCGGAATCCGGAGCGTCGAACATGCCCTCTTCGACATCGGCCTCGGCCACGCGCCGCACCGTATGACCAAGTTCTTCGGCGATCAGCTGCGCGGTGTCGGCGTCGATCGTGTCGGTGATGTTCGCCATATGGCCTTGCTGCATGAGGATGCGCACGACATCGACCGAACGCTCGGCCATGCGGTTGGCGAGCTCCTGGATCGTGATCGTCTCCGGGATCGTCACTTCGCGGGCAATTTTTTCCTTGGGCTCGGCGTCGCGATGACCAGTCTTGCGCAGAACGCGGCGCCGGAACGCGGCTTCGGATCGCTCGCGCTCTTCATCGGCGGAGAAGGCGGTAACGACGGTCAGTCGGCCGCGACGCTTCTCGCCGCCGCCGCGCGCCGGCTTAGGCGCCGCGGCAGGACGAGCGAGGGCGCCGCGCCTGGCGGTGCGTGGCGCCTCGTCCTCGTCGGCTTCGAGCGCCGGACGGGCACCGGGTTTTGCAGTCAGAGCATCGGCGCCAAAACGCTTTTTGGCGACCTCGTCGGCTTTGCGCCGGGTCTCTTCGTCGTGCTTGCGGCGTTCTTCCTCGTCACGTTTGCGAGTCTCCGCCGCGGCGCGCTCGGCACGCTCGCTTTCCTCGCGGGTGCGCCGCGCCTTGGCCTCTTCTTCGGCGCGCTCGCGCTCTTCGTGTTCGCGCAGCCGAGCGTCCGCGAGCGCGTGTGCGCGCGCATTGCGCTCGTCCTCGGTGAGAGTGCGCAGCACCACGCCCGACGCTTTCGGCGATACGGCCGCGGTTGCGCTCGGCGCCGCTGCGGGCGCGGCGCTGGCCTTCGCCGCTGTTCCGGTGCGCTTGGGCGCGGCGGCGCCGCGATCGGCGGCCGGTGCCTCGGGCTTGGCCTCCCCCTGGCCGGGAATGCGCCGTTTAACCTTCTCAACCACCACGGCCTTGCTACGGCCATGACTGAAGCTCTGGCGCACGACGCCCTGCTCGACGCCGCCTCGCTTTAGGGTCAGCGTCTTGGTCGGGGTGACGCTCAGCTTTTCGCCGCTGTTTTTCGTGGTTTCAGTCATTCCTGCACAGTTCCGTACGCATTAGCCCTGAACATTAACCTGGCTTGGCCCGTCTTCATCACCGACCGCGGCGTGGCCGATCTCGCCGCTCCGAAATCGTTCCAAGCGCCGTAAACGCGCCATGAACGTCGCGCTGGCCCGGCCGGCAAGCAGGGCTGCATGTATCACATTTGGGCGGCCCAGTGCCAAATCCAATTGGGCACTCGTCAATATTCGAATGACCCCGACCGATTTGCCTCGCAGGCCGTGCTTTCGCGCGGAATCGAGCTTTTTAACTCCGTCCGGGGCGGCTTCCGCCGCGTGAAGAACCGCAATCACCGCTTCGCGCTTGAGCGCGGTATCCACCTGCGTAAAGCCCATCGCGACCAGCCCGGCTTTTCGCGCCACGGCCAACGCATCAAGGGCGGCACTTTCGAGCAAGCGCTCGGTGCAATCGACGACATCGCCAGCCAGCCGCACCTCGCGGCGGAATCCGCGCGCGAACGCGTTGGCCCTCACCGCCGCATCCAGCGCGGTCCGCGTCGCGGTCACCCACACACCACGGCCGGGCAGATTGTGTTTGAGGTCGGCGACGGCTTCGCCGGCGGGCCCGATGACGAAGCGGATCATGTCTTCGAGCGGCCGCACGGCACGAGTGACCACGCAAAATCGTTCAACGCCGCGCGAGCGGGGTCCATGATCGAGTTCGACAGGGTCGGGCTCTGCCAGCATTTCCGTCAAGCTTTAATCCTTCTGCCGTTTAAGGCTGTGCCGCCTCGGCAGCCGGCTCCTCGGCGGCGGCAGGCGGGGCGAGATCCGCCTCGCTGATCCAGCCGGCCTTGACGCGCGCACGCATGATCAGCGCCTCGGCTTCATCCCGGCTGAATTCCATGCCATCGAGAATGCCGGCTTGACGCACCGCCTCGCCGTCCTTGCGCTCGGTCCAGCCGGCGAGGTCGTCGGTAGCGCAGCCAGCAAGATCTTCGACAGTTTTGATGCCGTTCTCGCCAAGCCGCACCAGCATCGCCGTGGTGACGCCCTCGACCTCTTTGAGGGCATCTTCGACGCCGAGTTCACGGCGCTTGTCGTCGAGCTCAGCCTCGATCCGGGCAAGGTATTCACGCGCGCGGGTTTGCAGTTCACCGGCGGTGTCCTCGTCAAAGCCTTCGATGCTGGCGATTTCCTTGGCATCGACCATCGCCAGTTCTTCGACCGAGTTAAAACCTTCCGAAGCCAGCAACTGGCCGATGACTTCGTCGACATTGAGCGTGTCGATGAACATCCGAGTGCGATTTTCGAACTCGGCTTGGCGGCGTTCGGATTCTTCCTGCTCGGTGAGAATGTCGATGTCCCAGCCGGTGAGCTGCGA
>JBQCCX010000176.1:0-20743 GCA_051961815.1 Xanthobacteraceae bacterium
GCGCTGCCATCAAGGTTGACGTGCCGCCGCTGCAGCCGGCTCGACCGCAGCCGGAGCCGATCCCGCTCAACGTCATTTACGAAGATGACGACATCATCGTCATCGACAAACCGGCCGGCTTGGTCGTGCATCCCGCGGCAGGCAACTGGACCGGAACGCTGGTCAACGCTCTGATTGCGCATTGCGGCGATAGCCTTTCCGGCATTGGCGGCGAGCGCCGGCCGGGCATCGTGCATCGGCTGGACAAGGACACGACCGGATTGATGGTGGTCGCAAAGAACGACCGCGCACATGCCGCGCTGGCGGCGCAATTTGCCGATCACGGGCGCAGCGGCGCCCCGTTCGAGCGCGGCTACCTCGCCTTAGCCTGGGGTGCGCCCGAGCGTCCGCATGGCAGGATCGATCGGCCGATTGACCGCGATCCTCGATCACGGGACCGCATGGCGGTGCGCGCCGGCGGACGCGAGGCCGTTACATTTTGGCAGGTGCTGGAGCGCTATCGCGCCGTCAAGCCGGCCGCCCGCGCCGCGGCAAAGCATCATCGCGCCAGCAGTTCAGAGGCTGTGGCCAGTTTGCTGGCTTGCCGGCTCGAAACCGGTCGAACCCACCAGATCCGGGTGCATTTGGCCTCGCTCGGCCATCCGCTGTTGGGCGACCCGGTCTATGGGGCCGGATTTCGCACCAAGGCGGCGCTTTTGCCGCAAGCAGCGCAGTCGGCGCTGGCCGATCTTGGCAGACAGGCCCTGCATGCCCATATCTTGCGTCTTAAGCATCCGTTAACCAGCGAAATCCTTGAGTTCCGTTCGGAACTGCCGCCTGATCTCGCCCGTTTGCATCATGCGCTGGCTGGGAATCGGGCCGGCACTGGCGGTGAGTAGTCTGGCGGTTAATCGAGGATTTTCGCCGGTTTTTCAGCGCCATTTGAGCGAAAATCAAGCCGGCATCGCGGTGAAGTGATGCCCGTTTCCCTTCCGCTCGGCTGATTCGACCGTGTATGTTGCGGGTGCGAGATGATGGAACCC
This sequence comes from Xanthobacteraceae bacterium, assembly GCA_051961815.1. GTDB lineage: Bacteria > Pseudomonadota > Alphaproteobacteria > Rhizobiales > Xanthobacteraceae > BOG-931. Next base: position 1,023 of record JBQCCX010000176.1, read on the forward strand.
GTGCCGTCGGCTCGAAGAGCGACGGCTCGGACCGCCCGCCGCTTCCGCGGGGGCCTGTATATGGAGGGCGCTGTCATGGCCCAAACTGCTGCACTGCCTATTTTATCCGGTGAAACCGGCCTTACCCGGTATCTGGAAGAAATCCGGCGGTTCCCGATGCTGGAACCGCAGGAAGAATTCATGCTGGCGAAGCGTTGGCGCGAGCACGGCGACCGCGACGCGGCGCACAAGCTCGTCACCAGCCATTTGCGGCTCGTGGCCAAGATCGCCATGGGCTATCGCGGCTATGGTCTGCCAATCTCGGAAGTGATTTCCGAGGGCAATGTCGGACTGATGCAAGCGGTCAAGCGCTTTGAGCCCGACAAAGGCTTCCGGCTTGCCACTTACGCGATGTGGTGGATCAAGGCGGCGATCCAGGAATACATCCTGCGCTCGTGGTCGCTGGTGAAAATGGGCACCACGGCCAATCAGAAGAAGCTGTTCTTCAATCTGCGCAAGGCGAAGAGCCGTATTTCGGCGCTCGACGAAGGCGATATGCGCCCGGATCAGGTCAAGCTGATCGCCAAACGGCTGGGCGTGACCGAGCAGGATGTCATCGACATGAACCGCCGGCTTGGCGGCGACGCTTCGCTCAATGCGCCGATCCGCGAAGAAGGCGATTCCGGCGAATGGATGGATTGGCTGGTCGACGACAGCGCCAGCCAGGAAAGCCGTTTGGCCGAGAGCGAGCAGTCAGAGAACCGGCACAAGGCGCTTGGCGAGGCGCTTACTGTGCTCAACGATCGCGAGCGCCGGATCTTCGAAGCGCGGCGGCTCGCCGATGAGCCAATCACGCTGGAAGAGCTTGCTGACGAGTTCGGTGTGTCGCGCGAGCGCGTGCGCCAGATTGAGGTCCGCGCCTTCGAAAAGGTCCAGAAGGCGGTCAAGAGCAACATCGCCCACATGGAAAACCCGCACGCGGCTGTCGCCGCGGCGGCGCGCTGACTCTGCCGCTCATTCCCGCGTAAGCGGGAATCCAGCCGAAATCGAAAGTATTCTCTGGGTCCCCGCCTTCGCGGGGACCAGCGGATGATCTGCCGCCGCCCTCATATCGATTCGAGCGCCCTGCTACTTCCCGGCCGCCTTGCGCAAAGCCGCATTGATGCGGTCCTGCCAGCCCGGTCCCCCGCCCTGGAAGAAATCGAGCACGTCGCGGTCGATCCGCAATGTCACGGTCTCTTTCACCCCCGGCAAAACGGCCGGAGCGGCGGTGGGCGGGCCTTCGATCCGCTTGGTGGTCACAGCCTTGAAGGCTCGCTCGGCTGCAGCGCGCGCGTCCGGCTCACGCCGGGTCTTCGGGGCGTCCCGCCAATCTCTCGGCCGGTCTCTCGAATCGTCACGTCCCATGCTCGATATTGGCCCGTGGCAAGGCGCCATGCAAAGCAAAGGCACGCGCTGTGCACTGGAACGATGCATCCCGGTCGGCGGTTACCGCCACAGTCCAAGCCACTACGATCAAATCGGTGGAGCTTAAGTGTCCTCCCGTTCGCAGAGATCACCAACCGTGCAGACAAACGAACGCGAGCGGCATTTGCGCGCCTTGGCCGACAAGCTTTTGTTCACGGTCGAGAAGCATGGCCGCGGCTTCACCCTGTCGCGAACTGCCGATGTTTCGCGCCCGGTCCGGCGCGAGGGACTGAGCCTGGACGAAGCCGAAGAATTGCTCACCACCTGGAAGCTGCGTGGCCTGCAAGGCGGCTGAAGCGCGTCGTTGCCATCGCAGGTCTGCACGAAACTGGCCCTAGGCGGTGATCGCATCGTTGATGGCGCGCAAAAGGGTCAGCAGCGCGCGATTGAGCGGCATTGCCATTGCGTGCCGGTCACCGGCGGCGACAATCGCACCGGTGAGCGCCTCCACCTCGAGCCGGCGTCCGGCGACGCGATCGAAATACATCGACGTGCCGAGTTCGCCGGAAAAATTATCCAGCGTGGCGATGGTGCGAGCGGTCTCATCTTCGGCGAGATTGACGCCCTCGGCCCGGGCCACGGCAACCGCCTCGTCGAGAATGCCCCGGCACAGATCCTGGACATCGGGACGGCGCAGTACCACCTGCCGTTGCAGCGTCAGCGCAGTGATCGGATTAGCGACCGCATTAATCAGAAGCTTGCGCCAGGCCAGCGTGGCGAAGTCGCCGCTGCGAATGATGCGAAGCGGCGTGCCTTCAAACAAATCGGCGAAAGCGCGGCCCGCCTCGTCATCGGCGACCACCGCGTCGTAAGCACCGGCATGGCGAATGCGCACGCGGTCGGCGGCCAGGCGCTCGCCGTTGTAGTAGACCAGAACCGGCACAACGGTGGCGCCGCGCGTGAGCGGCGCCACGCGAGCGGCGTGATCGATTCCGTTCTGCAAAACCGCGACGCGCGTAGCCGGTGTGCATAGTTGCGCAAGCCACGGGGCGGCGGTCGCGGTCTGATGCGTCTTGGTGCAAAGAAACACCCAATCCACCGGCTTGGCGACCGCTGGATCGGTCAAAACGCGAAGCGGTATATCGACCGCGCCCTCCCCCCGTTCCAACGTAAATCGCGCCAGTGGCTGACGCGTGCACGCCAACACGTCGTGCCGACCGGCCGCCGCAAGCGTGCCGGCGGCGCCGCCGCCGATACCGCCCAGCCCCACCACCGCGATGGTGAGTCGTTGCGTCTTCGCCCCCGATGTCATGATAGTGGATGCTCAAGCGGCCCGGAAAGAATGGACGTTGCCCGAAATGCGCGGGCAACAAAACCCCCGGTCCATGGGACCGGGGGTCGCTCTCCTGCAGGTTCGATAAATCCGGCGTCGTCGGCTTTGTCTACCAGCCACCCGATTTCCGCCTGGCCGCGGCGCTGCCGCTATACGGCTCGCCATAAGTATTACCGCCGCCGGGTGAGTTCGGTCCATAATTTGGCTGGCTCTGCGCCAGACTCGGCGTGGGCGCCAGGACGCTTGTCGCCGCCACGCCTGCCAGCAGGGTCAAAGCCAACAAGATTTTTGCTGCATTCATCGTGTCGACTCCTCGTTGTTGCCGCGTCCCGGTCCATGCGATCGGTAATATTGCCAGTTCCGCGCCGTGCCATAGACGCCGCCGTCATAGGCGGCGGGCGGCGCCGCAGTCGGCTCGTCCCCATAGGCATAGAGCCCCGGGAAATTCCCGGTGCCATACAGGCCATAACCGTACGGCGTGGCGTAATAGTAGCCCTGCGCCGAAGCCATCGAGGTCGCGGCGACCACAAGGGCCGCGCCTAACAGAAGCTTTTTCATGATACCGGCTCCGTTTGCTCAGTAAGAGCAACGATCGGGACGGCGACGGGTTCGCCGTGCGAGCATCGGAACAGCGATATTGAGGCGAGTAAAAGTGATTGCCCCTCAATCACTTGGCGAAAGCGAATGGAACCGGGCAAGCGACGTTAGAGCGCGGCCATGGCGTGGGCGCTCAAGGCGTAAAACAACACGCCCGCCGCGATCACCAGCGCCATGACAAGCAGCGGCGTGAGAAGTCTGGTGTCGTTGCGTCGATCGATCTCGCGCTGGTTTGCCAGGATCGCACCTGAACATTCGCGCTTCGTTTGCAGCGTAACCGCCGCATCGCAAAAATGTTCTGGCGCAAACCTGCAGCGCATTGCCGCGGCGGTGTCGCGGCAATGCTAGCGGAGCTTGGAAAGTAGCGTGCGCCGACAATCGGCGCGCACAATCGCCCACACGTTTTATGACTTGCGCGAAGCAAAAACCTGCACGCGGAGCGGCAGGACAGCGCCAAACCAGGCGGCATGAATCGTGTGATCGGCCAGATCATCGCTGGTCTCGGGATGCAGGAGCACCACCAGATCATCGCGGTTAAGCATCAGCCAGGGCACAAAGGCCGCAAGCATGGCGGCAGGAAAAGCGATCTGAAACATAGCTCGGGGATGCGGCCCGACCAGTTCGTCATGCCAGCGGCCGAGCTTGGCTTTCGGAAACTCCTTGGCAACCCGCTGCCGCAGCCGCTCGGCCCGGCCGCGGCTCGTCGCCGGATCGTAGTAGATATGGGCGTGATAATGCGCGATGGCCGGCTGTGGCATGGCGGGCTTTGTCCCTGATCACGTCGCCCAAGGTTGCGGGTCGGGCGCGCGGCGATGCGGAAACAGATTGGCTAGAATCACGGCCAGGATGCCGGTGAGAAAAATGCCGTCGAAAGTGCCGGCGCCGCCGATCGAAGCCACCGGCGCGCCGAGCCCGCGCACTTTGTCGAGATTGGTCAGATCGGCGCCGATGAGGGTGCCGAGTGCCCCCGCGATATAGGCAAGCGGCGCGGCGTCTTGGCGCGACAGGATCAGCGCCACCGCCGCGCTGACGACGACAGGTACGAAGACCGGCACCGCGATGCCAAGGCCCGGGACCGGATCGGCGAGCCAGTGCAGAACCAGTGCCACGATCGCAGTCGCGATCGTGCCCTTGACCCACAAGTTGCGGGCGAACAGCAGATAAAGCGACAGGAAGGTGGGAATGACGGCGCCACCGACATTCACCGCGATCACCGTACCGCGCCAATGACTGACCACCGGCACGGTGTATTGCATGCCGAAGAAATCGATCACGCGGTCCGACACGACCGGCTCCGGCGGCAGCTGCACGATCGGAATGTTAAAAACGCTGCCGATTAACGAGGCGAACAACAGAAACAGCGCCGTGCCTGAACTGATCCCGAGACTGACATAAGCATAACGCAGCGATTGCAGGATCAGAACGCCGATGAAGATGCCGACCAGGATGGCGAAGAAGCTCGGCGCCAGCGGCAGGTAATGATATTGGCTCATCTCCATCGGCGCGGGTCCCTGTATTGGCGTCCGGTAAAAAATTAACCCTGCCCGAAATCGCACAGCTTGCGCGACTTAGATAAGGTCGGCCGCCTTGCTAGTCCAACGCGCGGGCCTATAATCCGGCGCTTCCTTCGCGCAAGGATTTTTCAATCGTGGCGCCTCCGGAAGCGAAATCCGTCGCCATCATCATGGGCAGCCAGTCCGACTGGCAAACGATGAAGCACGCCGCCGATACCCTCGACGCGCTGCAAGTCGCTTATCAGACGCGCATCGTTTCGGCGCATCGCACGCCGGAGCGGCTCTATGCCTTCGCCAAAGGCGCCAAAGCCGAAGGCTTCAAGGTCATTATCGCCGGCGCCGGCGGCGCCGCGCACCTGCCCGGGATGACCGCTTCGCTCACCAGTTTGCCGGTATTCGGCGTTCCGATCGAATCCAAGGCGCTGTCGGGACAGGACTCGCTCTATTCGATCGTGCAAATGCCGCCTGGCGTGCCGGTCGGCACGGTGGCGATCGGCCGTGCCGGCGCGATCAATGCGGCGCTCCTCGCCGCGGCCGTGCTGGCGCTTAACGACACCGATCTGGCGCGCCGGCTTGAGGCCTGGCGGGCGGCGCAGACTGCGGGAGTGCCCGAGGCGCCCAAGGATATCGCGTGACCGCAGCCGCGCCTGTGCTCGAGGCCGAGGCGACCATCGGCATTCTCGGCGGCGGACAGCTTGGCCGCATGCTGGCGCTGGCCGCTGCCCGGCTCGGGTTTCGCTGTCATGTGTTCGCGCCAAGTCCGGATTCGCCGGCCTTTGACGTCGTGCATCGCGTCACCTGCGCCGACTACACCGACACCGAGGCACTGGACCGCTTTGCCGCGGACGTCGACGTCGTTACTTATGAATTCGAAAATGTGCCCGCCGAAACCGCGGCTTTTCTTGCGGCGCGGGTTGCGGTCGTGCCGGACCCGGCAATCCTGGCGACGACTCAGGACAGGCTTGCCGAGAAAAACTTCGTCACCGGCCTCGGCATCCCGACTGCGGCCTTTGCCGAGGTCTCCTCTCCCGCCGACCTTAAGGCCGCGATCGAGCGCATCGGCCGTCCCGCGGTGCTCAAGACCCGCCGGTTCGGTTACGACGGCAAAGGCCAAGTCACCATCAAAAATGGCACCGATCCGGAGGCTGCCTGGCGTGAGGCCGGCGCTCAGCCCTGCATCCTCGAAGCGTTCGTTGCGTTCCAGCGCGAGGTTTCGGTTGTCGCGGCGCGCGGGCAACCCGGCACGGTCGAGTGTTTCGACGTCACCGAGAACGAGCATCGGGATCATATCCTGAAAACCTCGCGCGTTCCGGCGGCGATTTCGCAACACGATGCTGCACAGGCGCGGCGCATTGCCGAGATCGTTGCGCAGAAGTTCGGCTATGTCGGCGTGCTCGCGGTGGAAATGTTTGTGCTGCGCGAGGGTGAGCTCATGGTCAATGAGATCGCGCCGCGCGTGCACAATTCCGGGCATTGGACCCTCGACGGGGCTTCGGTCTCGCAATTCGAGCAGCATATTCGCGCAATAGCCGGCTGGCCGCTCGCCAAGCCGGTCCGCCGCGGCCGCGTCGAGATGACGAACCTGATCGGCCGCGAAGTCGAAGATTACCGGCGCTATCTCGATCTTCCCGGCGTTGCCGTTCATCTCTACGGGAAAACCGCGATCCGGCCGGGCCGCAAGATGGGTCACGTCACACGCGTATTTGACGACTAATTGCGGTGTGGTGGACTTTTTGACGCTGTTCTGCTACAGCCCGCGCCAAGGTGGCGCAGGCCTTTGGCCTTGTGTCATCAAGCAATCCCAGAACCGAATGCAAGAGGAGCACGCGTGCAGGTTCTCGTCCGTGATAACAACGTCGACCAGGCCCTCAAGGCGCTGAAAAAGAAGATGCAGCGCGAGGGCATTTTCCGCGAAATGAAGCTTCGCGGCCATTACGAAAAACCATCCGAAAGAAAAGCGCGGGAGAAGGCCGAGGCGATCCGCCGGGCCCGTAAACTCGCGCGTAAGCGATTGCAGCGCGAAGGGCTGCTGCCGATGAAGCCAAAGCCCACCCCCGGTGCGGGCGGCGCCAGATCCGGTCCGCCGCGGGCGCCGCGGTTCGGCTAGCCGGCCGCGGATTGGCGCTTTTCGTGCCACAGAGCCTTATCGATGCTGATTAACTCGGTATCGATAAGGCTCTGGCTTTTTCGACCTCCCTGTCCGGCCATTGTCCCGCTATGTCCTCGCGCGACCGCCGAGAATTGGACTGCGTGATCGCCGCGCCGAGGCGGGTGTTGGCGGGGACGGGCTGTTATCGTGCCTTCCCTATGGGCGGCACACTGGCGAATTCGAGGCTGAGCCTCACAGCGCAGGTCATCCTGTTGCCGATAACCCTTTTTCTGCTCGCGGCCTGCGCCACACCCGGCAACCCGACCGCCGCAGAAGGCGACAAGCCGCTCTATCCCGGACCGCAATCCAATGTCGCTTCGCTCAGCGAAGTCATTGCCGCGCATCCGGACGATCCGCAGGCCTACAATATGCGCGGCTCGGTCTATGGCGAAGCCGGCCGGCCTGAAGCGGCGCTGGCCGACTTCACCAAGGCGATCAGCCTCGATCCCAATTACGCCCAGGCCTATGCCAACCGCGCGCTGGTGTATCGCCGCATCAACAAGCTCGACCAGGCGCTTGCCGACGACAACAAGGCGCTGGCGATCGACCCCGCTTATGCGGCGGCCTATATCGGACGCGGCATCGTTTACCGCCAACAGGGCCGGCACAACCAGGCGCTCGAGGATTTCAACAAGGCTATCGCTCTGCAGCCGGACAATCCCGAGGCCTATTACAATCGCGGACTTTTGAATCAAAGCCAACATCAGCACACCGCCGCGATTGAGGACTTCTCGACGGCGCTCGGGCAGGCCAACAAAAAGACCGAGCCCTATGTGGCGCGCGCACTCAGCTATCTGGCGGTCGGGGACGCCAAATCGGCGGCTGACGATCTCGACCAGGCAGTGCAGATGGACCCGCTGAATTTGCGCGCGTGGACCAGCCGCGGCCTCGCCTATGAGCGGCTGGGACAGAAAGACAAAGCCGCCGGCTCATACGCCAAGGCGCTCAACATCAACGACAAGTACCAGCCCGCCAAGGAGGGCTTCGGCCGGGTCGGCGGCAAGATCGGGCAGACCTATCCGACCTTTTGAGCGTTGCATAAAGGGACATCACGCGCCGAGGAGCCAAAGGAACGGCCATGACCATCACGCTGAACCACACCATCGTGCCCGCGCGCGACAAAGTGGCCGCGGCAAAGTTCTTCGCAGAGCTTTTCGGGTTAAAGCGCGCCCGCACCGGACACTTCGCTCCGGTACCGGTGAACAAGAACCTGACCTTGTTGTTCGACGACGATTCCGATTTTGACAGCCACCATCTGGCTTTCCACGTCAGCGATCGCGAGTTCGACGCCATTCTCGGCCGGGTCAAAAAGGCCAAGATCGTGTTCGGCAGCGCGCCGTGGAGCCTCGAAGACGGCAAGCTCAATAATTGGGGCGGCGGCCGCGGCTTCTATTTTCGCGATCCGAACGGTCATGTGCTCGAATCGATGACAGTGCCGCAGTGACGCTTGTGCCGCTGTGCGCGCGGCCGGCCTAGTCGAGATCGCCGGCGAGAAAACGCGCAACGGCGTCGAGCGCGCCGTGAGCGTCGAGATCTTCGTGACCGCCATCCAGAAATCGCACGAAGTGTTTTGGCTGGTTGGCAATATCGAACAACTGTTCGCCCATGGCGTAAGGAACGACGCGGTCGTGCACGCCGTGCATGATCATCACCGGTGCGGTCACCTTGCCGATGCGCGTATCGGACCGGAATTGATCTTTCATCAAAAGCGACACCGGCAGATACCAATAATGCTGCGCGCCGACGGCGACTGCGGACGTGAACGGCGCTTCGAGAATGACACGGCCCGCAGGCCGCTCGGCGGCAATTGCGACGGCGACGCCCGAGCCGAGCGACTCTCCCCACAGCACGAGCTGTTGCGCCGGATAGCGTGTGGCGGCAAAGCGGTAAGCGGCTTGCGCGTCGGCAATGAGCCCGTCCTCGCTCGGACTGCCAGCCAGGCCGCCATAGCCGCGATATTCCAGCGCGACCAAGCCGATGCCGTCGGCGATCAGTCTGCGGAAACGCTCGACGCGAAAGCGCAGCGCGCCGCCATTGCCATGGAAGTACAAGATCACCGGCTTACCGGCGCCCGGCGGCACGTGCCACGCGGCAATGCGCACCCCGTCGGCGGCGGTGAGCGGCACTTCTTCGGCTTCGGGCAATCCGGCCGCCGCCGGCCGCACGTGAGCGGTGTCGGGGAAATACATCAGCGAGCGCTGCACGACATAGATCGTCGTCGCCAGCGCAGCGTAGAGACACAAGGCGATAACGGCGGTCCAACCGAGTGCCTGCATCGTGCGCGAGCCGGATCGTGTGCGCGATTTATTGTGCCAGAACCGCCCGAGCAAGCGCCTGGCCATCGCCGTTGCGCGCCAACGCAGCGGCACGCTTACCTTCGTTGTGGCATCCATCGGCATCGTCGCACGGCAGAGCTCGGGTCGCCGAATCCGCTCGCCACGCAAAGGCCGCGGGCTCGCATGCAACCGTTAATTCGCACAGAAAGACCGGCCGGATGATTCATGCCGGCCGGTCAGAAATCAAAGCGCCCGCGCGCTGAAGGCGCCGGCCGTTACTGGCATATTTGCACGGTCCGCCAACGATAGCCGTAACCTTCGACCCAGACCTGACGCTTGCCCCAATAACAGCCGGGCGCCAGCGCGGCATAGCCCGGACCCGGCGCAGGATAAACAACGGCTGCGGGGGGCGGCGGCGGATAATAGTAAGCCGGCGGCGGAGGCGGTGGGCTATTGGCGATTGCACTGCCGATAATGGCCCCAGCGGCGACCCCGCCGAGAATTCCGGCGCCGACGGCGCAGCCGATGCAATCCGCTTTCGCCGGCGCTGGCGCCGCGATCGCAGCGAAGCCCAGCGCCGCGGCCGCGGCGAGGCCCACAAGCGACTTATGCATGTGTTTTCCTCATGTGACCGGCCGGGTGCCGATCTAGGATGTGGATAAGCGGAAGTCCCCGAAAACCCCCGAATTCGCGAGAAACCCGCCGAAACTCAAGAGCCACTCTTTGGCGGAAATTAGGTGCCGAGGCCATTCGCAAGGCGAGGCGCTTGCGCATGGAAACGCCTCAACCTTGTTGCTGCGGCTTGGGCCACGATTTCCTCAAATCAGACGCAGGCGCGCACCCAGGCGTAGCCGTTCCACACGCGGCGCAATACACAGGGTGGCGGGACGTATGGATATGGCGCGTAGTAGCCATAATAGCCGTACGGATAATACGGCCGCGCCAGTGCGCTGCCGATTACGGCCCCGGCAGCGAAGCCGCCGAGGCCCCAGCCCCAGCCGCCGCGCCAATAGGCTTGTGCAGGCGCCGAACTTACCAGTGCTGCGCCGGCAAGGGTGGCGGCAGCGACGAGGGCGGTCAGTATTCTTTTCATGACGTCACCTCACGTTTCGGTCGCAATCCCACGATTGCGAATGTCGGGCCTAAAATCCCATTCATTGGTGAATGCACACTGAATAAGACAGCCAGAATGCAGCCATGTTTGCCGCTTCTGGGACGGGCTTGCGCTGCCGCGATGTCCAAGTTGATGCGGCAGGATCGCGATTTTTAGCGAGCCGGCCATCCATCGGTGGCGGGGGACGCAGTTCCACATCAAAACTTTGTGTCATAGAGAGCGCCATGGCTTGCCGAGCAGGCGCGAACCGCAGCCAACGCGCAGAAGAGAGATGACGCCAGCAGTTGGGCGTTGCTCAATTTCCATTCTGCAGAGGCGAAATCGCTGCACTAAAGGAGAGCGGCGCTCACGCAATGATGTCCGGTGTGAGCTGGTCCTCGATAAAGGTAATGCGATCGCGCAGCAGCAATTTGCGCTTTTTCAGGCGCTGGACCTGGATCAGGTCCGAACCGGGCGATTCCTGCAGTGCGGCAATCGCGGCATCGAGATCGCGATGCTCCTGCTGCAGGCGCGCCAATTCCGCCCGAAGTTCGTGCTCTTCATCTTGCGTCATCGCCACCCTGGTCGCGCCGAGCCCACGGGGCGCGTTTTTTGGCCGACAAGCCACCGGGTCGTGCAGCCGACTGCACCTAAGTGACGAGCGATTATCGCGTTTCGGCTAATCGCCCACAAGTCCGCCGCAATGCGCGGTCGGGGATTTTCGAACCGGCAAAACCGGAGTATCCTCAAAGCCGATTGGGTGTAGGATGATCGGAACTGGCCATCTGCAAGGAGGCATGCCACATGGCGATTGAATCGCAGCTTGCGGAACTTGAGAAACGGCACCAAGCGCTTGAACAGGAAATCGCAGAAGCACTCACCCACCCCTCCATCGACGACCTCCAGATTGCGGAATTAAAACGTAAGAAATTGCACGTCAAAGACGAGATCGCCCGATTACGGCAGGACGCGCTCGTCCACTAAGTTCGCGGTAGCATCGCTCTGAAATAATCCGCTCCAAGCGGAGCTCATCCATCATGGCTCGGCTCAAAGCCGGTCGTGAGGCGCCTTCAGAGTGCTTTCACAATCTCGCGCAGCTTGAATTTTTGTAATTTCCCGGTCGAGGTCTTCGGGATCTCGGCGAACAGGATGTGGCGCGGGCATTTGTAAGAAGCCAGATTCTTCTTGCACCAGGCGATGAGTTCATCGGCGCTCGCCGCGCTTCCCGGCTTGAGCTCGACGACCGCGCACGGCGTCTCGCCCCATTTTTCGTCCGGCTTGGCCACCACCGCGACGACCTCGACAGCCGGATGTTTGTAAAGCGCGTCTTCGACTTCGATGGAAGAAATGTTTTCGCCACCGGAAATGATGATGTCCTTGGACCGGTCCTTGAGCTGGATGTAGCCGTCCGGATGGATGACGCCGAGATCGCCGGAATGAAACCAGCCGCCGGCAAAGGCCGCGGCGCTGGCCGATTTGTTTTTCAGATAGCCCTTCATGACCACATTGCCGCGAAACATCACTTCGCCCAAAGTCTCGCCGTCGCGCGGCACTTCTTTCATGGTCTCCGGATCGATCACGTCGAGCGCTTCCAGCACCGGATAGGCGACGCCCTGGCGCGCTTTCTTAGCCGCCTGGTCGGACGAGTTCAGCGTCTCCCATTCACGGTGCCAGTCATTGATGGCAGCGGGTCCGTAGGTTTCGGTCAAGCCGTAAAGATGGGTGACGTTGAAGCCGGCCGCCTTCATCGCCGCCAGCACCGCCTCAGGCGGCGGCGCGGCGGCGGTCGCGAATTGCACGACGTGCGGCAGCGGCTTTTTCTCCTGCGCCGGCGCGTTGAGCAGCGTCGACATCACGATCGGCGCGCCGCACAGATGGGTGACCTTGTGGGTGACGATGGCGTCGTACATCGACGGCGCTCGCACCGCGCGCAGACAGACATGCGTGCCGGCGACCACCGAGAGCGTCCAGGTGAAACACCAGCCGTTGCAATGGAACATCGGCAGCGTCCACAGATAAACCGGATGCTTGCCCATGGCGCAAGTGATGACGTTGGCCATCGCCAACAGATACGCGCCGCGGTGATGATAGACGACGCCTTTGGGATCGCCGGTGGTCCCGGATGTGTAATTGAGCGAGATCGCGTCCCATTCGTCCTGCGGCATCTGCCAGGCAAAATCGGGATCGCCGCTCCGCAACAAATCCTCGTATTCGATCTCGCCGAGCCGTTCTCCCGCGCCGGTGTATTCCGGATCGTCGTAGTCGATGACTAGGGGTTTGTTCTTGCAGGCCGCCAGCGCATCGTTGACCACGCGCGAATATTCACGGTCGGTGATCAGCACTTTGGCGTCGCCGTGATCGAGCGTGAACGCAATGATGGCCGCATCGAGCCGGGTATTGATGGTGTTGAGCACGGCGCCCGCCATCGCCACCCCGTAGTGAGCTTCCAGCATCGGCGGGGTATTAGCCAGGACGACGGCGACGGTGTCGCCGCGCTTGACGCCGCGGCGGGCGAGCGCCGAAGCGAGGCGTCGCGCGCGAGCGTAAAAGTCTCGGTAGGTCCAGCTCCGCGCCCCGTGAATGACGGCGGGATGATCGGGATAGACCGCTGCCGCGCGTTCCAAAAACGATAACGGCGTGAGCGGCTGGAAATTCGCCGGGTTGCGGTCGAGGTCGGTATCGTAGGGACTCGGCATGTTTTGCTCCCCGCGATGTCTGCTGCCGGAGCCTAAACCCCAACGAGCCTAGCGAAAACATCGCGCCGCGCGAATAGGCCTTGATATAGATCAATAGCGACCCGTTGCCGCTCGACCAGTGTTGCTATTCGCGACAAGCCGCGTCGGCGCTATAGTGCGCCCGGATCGCCTAAGGCAGCGCCATGGATATCCGTACAAGCTGCTATCATGAAATCTATGCGCGCTGGCAGCGCGATCCGCTCGGCTTTTGGGCGGAAGCGGCCGCCGATATCGACTGGTTCGAGAAGCCGAACAAAGTCTTTGATCCTGCCGCGGGGGTTTACGGGCGCTGGTTTGTCGGCGGGGTCTGCAATACCTGCTTCAACGCGGTGGATCGCCACGTCAATGCCGGACGCGGCGAGCAGGCAGCGATCATCTATGATTCACCCTTGGCCGGCGCAAAGCGCACGTTGACCTATCACCGGCTGTTGACCGAAATCCAGGTGCTCGGCGGCATGCTGCGCGATCTCGGCGTCAGCAAGGGCGACCGCGTCATCATTTATATGCCGATGGTGCCGGAAGCCGTGATTGCCATGCTGGCTTGCGCGCGGATCGGCGCCATCCACTCGGTGGTGTTCGGCGGCTTTGCTGCGCGCGAACTCGCCACCCGGATCGACGACTGCAAGCCGAAAGTCATTCTCTCGGCAAGCTGCGGGCTCGAGCCGGGGCGCGTGGTCAAATACAAGCCGCTGCTCGACGAGGCGATCACGCTCGCCACGCACAAACCGCAAAGCTGCCTGATCCTGCAGCGGGCGCAGGCGCCAGCGCCGCTCATCGAAGGCCGCGACCGCGACTGGGCGCAAATGCGCGATCATGCGCTCGTCCACGCCCGCTCTGCTTTCGATTGCGTGCCGGTGGAAGCGACTGACCCACTGTACATTCTCTATACCTCCGGCACCACCGGGCGGCCGAAAGGCGTGGTCCGCGACAATGGCGGCCACATGGTCGCGCTGAAATGGTCGATGAAGAATCTCTACGATGTCGAGCCCGGCGAGGTGTATTGGGCTGCCTCTGATGTCGGCTGGGTGGTCGGACATTCCTACATCGTCTACGCGCCGCTGTTCCACGGCTGCACGACGATTCTTTATGAAGGCAAGCCGGTCGGCACGCCCGATGCCGGCGCGTTCTGGCGCGTGATTGCGGAGCACGGCTGCGCGGCCATGTTCACCGCGCCGACGGCATTCCGCGCCATCAAGAAGGACGACCCCCAAGGGAAGCTTCTGGCGCAATACGACCTGAAGAAGTTTCGCACGCTGTTCCTCGCCGGCGAGCGCGCCGACCCCGACACACTCGCCTGGGCGGAGAAGCTCCTCAACGTGCCGGTGATCGATCACTGGTGGCAGACCGAAACCGGCTGGGCGATCGCCGGCAACCCGGTCGGCTTGGGCATGCTGCCGGTCAAGCATGGCTCGCCGACTGTGGCGATGCCCGGCTATGACATCCGCATCGTCGACGAAGGCTGCCGCGAACTGCCGCCCCGCAAGATGGGCTCGATCGTGGTCAAGCTGCCGCTGCCGCCAGCGTGCATGCCAACCTTGTGGCAGGCCGATGCACGGATGCGCGAAAGCTATCTGGAGGAATTTCCCGGCTATTACAAAACCGCCGATGCCGGTTTCAAGGACGAGGATGGCTATATTTTCGTCATGGGCCGGACCGATGACATCATCAATGTCGCCGGCCACCGGCTCTCCACCGGCGGCATGGAGGAAGTGCTCGCCTCGCATCCCGACGTCGCCGAATGCGCGGTGCTCGGCGTCAAAGATCAGCTCAAGGGCGAGGTGCCGTGCGGCTTTATCGTGCTCAAATCCGGCGTGAACCGCCCGCCCGCCGAGATCGAGAAAGAATGCGTCGCGCTTATTCGCGAAAAAATCGGCCCTGTCGCCGCGTTCAAGATCGCGATCACGGTGGGACGCCTGCCAAAGACCCGCTCCGGCAAGATCCTGCGCGGCACCATGAAGAAAATCGCCGACGGCGAGACCTGGCAAATGCCGGCGACCATCGACGATCCGGCGATCCTCGACGAGATCGGCACCGCGCTCAAACGCAAGGGTTCGGAAGCCGCGTGACCTAAGCCGTACGAATGGCGTGCTTGTGCGTTAGACCGGAATGGTTGCTGCGAGAGTTTTCGTTTTTGCGATTGCTGCCACGCTCTGCGCCGGGGCTGCACCAGCGGAGGAGCCGAGCGCGGCACCCGCGGCGCCGAACGCGCCCGCGCCTGCTGCTGCGCCGCAGGCGCCGCCGCCGCCAGCCGGCCAATCCGCTTCGCATCCCCCTACTCCCGACGATATTTGCCGCGCGCTCGAACAGGATGCGGCCGAGAACGAGCTGCCGGTCGAGTTCTTCGCGCGGGTGATCTGGCAGGAGAGCCGTTTCAACGCGCGCGCGGTCAGCAATAAAGGCGCACAAGGCATCGCCCAGTTCATGCCGGCGACCGCGGATTATCGCGGCCTCGTCGATCCGTTCGATCCGATCGAGGCGTTGAAGAATTCGGCGAGCTACCTGCGCGACCTGAAAACCCGCTTCGGCAATCTTGGGCTCGCCGCCGCCGCCTATAATGCCGGGCCCGGACGGGTTGCCGCCTGGCTGAGCAATCATCGGCCATTGCCCAGCGAGACCCGCAATTACGTCGCCATCATCACCGGCTGGACCGCCGACGAATGGGCATCGGCCACGCCGCCGAAAACTTCGGAGACGACAATCCCGCAAGGCGTGCCGTGCACGCGGCTCGCCAATCTGATCCTGGCGCCGAAAGAACAAGCCCAGCGCATGGCGGCTTACGTGCCGCGCTGGGGCATGCAGCTCACCGCCAATTGGTCGGAAAGCAAAGCCTGGGCGACCTATCGGACGATCCAGAAGCAATATGCGGCGCTGATCGGCGATCGCGAGCCGATCGTGATCAGAAGCCGCGGCATCGGGCTGGGCTTCGCCATGCGCTACAACATTCGTATCGCCGACGACAACCGCGCTTACCTCGACAAATTCTGCCGGACGCTGATCGCCGCCGGCGGCGCCTGCGTCGTACTGCGCAACGATCGGGGCTGACCAATCAGGTCGCCGATCAGCACGCTGCGCGTCAGCGATGCAGCGGATCAAGACAATGCGATCTGAAGGTCCCGGTGAGCGAAGTTAATTTTGCTCACGGCAAAGAAGATTTAATTTCATTTGAAGCGCGGTGTGAACCGCCGACTGCGTTGATACATTGCAACCGAGCCGCGTTGTTTTGTTTTCACCGAGGTATGCAGACTCTTTGAGACAAGCGATTTTCATTTCATGAAGCGCGCATATGGCCTGGCGGCGGCATTCGTCGTGCTGATGACGTGCCATGCCCCGGCGGCCAACCCGCCAGCGGCCGACGAACTCTACAACCAGGCGATGGAGCTCTATGCGCAAAGAAAGTTTGCGCAGGCGCTGCCGCTGGCGCAGCAGGTGGTCGCCATCGATGAGAAAACGCTAGGAGCCAATCATCTCGATTTTGCCAAAGACCTCAATCTTCTCGGCTTGCTCGATCATGAACTTCGGCACTACGCCGATGCGGAAACAGCTTACCGGCGATCGCTCGCTATCCGTGAGAATCAGCTGCGGCCGGATCACCCGGATGTTGCACAATCGGTGAGTAATCTTGGCGTGCTGTACATAGCCGAAGGTCATTACGCCGACGCCGAACCGCTTCTCAAGCGGGCCCTGGCGATCAGGCTGAAAGTGTTCACGCAAGATCATCCGGATATCGGTTTGTCGCTTCGTAACGTCGGCTACGTTTATGCGAAGCAGGGCCGCTGCGCCGACGCGGAGCCGGTGTATAAATTGTCGTTGCAAATATTCGAAAAGGCGTTCGGCCCCGACCATCCCTATATTCCACTCGTGCTCGACGAAATGGCCAGGTGTTACGGCGCACAGCACAATTTCGCCGAAGCGGAGTCGCTTCTAAAAAAGTCGTTGGCGATCCGCGAGAAAACCCGCGGGCCCGATCATGCCGATGTCGAGGTCACGCTAAGAAATCTGGCTGCTTTGTATAAAGGCCAAGGCCGCAACGCCGAGGCTGAACCGCTCTATCGACGCGCCGCGGCAATCCGCCAGAAGCTCCAGCATGCACATCTGGACGCTACGCCAGTGTCTCAATTCTAGTTTCGAAGCGGCTGCGTCGGCAGATCACTCGCTCTTCTGGCCGCCGCCAAGCTGCTTGAGCTTGGCGAACACCGCCTCGACATTGAGCTCTTCGCCGGGCTTTTTGGCCGCCTCGGGCTCCGGCTCTTCCTTCGGCGCAGTGGTCACCGAAGCGGGCAACAGCGTCGCGCCCGGCTCCTGCACCGGCGCCGGCTTCTCCTTCGCCGCCCTCTGCACTTCGAGATCGAGATCGATCTGCGAGCAGAGCCCCAGGGTCACCGGATCGAGCGGCGTCAGATTGGCTGAATTCCAATGAGTGCGCTCGCGGATCGCCTGGATAGTCGATTTGGTCGTGCCGACCAATCGCATGATCTGGCTGTCCTTGAGCTCGGGATGATTGCGCACCAGCCACAGGATCGCGTTGGGCCGATCCTGACGGCGCGACACCGGCGTGTAGCGTGGGCCCTTTTTCGGCTTGGCCTCGGGCAGGCGCACCTTCGGCTCGGCAACATGGAGCCGATGATTGGGATCGGCCTCCGCCGCCTTGATCTCCTCGCGTGTCAATTGCCCCGTGAGTATAGGATCGAGGCCCTTGATACCTTGCGCCGCGTCGCCGTCGGCAATCGCTTTGACCTCGAGCGGATGCAGACGACAAAGCTCGGCGATTTGGTCGAACGACAGCGAGGTATTCTCGACCAGCCAGACGGCCGTCGCTTTCGGCATCAAAGGCGCGGTGACCATAGGTAAATCTCCTCTGTGCTCCGCCCGCCCCATTGGCGAACCCTGGGCGAACCATGGGCGAACCCTCGGCGAAGCCACTCACGTCATCAACGACGACTGGAAAAGCTGAGGAAATATAGGCGGCGTTGGGGTCCCGTGCAACCGGCCGTTTGCCACGGTTTTCATGAGATTCCGGCGCTGTTGCCGGGCTTTAACTCCATTTCGAGTCGCGCCGAGGCCCTTGCGCCAGCGGCTTATGGAACCGTCCCCTTTATCGCGTTGGCGAAGGCTTCATAGGCGATGGTGCCATCAGCGGCGATCGGCAGGCGCTCGCGCAGTCTCGCTTTCAACTGCTCGCGCACGCTCGGTGTCAGCGCGGACAGTGCCTTGCCCGACGGCCCGACCGGCACAGTGGCCGAATCCCAGAAATCGTCGAAGCTGGAAAACTGGACGCGAATGCGGATGACGGTGGTCTCGAGTGCGGCGAAGCCAGCGTTTTCCCAGATCGCGCGCATGGCGTCGCGCGTTGAGGCTTCGACATTCGGCCGCTCCGGCGGCGTCAGACCCAAATCCTTCATCGCCAACGCCATTGGCGTGAACGGAAACCCGTCGGGAAACTCCCACATGTAAGTGGCGGCAATGCCGCCGGGCCGCACCACGCGGTTGAGTTCGCGCGCGGCTTTGAGTGGGTCGGGAACGAACACAATCACCAGCGCCATGCTCGCGGCGTCGAAACTGTTGTCGGGAAATGGCAACGCTTGGGCGTCGGCAACGCGAAAATCCGCGCCCTGTACTCCGGGCCGCCCGCGCGCATAAGCGAGCTGGCCTTCGGAGGGGTCGACGCCGACGACAGAGGCCGGGCCACATCGCGCCATCAACACTTCAGTGAAGGCGCCGTTGCCGCAACCGACATCGATCCATTTGAGATTTTTGGCGGGAGCAAGCCAGTCGAGGAATTTCTCGCCGGCCAGCCGGCTCCAGCGGCCCATCAGCCGCTCATAGGCTTTGCCGTCGCCAAACAGATTTGGCATCTCATTCATCACATCACTCCGCCGCGACTTTGCTTTGCCGCGCCTGCAGCGCCGCCCAGACCCGGCTCGGCGTCGCCGGCATGTCGATGTGCTCGATGCCAAGCGGGGCAAGCGCATCGAGAACCGCGCTCATGATCGCTGGCGGCGCGCCGGTCGCGCCGGCCTCGCCTGCGCCTTTGACGCCAAGCGGATTGGTCTTGGCCGGCACTTCGGTCAGCTCCGAAACCAGTTCCGGCAGATCGTCGGCGCGCGGCATGGCGTAATCCTGGAAACTGCCGGTGACGAGCTGGCCCGAGGAGTCGAAAACAATCGCTTCCATCAGCGCCTGCCCCGCGCCTTGCGCGACGCCGCCATGGATCTGGCCTTCGCACAACAGCCTGTTCATCACCTTGCCGACGTCGTCGACCGCGGCGTAGCGCGCGAGCGTCACC
Organism: Xanthobacteraceae bacterium; assembly: GCA_051961815.1. Lineage (GTDB taxonomy): Bacteria > Pseudomonadota > Alphaproteobacteria > Rhizobiales > Xanthobacteraceae > BOG-931. The sequence goes on from JBQCCX010000176.1 coordinate 20,389, forward strand.
GCGCCGGTGTCCGGATCGATTTCCACTTCGCAGACGTGACAGCCGTTCGGATAATTCGGCGGCTCGGCGGCAAAGGTGCCGGACGCTTCCAGGCCGACATCGAACTGGGGCGGCAGCATCACCGGGCGGTAGAACGCCTTGGCCACTTCGGTGAGTGGCAGCGCACGGTCGGTGCCGACGATGCGAAACGCGCCGTCCTTGAACTCGATATCACCGGCGGCGGCTTCCAGTATCGTCGCGGCCATCGGCTTGGCCTTCTCGACGATGGCATCGGCGGCGCGTTTGAGCGCATTGCCGCCGACATGCATGCTGCGCGAGCCGTAAGTGCCGCGGCCCATCGGTACCGCGTCGGTAT
>JBQCCX010000177.1:0-30655 GCA_051961815.1 Xanthobacteraceae bacterium
CAAAATCCGCGAGATGATCGTGGCGTCGCGGCTCGAAAGCACGCTGAGCAAGAACGAGATTCTCGAACTGTATCTCAATTCCGCTTATCTCGGCCGCGGCTCGTGGGGCATTGAAATGGCCGCGCGCAGTTATTTCGGCAAATCCGCCAAAGATCTCACCTTACCGCAAGGAGCGATGCTGGCCGGCTTGTTGAAGGGACCGAACTACTACAATCCGGATCGGCATCCGGATCGCGCCAAAGAGCGGCTCGCTTACGTGCTCGAGCGGATGCAGGACGACGGCGCCATCAGCATGGCGCAAAAAGACGCGGCGCTGGGGGCGCCGCCGAAACCTGTCGCCTATCAACTTCCGCGCCGCGACACCGGCTTTCACTTCATCGACTTTCTCGGCCGCGAGGCCAAGGCGGACGGCGTCGCCAGCCTGACCGCGCGCTCCTATACCGTGCATTCGACCATCGATGCGCAGTTGCAGCGCGACACCGAAGCGGCGCTGCAGGAAGGTTTGGCGCGTTACGAACTATCGACCGGGCGGATGCAATTCCGCGGACCGGAAGCGAACATTGCCGATACGGTCCGCAAGCTCGAAAGCGACAATCGCACCGCCGCGGCGCCTCCCGTCCCAAGCTGGCAGCAAGCGCTGCAGGCCGTGCGCCTGCCGCTCTATGACGTGCATTGGACGCCGGCGGTCGTACTTGCCAAGGGCGACGGCAAGAAAGGCGACGGCGCGATCCGCGTCGGCTTGCCGGACGGACGCATCGTGCCGCTCGCGGTCTGGAGCGGCGCCATTCGCCGCGGCCTCGGGCTCTATGACATCGTCTATGTCCGTGTCGTCGAGAGCAGAGCCGTCGAGACACGATCGAAGGCCAGATCCGGCGCCGGCTCTCCGCCGCCCGTCACCCAGGCGCAGTTGCGCGTGCGCCCGAGCGTGCAAGGCGCGGCGCTGGTGCTGGAGAACAAAACCGGCCGCATCCTGGCGATGGCCGGGAGCTTTTCCTATCCGCTCAGCCAGCTCAATCGTGTCGCGCAAAGCCAGCGCCAGCCCGGCTCGGCGATGAAGCCGTTGACTTATCTAACCGCGCTGCAGCGCGGCCTGCAGCCGAACACGCTCGTTCCGAACGAGCCGATCACGCTGCCGCCGATCGGCGGCGGCCTCGACGGCCGCAACGTGATCAGCCGCGACTACGGCGGCTATGCGCGGCCGCAGGATTTTTGGTCGCCGCGCAACGCCGACTACAACGAAGGCGGCCTGTTCACCATGCGGCGCGGCTTGGAGAATTCCATCAACGTCGTCACCGCGCATCTGCTCGACGGCGGGATCAGCAACAGTCCGCAGACAAGCCTGGACGCGGTCTGCGCCACCGCGGTCGCCGCGAAAATCTATGCGGAATGCGTGCGCTATTATCCGTTTGTGCTCGGCGCCCAGCCGGTGCGAATGATCGACCTCGCCGCGTTCTATGCGGCGGTCGCCAACGAGGGCGCGCTGCCGGCCCCGCACGGCATCGATTCGATCGAGGAGGACGGCCACACCGTCTACACATATCCGAACGAGCCGCTGCCATGGATCGGCGCCGCCGACCGCGCCTCGTTTTACCAACTGAAGACCATGCTGCAGGGCGTGGTGGCGCGCGGCACGGCACGCGCGATCAGCGGATTGTCGCCCTATGTCGCCGGCAAGACCGGCACCACCGAAGATGCGGTCGATGGCTGGTTCATCGGCTTGACCAATGACGTCACCGTCGCGGTGTGGGTCGGCTATGACAATGCCGATCACCGGCGCCGCTCGCTCGGCACCAATGCGACCGGCGCACGCGTAGCACTGCCGATCTTCGAGCCGATCATCCAGGCAATCTGGGCCGAACACGTCGCGCCGAAAAACCTGCTCAGCGGCCCGTCACCCGAGGCAAGAAAAATGCTGGTCGACGCGCCGATCGATTACGCCACCGGCAATCGCGTCGCCGGCGGCGGCTTTATCGAGCATTTCCGCCGCGATGCCACCGGTCAGATCGAGGACACGCAGTATCAAATGGCGTCGCGCGACGGCTATTACGGCGACCAATGGGGCTATAACGGCTTCTATTGGGGTGACAACAATCGCGGGCCGTGGATCGGACGCTCGTATTATCCGAATTGGCGGTTGGGGCCGCCGCAAGGGCCTCCGGTCGCGCGCGGCCCGTTCCAGCCGTGGCATGGTAGCGACAACCCGTTCCGTGAGTTCTTCTGGGGCGGACGCGTCAATTGATCGATTTTCTCTGTAACAAAAGGCGCGGGCGGCGCGCGGCGGTCCTTGCTGCGATCGCCGGCGCATGGCTCGCTGTGCCATGCTCGCGTTCCGGCGCGCAGACGCCGGAGTTTCGCATCGACAATGTGAGCTCGGCGCGCAGCGTTGACGCGGCGCGGCTCGCCGCCGGCGCTATCGAATTTAGTGATCATACCGGCGCCGGGACCGGCAGCGAGAACCCACTGATCCCGTTTGAGGACTGGGCCAAACGTCAGCCGACCGAGAAAAAATTCCTGGCGCTGTTTCCGGGCTACGTCGAGCCGGTCGTCACTCCCGAAGCCAGTTCCGCCGAACCGGCGCAAAAGTCCTATACCGAAAAACTTTATATGTATGTCGCGCAGGCTCGCTTCGTGCTGGCAAAGGCGCCGGGCAACATCGATCTGTCCCGTTACGTGACACTCGCGTTTCTGCAAAAAATCGATCCAGCCATAAAACACAACCCGATCGGCCCGGCCGATATCACCGCCTTCAAGGACAAAGCCGGCACCGGCAACGACAATCCGGATCGCAAGTGGTGCACCGGGCTCCCCAACGCGATCTGCATCGCCTCGACTTACAAGCTCGAAGGCAAGATCCCGATCGGCATCAGTCTGGTGAATAAATTGCGCGACAGCAAAAAAGTCGCCGATCATATCGATTTTCAAAGCGAACTCGCCGCCTTGCCGCCGGCCGATCTCGATCAGAGCGGATTGCAGGAGCTGACCGCGCTCAACACCCCGGTCACCGGCGCGCTCGAACAGAGCATTTTCTACGTCAATCAGATCATGAAATTCGGCAAGTTCTTTGCCGTATTCCAGGCCCATCCCTCTGACCCCGGCAAAACCGTCGTCACCGCATTCATGAGCCTGGCGATCAAAGCCAATGTGCTCGACGAAAAGCGCGAATTCGACAAGGTGCCGGTACTGCGCAACCTGGTCCCGGCGCAGGTGTTGATGGGGCAGTCGTCGTTCAATTCCGGCGAATCGATCAGCGCCGGCCTGCCGAAATACGCCCGCAACGAGATCAGGACCGTGGCCGGTCTGTTGCAGGCGAACTAGACGCCCCGCCTAAATAGCGATCAGCCCGGAATATTTCGCTGGCGAGCGCGGTCCCTCCTCCAAAACAGGGAGGGACCATGTCGATCAGAACCATGTCAATCAGAACAACCCTTATCGTGGCCGTGGCCATTACAAGGCTCGGCCTTGGCTCACCTGCATCCGCGGCGAGCTACGGCGGGTTATCCAATGACAGCGGAAGTATGCGGCCGTCATATTACGACAAGAACGGGTGGCACGTCGGACTGGCGCCCGAGGCACGAGCAGTAGAACAGCAGTCCGCCAGGCCCGGCCGCGGCCTGCGCCCGATGCAAAACGACTGGTTCTGGGACGGATCGCGTTACTGACGTCCTGCCTAGCGCCAACGGCCGGTTGCGCGGTAATTTTCCTTACCGATGCACGAGACCGACTTTACCCACGAACATAGCGAGACGCTCGCCGAGCGCGCCGCCATCGCGCGCACAATCTGGTCGCAGGACAATCTCGCGTTCACCACCGTCGGCATCGATATCGGCAGTTGGACCTCGCACCTGCTGTTTGCCAAAGTCGCGTTGCAGCGCCAGGCGCAGGGCCTGTCCAGCCGCTTTGTCGTGATCGGCCGCGAGGTCGTGTGGCGCTCGCCGATCATGTTGACGCCATTTCGCGATGATGGGCTGATCGACGCCGCCGCGCTCGGCGCATTCATCGACCGCTGCTACCGCGACGCCGGTTTCACCCAAAGCCGGATCGACGGCGGCGCCGTGATCCTCACCGGCGAGGCGATCAAGCGCAAGAATGCGCGCGCCATCGATGAACTGTTCGCCGCGCAAGCGGGAAAATTTGTCTGCGCCAGCGCCGGACACCGGCTCGAGGCGCGGCTGGCGGCGCACGGCTCGGGCGCGGTGGCACTCTCGAAAGCGCGCGATAGCCGCGTGCTGCACGTCGATATCGGCGGCGGCACGACGAAGCTGGCGCTGATCGACGGCGGCAGCATCGTCGGACTGGCCGCCTTCGCCGTCGGCGGGCGATTGATCGCCACCGATCCTCACGGATACTGGACGCGCATCGAGCAGGCCGCGCGCCTGGTCGCCGACGATCTGGCGCTGCAAATCTCGCCGCAGACACTCGCCGACCCCTCGATCCGAGAGAAGATCGTACCGCGGCTTGCCGCGGCTGCGGCGGACATCATCTTTGACGCGTCGCTCGACCCGCTCGCCCGGGCGCTCCTTTTGACCGCGCCGCTGCCGCGCCAGGCGGCGCCGGCGGCGCTGACAATTTCCGGCGGCGTCGCCGAATATATCTTTGGCCAGGAGAGTTGCGAGTTCGGCGATATTGCCAAGCCGCTCGCGCAGGCGCTGGCGCGCGAGTTCGGCCGCCGCGCCGGCCTCCCGCTGATCGATCCCGGCCAGCGGATCCGCGCGACCGCGATCGGCGCCTCGCAGTTCACCGTGCAGGTCAGCGGCAAGACCATTTACCTGCCGGATCCTTATGTGCTGCCGGTCCGCAACGTGCCGGTCGTTCACATCGCCATGGATGCCGGCAGACCCGATCGCGCACGCATCGCGGCGCAGATCCGCGACGGTCTCGAAGAGATCGATCTCGGCACCGTGCCGGGCGCCGCGATCGCGTTCACCTGGCGCGGCGATCCGGAGCATTCGCGGCTGCGCGCCGCCGGCGAAGCCATCGTCGCGGCGTTGGCGCCGGCGCAGACGCGGCTCAAGTGTCTCCTCCTCGCCATCGACGGCGACATCGGCAAGACCTTCGGCCGGCTGTTGCATCGCGAACTTAACTGGCCCGGCAAGATCGTCTGCCTCGACGGCGTGGAATTACACGAGCTTGATTACATCGATGTCGGCGAACTCATCGCGCCACCCGGCGTGGTGCCGGTCGTGATCAAGTCGCTGCTGTTTGCGTAGTCATTGCGAGGAGCGCCAGCGACGAAGCAATCCAGACCTCCAGAATGCGTTCGAATCCTGGATTGCTTCGCTTCGCTCGCAATGACTGGGGAAGGCGAATGACAGACGCTTGCAATCGACTATGATTGTGGCGAAACCGCCGGAGCAGACGCATGAACATCCGTGAGACGGCGCAACCGAGTGAAGTAAAAGCGCGGCAAGACAAAGCGAAATACGGCGTCGACCCCTATCTCGATTGGCTTTCCGGCGAAGCCATTCCCGTCACCGAGGATTACGGCGTCGATTTGTTCGCGGTCGCGACCGCACCCTGGCCGCGTTATGGCGTCAACGGCGCCGCGGTGCATCTCAAGGGCCGCGGCGATTTCGCCAACATGTTTGTTCTTGAGATCGCTCCCGGCCGATCGACGGCGCCGCAACGGCATCTTTACGAAGAAGTCGTCTATGTGCTGGAGGGCCACGGCTCGACCCAGCTCGAATTCGCCGACGGCAGCCGGCAGGCCTTCGAATGGGGCGAGAAGAGCCTGTTCGCCATCCCGCTCAATGCGCGCTATCGCCACTTCAACGGCAGCGGCGCCGAACGCGCGCTCCTCGTCAGCACCACCAATCTGCCGATGGTAATGAACGTCTTCCACAATGAAGCGTTCGTGTTCGGCTGCGAGTTCGATTTCAGCGAGCGCGCCGGGCGACAGGATTATTTCGCCGGCGAGGGTCAGCTGATCACCGTGCGCCCCGGCAATCACATGTGGGAAACCAATTTCGTGCCGGACCTGACCGCGATCGAGCTGAAAAGCTGGGGGGACCGCGGCGCCGGCGGCACCAACATCATGTTCGTGCTCGCCGATGGCACCATGCACGCGCACATCTCGGAAATGCCGGTCGGCACCTACAAGAAGGCGCATCGCCACGGCCCGAGCTTTCACGTCATGTGCGTGATGGGCCAGGGGTTCTCGTTACTGTGGTACGAGCACGAAAAGGACTTTCGCCGCATCGACTGGAAACACGGCATGGTGCTGGTGCCGGCCGACCGGCAGTTTCATCAGCATTTCAATACTGGGCCGGCGCCGGCGCGCTATCTCGCCACCGCGGTCGGCGGCTTGCGCTATCCGACCATGCGCGCGCAACGCGTTTCCCTGCTCGGCGCCAGCGAAGGGGACACGCCGGCGGTGTCGAAAAGCATCAAGGACGGCGGCGATCAGATCGAATACGAGGATCAGGACCCGCGCATCCACCGCATCTGGCTCGAGGACATGCGCAAGAACGGCGCGACGCCGCGAATGGAGAAATACATCGCAACGCCGGTAGAAATGAAAGCGCGCTAGCACCGTCGAGCGGCTGTTACGCACATAGATCTTGTCGTGTGCCGTTCCGGCATGGCTCATGTTCGCCAACACAAGCAGTTCCCTGTAACAAATCGGCTGCGCTTCTCGACTTGGCGGCGTCACTTGCCGCCAATCTCCGAATGCAAGGTCGCGATTTCATGCGCAGGCGGTGGGCGTGTGCGGGTGCCGGACTTCTGTCCTTCGGAATGCTGTTAGCGGCGTCTCCGGCCTCGGCGCAATTCGCCTGCACGACGACAGCCAGCAACATCAGTTGCACCAATACTGGTACGGTCCCCACTTTTTTCCCAAGTACCGCGGGTGGCGCGAATCAGAATGACACGGTCAGTAATTCCGGAACTGCCAACGGCTTTTCGGCAACCACGACCGGCGGTGGCAACGCCGTAGCGACCAATTCGGGCAGCAATGTCGGCGGCTTTTTCGCGCAAACCGGCATCTCCGGCAACGCGACCGCAATCAATACCGGCAGCGACACCGGCATTGGCAGTGCTTTTGCTGACGTAGTCGCGGTTACACTTGTGAACGGCGATGCCACGGCGAGGAATTCAGGCACTATTGGCGACGCCAATGCCGGAAATTTTAGTTTTCTTGAGGCGCGAACGCAGATCGTCGGCAACGCCACGGCGATCAATAGCGGCCGCAGCGCCGGCGGTGTAGCGGCGGAGGTGCTCGGCACAGGCAATGCAAGTGCCAGCAATTCCGGCACCACCGCCGGCAATGTCTCGGCGCAGACGCTGGGTGGTGGCAATGCCACGGCGACCAATTCCGGCAGTGCTGTCGGCGTTGCGGCGGTAACAATGGCCGGCGGGAACGCCACCGCGATCAATTCCGGCACCACCACCGGCCTTGCGGCAGCCGCCTTTTTCGGCGGCAACGCCACCGTGATCAATTCAGGAACGAGCGGCCCCGTCGCCGTGCTCGCCGGGTTGGGAAATTCCACGGTGACCAATTCCGGAACCATCAGCGGTCTCGGCTTTGCCGCGATTGAGTTCTTCAGCGGGCGCGCCACGTTGACGAATATCCTCGGCGGTCGCGTCATCGGCGCGATCCAGTTTGGCGGCGGCAGAAACACCGTCAATTTCGTCGGCGGCAATTGGTTGTTCACCTTCAATACGCTCGCCAGCGCGACGGCCAATGCCAGCGGCGCGCCGTTCGTCGTCTCGGGCAATCAGGTTGCCGTGCTCGATCCCACCACGTTTGCTCTCGCCGATCGATCGCTGATGAATTTCACCGGCGACATTTCGCAAATGCTGCAGGACCGTTTCGCTGGGATGAGCACGGTGCCGGGCGGCACGGTGCTTGGCTTCGCCGGCGGCTCCGGCTCGGCTGTCGCCGACCAAGCTCAAGCGGCATTCTCCGGAATTCCTTCGGTGGCGATGTCGTACGCATCCGGCGCGCACCCGGTGATCGGCAAGGCGGCGGCCGCCGCGCCCTATTACGACACCACGATCTGGGCATCGGGCTTTGGCGGCGAGCGCAAGCAACACGCCGATGGCGACATTCTGCCCGCGACCGATACCGCGTTCGGCGGCGCGATGGGCGTCGACCGCATCGTCAATTCCAATCTCCGCCTCGGCGCCTTTGTCGGCGCCGGCGGCAGCCGCGAAGCCGTCGAGCTCAGCGTGCAGTCGATCGACGCCACTTATGTATTCGGCGGCGGCTATGGTCGCTTCGATTGGATCTCGCAATATCTGGATTTTTCGCTCTATGGCGGCGGCATCGATAACAAGAGCACCCGTCAGATCGCGAACAATACCGTGGCGAACGGACTGGAAATCGCCACAGCCAGATATGGCGGCTGGTTCATCAGCCCCGAAGTGACTTACGGCTATCGCATTCCGTTCAATGCGATCACCGTCACTCCACGCCTGCGGCTGCGTTATGTCGGCGGCGCGCTCGATGGCTTTAGTGAGTCAGGTTCGATGCAGAATCTAAGCGTCGGCCGCCGCGCCATCAACGATCTCGAGGAGCGCGGTGAGGTTGAGCTCAGCACCGTCACGGGCGCATTGAAGGCATCAGCCACCGTCGGCGTCATCGGCCTTGAGCGGCTCGGTAACCCGACGATCAACACCGTGCTGTTGGCTCAGAACTTGTCTTTCGTCACGCCGGGGCAAGCGAGCGCGGTCGGCGGCGTTCTCGGCCTGCGCATGGAATACCGCGCGCGATCGAACGTGGCTTTGTTTGCCGCTGGCGAAGGCACGGTGATGAGCGATCGGAGCGACAGCTGGGCCGCTACCGGCGGCGCGCGCGTGTTGTTCTAATAATATTACCGGCGCCTGATTTATCGCGCGCCGGCATCCTCGACCTAGAAACCGTAGATCATAACCGCGATCGCGAATGCGATAATGCCGGCAAGCAGATTGGCCGGCGGCAAGGCGACGAAGAGAGCGCCCAGCCATAAATGCCGGTCCATACGGGCGAGGACTATCGCGGCCGTAGCAAGCACCGGAAAGATAAGCTGCTGGGCAAAAAGCGACAGTCCGACGACCGACCAATCCCATTCGATACCAAACCGTGCAATCGTTGGCAGATCTGTGAGCCAAGCGACGAGGATATAGCTGGCAAGCACGACGATCGCCGCCCGCAGATAACCAAAAGCAGCGAGCAAAAACGCCGCGACAGCAAAGAACGGATGAATGGCGAGCCTGGCATTGATGGCAAATTGCCCAAATGAGAGAGGAGCATTGTGGAGATCAAAAGCACCGGAAAATTCTCCCAGGCCGAGGAAGCTCTCAAAGCCCGCGACTGCCAACAGCGCGATACGCAACCAGACTCGCGAGGGCGGCGCGGTGGCGGCAACCGCAATCTCTGGCGCTATACTGGAGGAGCTCATGACACCCTCGCCTCATCCGGGCTCGTCGGCAGCCCGCGACGCATCACCGATGAACGCGCGCCGCTTTATTCGATCACCTCGTCGGCGATCGCAAGAAGGCCTGGCGGTATGGCGCAACCCAGCGCTTTAGCGGTCTTGATGTTGATTACGAGTTCGAATTTGGTCGGCTGAATAACCGGCAAGTCGGCCGGTTTTGCGCCGGCAAGGATCTTGCCGACGTAAACCGCTGCCTGTCGGTAGGCATCTGCAAGGCTGGTCCCGTAACTTGCCAAGCCGCCCGCTTCTGTGAACTCGCGAAGAAAGTACACGCCCGGACTTTGGTGCGCTGCCGCGGCTGCTATGATCTGTTGTCGCCGGTACACAAAGAAAGGATCGGCGGTCACGATAAAGCCACCAATCCTGTCCTGCGCGAACTGGCCGAAGCCACGTCCAATTTCAAGTTCGTTGCTGGCTTTAATAATCTCGATCTGCCGTCCAATGGTCTGAGCCGCCGAGGTAAGTGCATTTAATTGGACCTCCGCGTCCGCGTTCTTCGGATTGATGAATGCAGCGAAAGCGGACGCCCCTGGCTTTAGCTCTTTCAGTAAATCAACGCGTTTTGTTTCCGTTTCAGCAATGAGCAGATTGACTCCGGTTGCGTTTCCTCCGGGCCGGCTCAGGCTTGTGACTAAGCCTAACTTTACCGGGTCCTGACCGACCATGAATACAAGCGGGGTCGCATTTGACGCGGCTTTCGCAGCGAATGCCGGCGGGTCTCCGCCTACAGTGACAATGACGGCAACGCGCTTCTGCACCAGGTCTGTCGCCAGAGCGGGCAGCTGGTCGTAGTGCCCCTCGGCCCAGCGAAACTCGATCGCGACGTTTTTTCCCTCTTCGTATCCTGAACTTGCCAGTCCCTGGCGGAAGGCGGCAACGGGACCTGTAAGGTCGGTAGCAGAAAGACTACTGAGGAAACCGACAACGGGAAGTGTGGGTTGCTGTGCACGCGCGACAAGCGGCCACATTGGCGCACTGCCAACAGCAGCAATGAACTCGCGCCGCCTCATTCGATCACCTCGTCTGCAACGAGCAGGAAGTCGCGCGATATCGTCAGGCCAAGCGCTTTAGCGGCCCTGAGGTTGACGACCAGTTCGAATTTGTTCGGAGCAGCGACGGGCAAATCGCTTGGGTTCTCGCCGCGCAGAATTCGGTTCACGTAACCGGCGACTTGCCGATACACCTCTAAAATATCCAGCCCGTAAGAAACCAGACCGCCCGCGGCAGTGTACATCCGGAAGGGATACACTGCCGGCAAGCGGTATTGCGTGGCGCGATGGGCAATCAAATTGCAGTTGACGATCAACATCCCATCTCCGAGCACAATCAGGCCGCCGCCAGTCTCTTGGGCTGCGTTCCTGATAGCGGTTTCGATTTCAGCCGAATTATTGACCGAGGCGGTCGTGATCGTCATTGCGGACGAAGTGCCAACACGTTCGATGAATTGCGCAAATTGCAGATTGGAGGGATTGGCGGGATTGGAGATAACCGTGACATGGGTCACGCGCGGGTCGACTTGTCGGAGCAGATCGAGCCATTTTCCTCCGATCGAGAATTCAAAGTTGGTGATTCCGGTCGAATTCCGGCCCGGACGCGCCAAGCTCTCGATGAGGCCGGTCTTGACCGGGTCGGCCACCAGGAGAAAGACGATCGGCACATTTTTGTCGTTTTGCCGCACGGCCAGCACTCCCGGCGTGCCCTGAACCACCATCACATCCGGCCGCAGCGCGCTCAACGCTTCGGCGCCGTCGGTGAGCTGATGTTCGTCGCCGCCTGTGGCGCGCACATCGATCATGAGATTGGCGCCTTCGGCCAAACCGAGCTCTTTCAATTTTTCTCGCAGTGCCGCCAGAAGCGGTTGCAGCTCGCTGTCGGACAAGGCCGTCAAGATAGCGAGGCGGCGCGATCTGTCTGTTTTCTGGGCGCGCGCCGGGAACGGCATAGCCGCCGCGCCCAGAATAGTGATGAACTCGCGCCGCTTCATTCGATCACCTCTTCGGCGCGCGTCAGGAGTGTAGACGGAATCGTCAAGCCGAGCGCCTTCGCAGTCTTGAGGTTGATCGCGAATTCGAATTTCGTCGGTGCTTGCACCGGCATGTCGGCAGGCTTTTCACCTTTGAGAATGCGATTAACGTAGCCCGCTGCGCGCCGGTAGTTGTCAAGTATATCGGGGCCATATGACATCAGGCCGCCGCCAACGACGAAGAAACGATCCCAGTAGATCGCTGGCAGCTTGTGCCGGGCCGCGAGCGTTATGATCAGATCGCGATGGCTCAAGGCCGCAGCGCTCGAGGTAGGAATCAGGCCGCCATTTACCGGGCGTGCGAAAATCTCGATGGCGTGTTCGATCTCATTGGCATCGCGCACATTGACCGGGATCACCTCGACCCTGAGCGAGGGGGCGACGGCTTGAATCGCGCCAAGCTGGGCTGTTTGTGAGGGGTTGGTGGGATCTCGAAGAACGGCAACCCGCGTCATGTTTGGCGCGCTCTCTTTGAGCAACTCCAGCCATTTCCCACCAATTGTGAAGTCGTAAAGCATGAATCCTGTGGCGTTGCCGCCCGGGCGTGCCAAGCTTTCGACGAAGCCGGCACCGACGGGATCGTTGCTGATCGGAAATACTATTGGAATGGTGTGCGTCGCCTGTAGCAGTGGCGGTATGGTCGTGTCGCCAGTTGCCAGGATCACGTCGGGCGTGAGTGCCGCGAGTTCGGCCGCATGCCTGCGAAGCTCTGCAGCATTCGCCGTGGCCCAGCGCGGCTCGATGTGCACGTTACGACCGATGCTCCAGCCCAAGATCGCCAGCTCCTGATAAAACGCCGCGAGGCGAGCCTGAAACACGGGATCATCGGCGCTACCGGGCAGCAGTATGGCAATGCTCTTCATCTGCTCACGCTGCGCACGCGCCGGGAACGGCATAGCCGCCGCGCCCAGAATAGTGATGAACTTGCGCCGCCTCATTCGATCACCTCGTCGGCGCGGGCAAGCAACTGCGGCGATAGCGGCAGCTTCAACATGCGCGCGGTTTCCGCGTTGATGACAAGCTCGAGCTTCGTAGATTGCACTATCGGCAGCTCGGCAGGTTTCGCACCTTTGAGAATCCGAGCGCAATAAACACCGACCTGTCGATAGGCTTCGGCAATATCGGAGCCATAACTGATCAAGCCGCCGACCTCGGGGAATTCGCGTCCCGAATACACTGCAGGAATGCTGTAGTGGGCCGCCAATTGCACGAGTTGGATGCGCCGCGAGTTCAGAAAGGGGGATTGCTCGACGAAAACCCCGTCAAAGCGCTCTTGCGCGATTGCATCGAACTGCGCGTTGATCTCGCGGCTGTTACTGGCCTTGAAAATTTTGATTTCAATAGCGTTTGCACGCGCGGCGGCGTCCACATCTCGCACGATTGCAGGGGTATTTGTCTGGTCAGCCGGATCGACCAGCACGGCGATGCGCGCTGGCTTAGCCAAGACCTCGCGTAACACCTCAAACTGCTTGGCGGCCAGCTCGGTGTTGAAAAAATTCACACCCGTCAGGTTGGCGCCGGGTCGCGCCAGGCTGCTGACCAGCCCGAGTTTGACCGGATCTTGGGCGGCGAGGAACACGACCGGATTGGTCGTCGTTGCTGCCTTGGCCGCAAAAGCTCCGCTAACACCTCCACTCGCGACGATGACATCGACACCCCGATGCACCACATCGGCGGCCAAATCTGGCAGCCGATCCATTTGGTTCTCCCCCCAACGATATTCGACTGCCACGGTCTGGTCTTCCGAGTAACCGCCTTCCTCGAGACCGCGACGAAATCCACGCAAGCGGTTCCCCATAGTTTCGATCGATCGAGAATCGATAAAGCCGATTACCGGCAGGGTGCGCCGTTGTCCGTTAGCAGCATACGGCCACGCGGTTGCCGCACCGCCGACAAGCGCGATGAACTCGCGCCGCCTCACTCGATGACCTCGTCGGCACGCGCTGACAGCGTCGGTGGCACAGCGATGCCGAGCGCCTTTGCGGTGCTCATGTTGATGACTAATTCGAATCGGGTTGATTGCACGATCGGCAGATCGCCGGGCTTGTTGCCTTTTAGAATCTGACCCGTGTAAACGCCGACCTGGTGATATGCATCGGCCAGGCTGGTTCCGTAGCTCATCAGACCACCAGCGGCGACAAAGTCGCGCCATTCAAACATCGCTGGCACCGCGTGGCGCGCCGCCAGCACGAAAAGCTGCTCGCGCCTGGTGTTAAAGAACGGTGATCCGCAGACCAGGAGCGCGTCGGCCCGTTGACCGCCGAGGGTCGAGAATGCGGCATCAAACTCGCTTTCCGCGTTGGCGCGCACGACAATGAGTTGCACCCTGAGGCGGGCGGACGCCTCCTGCAGGTCGTGCAACTGGTTTTCTGCATCCGCAAAGTTCGAGTTGATCAGCGCAGCGACGCGCGTCGCTTTGGGGACCATCTCATGCAGCAGGCCCAGCCGCTTCGCCTCTAGGCCCGAGGTGAATTGATAGACGCCGGTGATGTTGCCGCCAGGCCGGTTGAGGCTGGCAACGAGTCCCAAGCGGATCGGATCGGAACCCAGGCTGAAAACAATGGGAATGGTCGCGGTCGCCGCGTTGGCCGCCAGCACGGCCGGAGCGCCTCCGCCCGAGACGATCACGCTCACCTGCTGGCGGACCAGATCGGCTACCAGCGCCGGCAGTCGGTCGTACTGACCTTCCGCCCAACGGTATTCGACCCGCACGTTTTTGCCTTCGACATAGCCGGATTCCTTCAGACCGCCGAGAAACGCCACGATCTGCTGGCGTAGCGGTCCCGGCGACGCCGCGTTCAGGAATCCGACCACCGGGATCGCCTGCTGCTGGGCGCGCGCGGCGAGCGGCCATGCCGCCGTCCCACCGACAAGCGCTATGAATTGCCGCCGCCTCATGAGTTGGCCCGCTCAGCCAAAATGGCTCATCTACTCTAACACCGAACTACCTCACTGGTGGCTCATCGTCGCTTCTCGCGCGGGAAGGGGGAAGAGCCCAAACCCGGTTCGCACGGGGCGGGATGCAGATTGCGCGCCGCGAGGAGGAACGCACACGGCGCCCCATGGCCATAATCCGTTCACCATTCCCGGCGCCGGCGCGACTTGGCCTACCCTGGGCCCTCTTGATTGAACCAAACCGCGGCGACAGACTTCTATGCAGTGGGGTTCCCAGGCATTCGGGTACCAGCATGTTTGTGAGTAAAATGTCTCTGCGCCGCGCAGCTGGCGGGTCTTGGCTGCGTGGCGGCGCCTTGGCGGCGGTGCTCGCGCTGCCGCTGGCGGCACCGGCGAGCGCCAACATCCTCATCACCATCGACAAAAGCGCGCAGCAAATGTCGGTCGCGGTCGACGGCGCGCAGCGTTACGTATGGCCGGTCTCGACCGGGCGCCCGGGCTATGACACGCCAAGCGGCAACTTCAAGCCGAACCGCATGGATGCCGATCATTACTCCCAGGAATGGGACAATGCGCCGATGCCGCACGCGATCTTCTTCGATCTCGACGGCCACGCCATCCACGGCTTTTTCGACGTCAAGCATCTCGGCCGCGCGGTATCGCACGGCTGCGTGCGGCTGTCGCCGGATCACGCGCAGACGCTGTTCAACCTGGTCAAGGCCGAAGGCATGAGCGAGACCAAGGTCGTGGTCGCCGGGCGCACGCCGGGCGGCGATAACGCGCCGGTGGCGCGCTCGCGCCTGCCGCTCAACGAGACGCTGTCCTCGCGAACGACCGATACCCCGTCCGGCTATGCGCGTGAGCCCTCGCCCTACTACGGTGACGGCGCTTACGGGCAGCCTAATTATGGCCAGCCCACTTATGGCCAGAGCTACCAGCCCGGCTATGCGCAGCGCTCCTACGCCAGCCCCTCGTATCAAGGCCAGTCCTATTACGGGCAGTCCTATTATGCGCAGCCTCGCTATGCGCCGCCCTCTTATCCGTCGCAGCCGCCACCGGCCTACGGGCCGCCTGGGTACTGGCAGCGCTGATTCGCACGCGAATGGCGAATAGCGAATAGGGTCTCGGTGTTAGCCACTCGCTATTCGCGGCACGCTTGTCGCCGCTTGCTACGCGCCATTCCCATTTCTGTTGAAAGGACTTGCACCCATGCCGCATCGCGCCCGCTTCAGTTTTGCTGCTCTTGCCCTTGCCGCCCTTTGCGCGCCGGCCAGCGCCGCGCTGATCATGCATAAGGATCTTTCATTGAGCGTCGCCAAGACTATTGCCGAAACGGCGGTCGAGGCGTGCGCGGCGAAGACCTATGCCGTTTCCGCCGTGGTGGTCGACCGTGACGGCGAAACCATCGTCGAAATGCGCGGCGACAATGCCGCGCCGCATACGATGGAGAATGCGCGCCGCAAAGCTTATACCGCGATGACTTTTCGGCAGCCGACTGCGGAATATGCCAAGAAGCTGCAGGATCCCAACTCGGTCGCGCATCAGCAGGTGACTTTGCCCAACGTCATCGCGATACCCGGCGGGCAGCCGATCAAAGCCGGCAACGAGGTCATCGGCGGGATCGGCGTCTCCGGCTCGCCCGGCGTCGACGACGACTGCGTCAATGCTGGCCTCGACAAGGTGAAAAGCGAGCTGCAGTAGGCGGTCATTCCGGATCGCCACACCGCTCGTCCCCGCGAATGCGGGGACCCAGCTTTAATCTGGATTCCCGCTTACGCGGGAACGAGCGGCAGATCGATCATGCGTTCATGGCTTCTGAAACTTCAGCACGAAATTATCGACCGGCATGTCGCGCGTGAAGCTCGGGTAGTCATGGGTATCGGCGGCATTGCGCCAGAAGTCGCCGGTGGCGATCAGCTTGAAGCCGGCGGCTTCAACTTCCTGACGCAGGCTTGCCTCCTCGATGCGATGCAGCGTCTTGCCGACCGAGGTGGCCTGGCCCGGCTGCGCCGAATGATCGGCAATTACCAGCGTGCCGCCGGGCTTGAGCACGGCGAATAATTTGCGGTTCATCTGCGCGCGGTCGACGGGCATGTAGGTCGTGTCGTGGTAGTAAAACAGGAAGGTGATCAGATCGAAGTCCTGGGCGCCGGCAGGAACCGGATCGTCGAATGGAGCGGTATCGGCGACTGCGTTCTTCATCGCCGGGGTCGCCAGTCGCGCCTGGAAAGTGCCCTTGGCGCGCTCGCCGAGATCCGCGGGGTTTTGTGCGAAGACGACACCGTTCGGCGCCACTGCCCGCGCCATCAGTTCGCTTGAGTAGCCGCCGCCCGCGCCCATATCGAGCACTTTCATGCCCGAACGCGGCGCGGCAAAAGCGAGAAACGGCATCGGGTCGCGGCGCTTGTCGGCATCGCGATCGGCCTCGCTGCGGTCCGGCGCCGCGAGAAGCGCGGCGTAATCCGGCGTGGTTTGCGCCAACGCGGGATGCGCCGCGATGACGCCGAGGCAGCAGGCCGCAACAAAAGCCGCCGCGAGCAAAACACGCAAGCGGATGCACGATGCGGTGGTTGCAAATGCGATCATTCAGTGACTCCGGCGATCGTTTCCAAGTTGTGGAAATATAGCCAAGAAAGCCGTGGAAATGTGATGGTCAAAACGTGGATCAGGGTGTGAATCTTTTCCTTTTTTGCGGGGAATAAATGTGCCCGATGCCGCTCCCTGTGAATTCGGTGTAGAACTTTCCGAAACAATTGATTTTGCGATGACTTACCAACCGCAACCGGCCGCCGCCGCCACCCTGCTTGCCACGCTAACGGCCGACGAACAATCGGCATGGCGCGGCGCCGACATTTTTGCCGACGCTTTCTTTGCCGAAGATGTCGCGGTCAGTCTTGTGGACAGCGGAAATGGCCAATGGCGCCTCACGGTCTATTTTCGCCACGAGATTGACGAGGCTCGGGTGCGCGATCTGGCGATTGCCGCGGCCGGAGCCAAAATTGCCGATGGGCTGCGCTTCGAGCGAATCGCCGCCAAGGACTGGGTGGCGGAAAGCCTGCTCGCCTTAAAGCCGATCACGGCCGGACGTTTCGTCGTGCATGGCGGGCACGATCGCGGCCGCGCGGCGCCGAACCGGATCGCCATCGAGATCGACGCCGCGCTTGCCTTCGGTACCGGCCAACACGGTTCGACGCGCGGCTGCCTGTTGGCGCTGGATCGACTGTGCAAGCGCGCAAAAGCAAAGCGCATTCTCGATCTCGGCACCGGCAGCGGCGTGCTGGCGATCGCTGCCGCGCGCGCTTTTCGCCGCGGCGTGCTGGCGAGCGATATCGATGCGCAGGCCGTGCAGATCGCGCGAGACAACGCGCGCCTCAATGGCAGCGCTCCCTTGGTGCGGGTCTGCCGCGCCAATGGTGTCGCGGCGGCGGACATTCACGCTGGCGCGCCGTTCGATATGGTTTTTGCCAATATCCTTCTGGCGCCCCTGCAAAGGTTGGCGGCGCCGCTGACCCGGATCGTCGCGCCGCGCGGCCGCATTATTCTCTCCGGCCTGTTGAATGCCCAAGCCGCGGCCGCCCGCGCTGCCTATCCGCATTTCACCCTTGAGCGCCGCATCGCCGTCGACGGCTGGACCACTTTGGTGCTCAGGCGCTCCGGCGCTCTCCCCTTTCAGCGGAGAGAAAACTAGACTGCTGATGATGCCGCAAGCCCAATACCAATCGTTCGAGGACCGCACCGAGCGTGGCACGAGCGCCCCGCGCCTCGCCGGGCTGCGCGCTGAATTGAAACGCCGCGGGCTCGACGGCTTTATCGTGCCGCGCGCGGATCGCTATCAGAACGAATATGTACCGCCTTGCGCCGAGCGCCTCGCCTGGCTGACCGGTTTCACCGGTTCGGCCGGGCTCGCCATCGTGCTCGCCGACCGCGCGGCGATTTTCGTCGACGGCCGCTACCTGGTGCAGGTGCGCGAGGAGATCGATACCGCGGCCTTCGCCGTCGAACACCTGATCGAACATCCGCCCGCGGCCTGGATCGAGGAGAATCTCCCCGCAGGCGCCAAGCTTGGCTATTCGCCGTGGCTGCATACGCTCGACGGCGCCGAACGGCTCGCCAAAGCGGCCGAGGCGGCTGGCGCCAGTCTCGTTGCCATTGCCGACAATCCGCTTGATCCATTGTGGCAAAAGCGCCCGCAGCCGCCGCTCGGCGCCGTGACGCTGCACGATCTGCGCTATGCCGGCGAAGAGGCCGCCGCCAAGCTCGCGCGCGTGCGCGAAGCATTCGGCAAGCGCGCCGACGCGCTGATCGTGTCCGCTCCGCAAGCGGTGTCCTGGTTGTTCAATATCCGCGGGCACGATGTGCCGCATGTGCCAGTGGTGCTCGCATTTGCCATCGTGCAGCGCGCCGGCCGGCCGGCGATCTATAGCGACCCCCCCAAGCGCGACGCCACCGCGCGCGCGCGGCTGGACATGCTGGCCGCGCTTCGCGCTCCAGGCGATTTCGGAAAAGACCTGGCTGCGCTCGGCAAAGCCGGGTGTGCGGTGATGCTCGATCCGGCTTCGTGCGCCGACGCCATCGCACGGGCAGTCAGCGAGGACGGCGGCACAATCATTCGCGCCGCCGATCCGATCGCACCCATGAAGGCCGTGAAGAATGCCGCCGAGATCGCTGGCGCGCGCGCCGCACAGCGCCGTGACGGCGCCGCCGTGACGCGATTTTTGGCCTGGTTCGATGCGCAAGCGCCGGTCGGCAAGCTGACCGAGATTGACGCGGTGGAGGCGCTGGAAAATTTCCGGCGCGATACCGGGTTATTGAAAGACATCTCGTTTCCGACCATCGCCGGCGCCGGACCGGACGGCGCGATCGTGCACTACCGCGTCACCCGCCGGAGCAACCGGCGCATCGCGCTTGGCGAACTGTTTCTGATCGATTCCGGCGGACAATACGAAGACGGCACCACCGACATCACCCGCACGATTGCTGTCGGTGTGCCGGACGCGGATATGCGCAAGAACTTCACGCTGGTGCTCAAGGGCCACATCGCAATCGCCCGCGCGGTGTTTCCCGACGGCACCACCGGCGCCCAGCTCGATCCGCTGGCGCGGCAATTTCTGTGGCGTGACGGGCTCGATTTCGATCATGGCACCGGCCATGGCGTGGGCAGTTATTTGTCGGTCCACGAGGGCCCGGCGCGGATTTCCAAACTGGGCACCGCGCCGCTTAAGCGCGGCATGATCTTGTCGAATGAGCCGGGCTATTATCGCGCCGGCGCCTATGGCATCCGCATCGAAAATCTGCTGCTCGTCATCGAAGCGCCGACGGTTGCCGATGCGGAGAAGCCGTCGAACGCCTTCGAGACGCTGACGCTAGCCCCGATCGACCGCCGGCTTGTCGAGTCGTCGCTGATGACGGCGGAAGAGATCGCCTGGCTGGACGATTATCACGCCGGCGTGCGCGAAACCTTGGTGCCACTGCTCGATGATCAGACCCGCGTCTGGCTCGATACTGCCTGCGCACCGTTGAAAAGTTAAAGCTCCCGAGCACGTTCGCCGCCGATTCTGAAACGGAACTTTTGCGCCGAGCGGACGTTTGTTTGCGTGCGGTGGAAAACCCGAGGCAACACCATGTTATCGACCATTCTGATTATTGTTCTGATCCTGTTGTTAATCGGCGCGTTACCGACTTGGCCCTACAGCTCCGGCTGGGGCTATTATCCGGGCGGCGGGATCGGACTGATACTCGTCATCATCATCATTCTGGCGCTACTGGGGCGAATCTGAACGGCGCTGTCGCTGGGAAACTAGCGGATCAGCTTGCTCCACTCGTCCTCGGTCAGAACGGTGACGCCGAGCTTTTTTGCTTCGGCCAATTTTGAGCCGGCCCCGGGACCGGCGACGACGTAATCGGTTTTCTTCGACACCGAGCCCGAGACCTTGGCCCCGAGCCGCTCGGCGGAAGCCTTAGCCTCGTCGCGCGTCATGGTCTCGAGCGTGCCGGTAAACACTACGGTCTTGCCGGCGACCGCGGAATCGCTGCGCGGCTTTGCCGCCTCGCGAATCTTGACTTGTTCGGCGAGGCGTTCAACGCGGCGGCGATTGTGGGCTTCGCCGAAATAATCGCGCAGGCTGTCGATCACGGTATCGCCAATCTGATCGAGCGCGTCCATGTCGGCCCGCACGTCTTGGTCGTCTTTGGCGAGGTTGAGACAGGCATCGTGGAAGGCCTTCCAGTTGCCATAGCCGCGCGCCAGCGCCACGGCCGTGGTCTCGCCGACATGGCGGACGCCGAGCGCGTAAATGAAGCGCTCCAGCGCGATCTCACGCCGCGCCGCGATCGCGGAAAACAGGTTGCGGACCGAGGTTTCGCCGAAACCCTCGACGTCTTGCAGATGGATTTTGTTGTTGCGGTCCTCCAGCGTGAAAATCTCGGCTGGCTCCTTGACCCACTCCTTTTCGTAAAAGAGTTCGATCTGCTTGTCGCCAAGCCCGTCAATGTCGAAAGCACGGCGCGAAACGAAATGCTTGAGGTGCTCGACCGCCTGATAGGGACAGGCGAATTCGCCGGTGCAGCGAGCGATCGCGCCTTGCTCGCCGGTTGCGATCTGGTCGCGAACCACTTCGCTGTGCAGCGGGCATGGGCAGCGTTTGGGAAATTCGTAAACCTTGGCGCCGCGTGGACGCTTCTCCGCGATGACGCCTAGCACCTGCGGAATGACGTCGCCGGCCCGTTGAATCTCGACAGTATCGCCGATGCGCACGTCGAGCCGCGCGATTTCGTCGGCGTTGTGCAAGGTCGCGTTCTGCACAACGACGCCGCCGACGGTGACCGGCTCGAGCTTGGCGACCGGCGTCAGCGCGCCGGTGCGGCCGATCTGGATTTCGATGTCCTTGAGGAGCGTAATGGCGCGCTCGGCCGGAAATTTGTGCGCAATCGCCCAGCGCGGCGAGCGCGAGACGAAACCAAGCCGCTGCTGCCAGCCGAGCCGATCGACTTTGTAGACGACCCCGTCGATGTCGTAGTCGAGCGCGCCCCGTTGCGCCTCGATGTGGTGGTGAAATTTCAGCAGAGCATCGAGCCCGCGGCACAGTTTGGTCAGCGGATTGGTCTTAAAGCCGCACGCCTCGAACCATTTGATCATGCCGGACTGCGTGCCGGCCGGCATCTCGCTCATCTCACCCCACGCATAGGCGAAAAAGCCAAGCGGCCGCGACGCGGTGACCGAAGGATCTTTCTGGCGCAGCGAGCCGGCCGCCGAATTGCGCGGATTGGCAAAGATCTGGCCGCCGCCTTCGGCCTGACGCTTGTTCAACGCGAGGAACGCGTGTTTGGTCATATAGACTTCGCCGCGCACCTCGCAGATCGCCGGAATGCCGCTGCCTTTGAGCTGCTGCGGAACGTCGGCGAGGGTTTTGATATTCGCGGTGACGTCTTCGCCTTCATTGCCGTCGCCGCGGGTCGCGCCGGTGGTGAGCCTGCCGCGTTCGTAGCGGAGCGACATCGACAGTCCGTCGATTTTCGGTTCGGCGGAAAATGCGATCTCCTCGTCGTCGGACAGCCGCAAAAACCGGCGGATGCGGCCGACGAAGTCGCGGACGTCGTCTTCGGCGAAGGCGTTGTCGAGTGAGAGCATCGGCATGGCATGGCGCACCTTGGCAAATCGCGCCGACGGTGCGGCGCCGACGCGTTGCGTGAGGCTCGTTGCGGAGCGCAGCTGCGGAAAACGCGCCTCGATGGCGCCGTAACGCTGCCGCAGCCGGTCGTATTCGGCGTCGCTGACGCTCGGCGCGTCCTCCTGGTAGTAGCGGCGGTCATGGGCGGCGATTTCGGCTTCCAGCCGCGCGTGTTCGGCCTTGGCCTGTGCGGCGGTGAGGTCATCCACCGGGAGTTTCGAACTGTCCTTTGCTGCCATTCTGCTGCCGATCATCCATCGTTCCGGGTCCGGCCGGAACCGCCCGGAATTGATAGCCACGCGTGCGGGGATTGTGTACTAGCCCGCGGCGCGGATCAGGCGCTCGGCAGCGGCGCGGGCCTCGGCGGTGATTTCCGCGCCCGCGAGCATGCGTGCGATCTCCTCACGCCGGCGTTCGCCTTCCAGTTCGGCGATCCGGGTGGCAACCCGCTTGCCGCGGGCGAACGCATCCTTGGTGATGAGGTAATGCCGCTCGGCCCGCGCCGCCACTTGGGGTGCATGGGTTACCGCGACCACCTGCACGCCGGCAGCGAGGCGGGCGAGCCGCACACCGATCGAGTCGGCGACTGCGCCGCCGACGCCGGTGTCGATTTCGTCAAATACCAAAGTCGGCGCCGAACCGCGGTCGGCCAGCACGACTTTGAGCGCCAGCAAAAAACGGGCGAGCTCGCCGCCGGACGCTACTTTCATCAACGGACCCGGTCGTGTCCCCGGATTGGTGCGAACCCAGAACTCAATTCGGTCGATGCCGTTGGGACCCTCGCCTTCGCTGGCGATCTCGGTCGAGAACTCCGCTCGTTCCAGCTTGAGCGGCTTGAGCTCGGTGTTCACCGCTTTGTCGAGCGACTGCGCCGCACGCCGGCGGGCCGCCGACAGTTGTTGGGCGGCCGCGCGATAGCGCGCCGACGCCTCACGCGCCTCGCGTTCCAGTACGACGAGCCGCTCGGCTCCGGCATCGATCAATCCCAGGTCGGTTTCGTAGCGGCGGGCCAAACCCGCGAGCTGATCGACCGATGCGTTGTACTTGCGCCCGGCGGCGCGCAACGCGAACAGGCGCTCCTCGATCTTTTCCAGTTCCTGCGGGTCGTAGTCGGCGAGTTGCAACGCCTGTTCCAGCTGCAAACGCGCCTCATCAAGCGCCGCGAGCGCCGTATCGATGGCTTTCGTCACCGGTTCGACCAGTGTCGGCGCCTGTGCCGCGCGCCGCTCGAGGCGCCGCACGGCGGTCGCCAGCGGGGGCACCGGCGAATTTGGCCCGGCAAGACTGTCGTGCGTCGAACGCAGATCCTCGGCGACTTTCTCGGCCGCCATCATGATGGCGCGTCGCTCCGCGAGCGCGGATTCCTCGCCGACTTGCGGCGCCAGACGGCTCAGCTCTTCGACGGCATGGCGCAGCCATTCGGCCTCGCGGCTGGCGCGCTCAACGTCGGCACGATGACTTTGCACCGCCGCTTCGCGCTCGCGCCATTGCGCCCACAGCTCCGCGACTGCGGCGGCATCGCCCTCGATGCCGCCATAGGCATCG
The DNA here is from genome assembly GCA_051961815.1 of Xanthobacteraceae bacterium. GTDB lineage: Bacteria > Pseudomonadota > Alphaproteobacteria > Rhizobiales > Xanthobacteraceae > BOG-931. The sequence goes on from JBQCCX010000177.1 coordinate 23,544, forward strand.
AGCAGGCGCCGATGCGTGGCTGCTTCGACAAAGGCACGTTCATCGTGCTGGCCGTGGATTTCGACGAGCGCGGCGCCGAGCGCGCGGAGCACCTGCACGCTGACCGGCTGATCGTTGATGAAGGCGCGGGTGCGGCCGTCGGCAAATTGCACCCGCCGCAAAATGAGCTCGTCCTCCTCGCCGAGGCCGTTATCGGCCAGAAGCCGGCGCGCCGGGTGATTCTGGCCGATGTCAAAAGCGGCGATGACCTGGCCCTGCTCGGCACTCTCGCGTACCAGGGCGGCGTCGCCGCGGGCGCCGAGCGCAAGGGCAAACGCGTCGAGCAGGATCGATTTTCCGGCGCCGGTCTCGCCGGTCAGCACGGCCAGGCCGGAGCCGAAGTCGATGTCCAGCCGGTCGATAAGAACGATGTCGCGGATGGAGAGCCGGGCGAGCATTCGGATGTCAGATGTCGGAGGTCAGAGATCGGAGGTCAGATGATATTCGCGATTCTGTTGTCTGTCCTCTGATCTCCGACGTCCGAACGTCAGCCGTTTTGCGAGGTCGTCAGCCCCATTTTCTGGAAGGCGCGGCTGATCCATGACCCCTTGTTCTCGGTAGTGGGCTCGCCGCCGGCAGTCTTCACCAGCCGATAAGCGTCCTTGTACCAGCCGCTGTCAGGGAAATTGTGCCCGAGCACCGCGGCGGCCGTCTGCGCCTCGTCGATGATGCCGAGCGCGACGTAACATTCGCTCAGCCGCATCAGGGCCTCTTCGACGTGCCGGGTGGTCTGATACTGGGTCACCACGACCTTGAAGCGGTTGATGGCGCCGATGAAGTCGCGCTTGTTGAGATAAAAGCGCCCGACATCCATTTCCTTGCCGGCGATCTGATCGCGCGCCATGCTGATTTTTTTCTGCGCGCTGATCGCATATTCACTGCTCGGATATTTGCGCACGACTTGCTGCAGCGCGTCGATGGCCTTCTCGGCGCGAGCCTGATCACGTGAGACGTCAAGAATCTGATCGTAATAAGACGACCCGATCAGGTACTGCGCGTAAGCGGCGTCGGGACTGCCGGGATGCAGCGTCACATAGCGTTTCGCCGAATTGACGCACTCGTCATACTGTTCGGCCTGGTAGTAGGCGTAAGCCGACATCAACAGCGCCTTGCGGGCCCATTCCGAGTATGGATTTTCCCGATCAACCTCGTCGAATTTCTTGGCCGCTTCCTTGTAATCCTGCTTGGTGTTCAGGAGGTAGAGGCCCTGATTGTAGAGCGAGTCGGCGGGGTTTTCGGGAACGTAATCGTCGTCCTTACCGAACAAGCTGCCGCAACCGGCCAGCGGCAGCGCCAGCGGAATGAGGATAAGCGCCGCCGCGAGCCACGAAACTCGCGCGGGCATTCCACCTGCGGACCTTGGCGATCCTCGCAACCGCGCCGTCATCGGTGTAATTCGAGCCCCGTCCCGACCGCCGCGCCTCGCCTGAGCGACACCCGCAGCCCTATGAGAATACAGCAATTAAGGCCGACAATCGGCCCGGATTAAGGCGCGGAAATTAAGCCTTTTAGGAGACGTCCGGCCCGTAAGCGGGGAGCGCGAAACCGATGCCCAGTTCGGCATGGCCGCGTGGACGCCGCGTCTCGGGCATTTCCACATAGGTCCAGGCGCTGCGATCCGCCATTAAGGCGGTCAACACCGCATGATTGAGCTTATGGCCGCCGCGGACAGTCCGATAGGCGCCGATCAACGGCGCTCCCGATAAGGCCAGATCCCCGATCGCATCCACCACCTTGTGGCGAACGAATTCGTCGGGATAGCGCACGCCTTCGGGGTTGAGGATCCGATCCTCGGCGACGACCACCGTATTGTCGAACGAAGCGCCCAGCGCGTAACCGGCGCTCCACAGCTTGGCAACATCGCGCATGAATCCGAAGGTGCGGGCCCGGGCCAAGTCGCGACGGAATAGAGCCGGATCGACATCGACGGCGAGCGTCTGACGGCCGATCAGCGGATGATCAAACTCGATTTCGGTCTCGATTCTCAGGCCGCGCAAGTAGGGCCGCAATTCGCCGTAGCTCTCGCCCCTGGCGACGCGCACCGGCTTGAGCACCTGGATGTAGCGACGGAGGGGCGTCAGCGCGGCAATGCCGACCTGATCGATCGCAGCGACGAACGGCGCGGCGCTGCCGTCCATGATCGGAATTTCCGGACCGTCGACCTCGATAACGGCGTTGTCGACGCCAAGAGCGTGCAGCGCGGCCAAAACGTGTTCGGTTGTCGATACGGCCGGCCCGTGTTTGTCGCCAAGCACGGTTGCGAATTCGGTAGCGGTAACGGAGCGGAAATTGGCCCGCAATTCACGATCGGATTGGCCGTTGGTACCGCAGCAGGCGAATACGATGCCGCTATCGGCCTCGGCCGGATGCAGTGTGATGCTGGCGGGTAAGCCGGAATGGACCCCGACACCGGCGACGGTCACATGATGCCGCAGCGTCGTCTGCCTGCCGACCGGCACGCCCCACGTCATGCTTTTGCCCCACACCTCACGGCCACTCCGCGCGCTCAACGCATCGCGAACACGGCCACCCCAACGGGAGGGGAACGCTTGCAGATTACAATTTTGGGGGTGGCCGCAAATGGGCCTACCGACACGAATCCCCCGCAACATCCCCTCGACGCGCAAAGCCTAATGCTGCATCGCCAAGAGGCCAATTCACGGTTTCTTACCGACTGTTACCTTTTTCCGGCCGCACTCCGGACCGGACCTTGCCCAAAATCGGGTCGAGCGGAGCGCTGAAGCCAAGGTCAAATGTTAAAGCGGCGCCGCCACCCGGGTTTGGATGGCAGCGCCGGGATGTACAAGCAATCCTGTAAAAACAAAAGCTTAGGTCAGGCCGGCTGCGGCCCATGCAAGACGACCCCCCGCTGGCGGAGGCGAGGGGCCGCCGTTTCGTCAGTTCGCCTGCCGGCGCAGGAAGGCAGGAATGTCGAGTTGATCCGCTTCGGGCGAGTTATGCACAGCGCTCGCCCGGCCATGATGGTCCAGTCCCTGCGGCATGGTCCGCTTGGCGTATTCGGAGACCGGTTCGGGGCGCGGCTCGCTGGGCCGCGGCATCGGTCGACCCGGCAAGCGATCAGCCGTCGGTATGCCGGCGACCGGGGCCGACCGCGGTGCCGGCGGCTGCGATTTTGCGGTTGTTTCCTCGCGCCGGCCCAAGCCGACCGATGCCAGCCGCTGCAGCAGCGAGCGCTGCCGTTTTTCCGGATGGTGATCGTCGGCAAGCTCGCCGCGCCGGGCGCGAATCTCGTTTTGCGCCGGCAGTGGCAGTTCGTCGATTCGCGGCATGCGCGGCGCACGCATCGGCATTCGTTCGGGCTGCGGCGGAATAAATGCCGTCTCCTCTTCGGCTTCCGCCTCGTTCGCCGCCGGATCGATAAACAAGGACGGTTTAGGCGCGAGCGGACGAATCGTGACGTCCTCGACCGCTGCGGCGATTGCCGCCTTGGCCGCTGATTCGATCGAGGCATTCATGCTGACGGATGCGGCATGTGCCGGTCCGGCCGGAGCGGCTCGCTCGACGCGCTCGGCATCCCTGTGCTTTTCCGCGCGCAGCCGCGGCCCGATATCGGCGAGCCGGGACTCGCTCAGCCCGGAAAGGACCGGACGCTGCGACAGGGCCTGATCAATCCCCGTTGCCACGACGGAGACCCGGATCATGCCGTCCAGGCTTTCATCGAAGGTGGCGCCGACGATGATATTGGCGTCCTGGTCCACCTCTTCGCGAATCCGGGTGGCGGCTTCATCGACTTCATAGAGTGTGAGATCCCGGCCGCCGGTGATCGAGATCAAAAGGCCTCGGGCGCCCTTCATCGACGCATCGTCGATCAGCGGATTCGAGATCGCCGCTTCGGCCGCGGTCAAGGCGCGCTTGTCGCCCTCGGCCTCGCCGGTCCCCATCATCGCCTTGCCCATCTCGCGCATGACGGCACGAACGTCGGCAAAGTCGAGATTGATCAGACCTTCCTTGACCATCAGGTCGGTGATGCAGGCCACCCCGGAATAAAGAACCTGATCCGCTAGCGCAAAAGCGTCGGCGAATGTCGTCTTCTCGTTGGCGACGCGAAACAGATTCTGATTGGGAATGATCAGGAGCGTGTCGACGCATTTTTGCAATTCGGTAATGCCGCCGTCGGCGGTGCGCATGCGCCGCTGGCCCTCGAAGTGGAAGGGCTTGGTGACCACGCCGACCGTGAGTATCCCGAGTTCACGCGCCGTCTTGGCGATGATCGGGGCAGCGCCGGTGCCGGTGCCGCCGCCCATCCCTGCGGTGACGAAGCACATATGCGCGCCGGACAGATGATCGCGGATTTCGTCAATGACCTCTTCGGCCGCGGCGCGGCCCACATCGGGCTGCGAGCCGGCGCCAAGCCCCTCGGTCGCCTGCACCCCCATCTGGATGACCCGTTCGGCCTTCGACATGGTGAGCGCCTGCGCGTCGGTATTGGCGACGACGAAATCGACGCCTTGCAGGCCCGCGCTGATCATATTGTTGACCGCGTTGCCGCCCGCGCCGCCAACCCCGAACACGGTGATGCGGGGTTTCAGCTCACGGATATCCGGGATGTTCAGATTGATGGTCATGATTGCCTCTTTTTTCTCGCGCGAGCGTGCTTCACGCCCGGGCCCGTCCGGTCCGCCACCGGTCGCTGAGATTTTCGAGCTTCGCTTCTGAGGGCCATCAGAAACTCTCGCGAAGCCATCGTCCGACGCGGGCGAAATAGCCGCCCGTGCCGGTCATGAGTTGCCGCTTCCGTCGCGCTTCGAAATGTTCGAGATGCGCCGCTTGCGGGTAGACGAGCAGGCCCGCTGCGACCGCAAAGGCCGGGCCTTTCGCCGCATCCGGTGAGCCGGCGATGCCGAGTGGACGGCCGAGCCGCACCGGACGTCCGATCAACCGGGCCGCCAGTTCCGGCAGGCCGTTGAGCTGGCTGGCGCCGCCGGTCAGAACCACATGACCGCGCCGATCGGCCGCGATCGGGCAAGCTGCCAAGCGGTCCCGCACCATTTCGAGGATTTCCTCGACGCGTGGCTTGATGATGCTCACGAGCGTCGCCCGCGACACGAATTGCGCCTGCTCGCGCTCATGCTCGTTAAGCGGCGGGACCGTGATCATGTCACGTTCGTCCGATCCTCCGCCAAGCACAGTGCCATAAAGTGTTTTGATTCGCTCGGCGTCGGTGATCCGGGCATTCAGCCCGCGCGCCAAGTCCATGGTGACGTGGTGACCGCCGAGCGCAAAACCGTCGATGTGGACCAGCCGTCCGGCTTGGAAGGCCGCAATTGTGGTGGTGCCGGCGCCCATATCGACCACGGCCGCGCCCAAATCGGCTTCGTCGTCGGCAAGGACTGCGAGCCCCGCGACATAAGGAGCGGCTGCCATGGCCTCGACGTCGAGATGACAGCGCTCCACCGCGAGCATCAAGTTGCGGGCGGCGGTGACATCGGTGGTCGCCACGTGCATGTCGACGCCGAACCGTGCGCCAAGCATGCCGCGCGGGTCGCGAACGCCGCTGACCCCGTCGATGGAATAGCCGACCGGCAAGGAGTGCAGGATAGCGCGGCCGTCGCGCAGCGAATGGCGGCCGCCAGCCGCCAAAACGCGCGCAATATCGTTCTCCGACACCGCGGAGCCCAGGATCTCAATCTCGGCAGCGAACAGCTCGCTTGACGGCCGGCCCGAGGATATCGACAGCACGACCGATTCGATTTCGACCGAAGCCATGCGCTCGGCGGCATCAACGGCGCAGCGGATCGCGTCCTCGGCCTGCACCAAATTGATGACGGTGCCGGCTTTGGTCCCACGCGCAACCGTGTGGCCGAATCCGATCACCTCGACGGAATGGCTGCGCCGGGTGAGAACCTGTTGCGGTCCATGGGGACGAAGCCGGCCGATCAGGCAAACAACTTTGGACGAGCCCACGTCGAGCGCAGCGACGACAACGCTGCGCCGCGCCGGAATCGGCCTCATCTTCGGTGTCACGCCGTGACCGAGCGCGTTCATGCGTCGCCGCCCTTTTTCTTTTTTTGATTGGCCTTGAATGCCTCGTCGCGCGCCTGCGCCGCGGCATCGGACAAACGAACCGTCACTCGGTCGGGTAGCCGCAGATCGATGCTCGTGATGTCGCGCGACAGCAGTTTTTTGTCGTGATCCAGTTTGACCAGGCGCTCGAGCGCAGCTTGCAGATCGCGTTCGGGAAGCCGGACATCGAGGCCGTTCGTCAGTCGCAGGTTCCAGCGGCGATCGGCAACCAGGACCGAGGCGCGGACCGCTGAGCGAATTTCCGGATAGCGATCGATGAGGCCGACAAAGTCCTTGGCGCGGCGCTCGGCGCCGCTGCCGACCACGAGCGGCAGTCCGCGATAGCGGTCCTCGACAAACGGCTGCAGTACCGTGCCGTCCTCGGCAATGACGTTGATTTGGCCATTGCGCTGCCACAGCGCAAAGGCGCGGCGTTCGGTCAGCGTGATCAGCAGGCGATCCGGATAGAGCTTGAGGACGGCGGCGTCGGCGATCCACGGGTTGGCTAGGAGCCGGGCCCGCGCGGTTTCAGCATCGAAAAATAACAGTGTCGAGCGGCCGGTGACTCCGGCCAAGGCCAGCGCCTGCTCGCGGTTGATCTGATTGCCGCCGCTGACGGAGACCGCGGCAATGCCAAAGCCGAGTGCATTGGCGGCATTGTCGCGCGCACCTTTGAGCCAATCAGTGACGGCGGCCACGTGGCCGCCAGCGATTGCGCCGTAAGCCAGCGTCCCGCCAAGCAGCAGCAGCGATGCGGCAACCCCGGCGCCCTGGGGAACTTGGCTTAAGCGAGCGGCCCAACGCCGCATCCGGCGGCTGCCGACGGCAAAGCCGAAACCATTTGCGAGGTCCTGATCGGCTTCGACGCGCGCGCAGTCCGGCTCGTCAACCGGAGCGCCGAACCATCTTGTCGCTGATTGCCCCGACCGCTTCAGCGGTTGGTCGAGGCGTCCTCCACCATCCATTGCACCAGCTCATCGAACGTGATGCCCGCATAGGCAGCCAGTTCAGGCACGAGCGAGGTTTCGGTCATGCCGGGTTGAGTATTG
>JBQCCX010000178.1:0-3117 GCA_051961815.1 Xanthobacteraceae bacterium
GTGTTTGGCGGCGAGACGCTGGGCTTGTGTTCCTTTGCCAGCCCCCGGCGGGCCGAGCAGGATCAGTCTCATCGACGGCGCCCCCGCAGTTTCGAGCGCTTGATCAGACCTTCATATTGGTGCGCCAACAGATAGCCCTGCACCTGCGCCACCGTATCCATGGTCACGCTCACCACGATGAGGAGCGAGGTGCCGCCGAAATAGAACGGCACCGCAGCGTAGGAAATCAGCATTTCCGGAAACAAACAAACCACCGCGAGATAGGCTGCGCCGACGACGGTAATTCGCGACAATACGTAGTCGATATATTCGGCCGTGCGCTCGCCGGGCCGGATGCCGGGAATGAAGCCGCCGTGCTTCTTCAGATTGTCGGCGGTTTCGGTCGGGTTGAACACGATTGCCGTATAGAAGAACGCGAAAAACACGATCAGCCCGACATAGAGCAACAGAAACAACGGCCGCCCGTGCGCGAGTTGGGTAGTGATGGTGGTGAGCCATCCCGGCCCCTGGCCCGAGGTAAAGCTGGCAAGCGTGGTTGGCAACAGCAGCAGCGACGAGGCGAAGATCGGCGGAATGACGCCCGACGTGTTGAGCTTGAGCGGTAGATGCGAAGATTGGCCCTCGAACATGCGATTGCCGACCTGTCGCTTGGGATATTGGATCAACAGCCGCCGCTGTGCGCGCTCCATAAACACGATGAACGCGATAACGGCGACCGCCATCACCAGCACGATAAGGATCAGCCCGGTCGAAAGCGCGCCCTGGCGGCCGAGTTCGAGCGTGCCGGCGATCGCCGACGGCAATTGCGCAACGATACCCGACATGATGATCAGCGAGGTGCCGTTGCCGATGCCGCGCTGGGTAATTTGCTCGCCAAGCCACATCAAAAAGATGGTGCCACCGGTGAGCGTGATTACGGTGGAGATGCGAAAGAACAGGCCGGGATCGGTGACCACGCGGGCGCCGGCGCCTTCAAGGCCGATGGCAATGCCCCAGGCCTGGAATGCGGCGAGGAAGACGGTGAGGTAGCGGGTATACTGGTTGATCATCTTCCGCCCGGCCTCGCCCTCTTTCTTGAGCTGTTCGAGGGTGGGCGAAACCGTCGTCATCAACTGAATGATGATCGAGGCGGAGATGTACGGCATGATATTCAAGGCGAAGATCGCCATGCGGTGAATGCCGCCGCCGGCGAACATGTTGAACATTCCCAAAATGCCGCCGGCCTGCGATTGGAAAATCTGATCCCACGCGGCCGGATCGATGCCCGGCAGCGGGATGTAGGTGCCCAGCCGATAGACCAGGAGCGCACCCAGCGTGAACCAGATCCGTTTCTTCAGCTCTTCGGCTTTGACGAGCGCCGAGAAGTTCAGATTCGCTGCCAGTTGTTCCGCTGCAGAGACCATCGGCCAACGCTCCGTGTCGGGCCTATATAGGCATCAGGCCGCCTGTTCGCTCGTCTGCGGCTTTGGCGCCAGTATTTCGACGCTGCCGCCAGCTTTTTCCACTGCGGCGACCGCCGATTTCGAGGCGCCGTAGACCGCAAGCGCGACCTTGGCCTTGATCTCGCCAGCGCCGAGGAGCCGGATGCCGTCCTTGGCGCGCCGCACGATGCCGGCTTTGACCAGCGCTGCGACATCGATCTTGGCCGCCGAATCGAGCGCGCCGGCATCGATCGCCGCCTGGATGCGGCCGAGATTCACCTCGTTGAGCTTGAGCGCGAACATCGTGTTTTTGAAACCGCGCTTCGGCAAGCGGCGGTGCAGCGGCATCTGGCCGCCCTCGAAACCTTTGATGCGCACGCCCGAGCGCGCGGTCTGGCCCTTGCCGCCGCGGCCGCCGGTCTTGCCCGTGCCCGAACCGATGCCGCGGCCGATCCGCTTGCGGACCTTGCGCGAGCCGGGCCGGGCGGCGAGTTCGTGAAGTTTCATTGCAGACTCCGCTTCTGTATCGTCATGCCCGGCCATAGCCGTTCGAAGAGCCTCCACGTCTTGCATTCCAAACGAGACGTGGATGGCCGGACGAGCCCGGCCATGACGGGATTATTCCTTCTCCACCACCTCGACCAGATGCGCGACCTTGGCGATCATGCCGCGGGTCGCGGGCGTGTCGACGAGTTCGGCGACGCGGCCGATTTTGTTGAGCTTGAGCCCGACCAGCGTCTGGCGCTGACTGAAATGCCGCCGCATTGGGCTGCCGGTCTGGCGGACTTTGACGGTTTTGCCGCTGTGCTTTTCGGCGCTCATCGCATGATCCTTACTAGTCGGCGGGGGCTTCGGCATCGACATCGCGACGGCGCGCCTGCAGGGTCGAAACCTTGACGTTGCGGCGCGCAGCGACCGAGCGTGGCGAATCCTGACGTTTGAGCGCGTCGAACGTGGCGCGCACGACGTTGTACGGGTTCGAGGTACCGATCGACTTTGCCACCACGTCCTGCATGCCGAGCGTTTCGAACACCGCGCGCATCGGGCCGCCGGCAATGATGCCGGTGCCGGGCGGCGCGGCGCGCAGATAGACGCGACCGGCGCCATGGCGGCCGGAGACGTCGTGATGCAAGGTGCGGCCCTCACGCAACGGCACACGGGTGAGGCCGCGCTTGGCGGCGTCGGTCGCCTTGCGGATTGCTTCCGGCACCTCGCGCGCTTTGCCGTGACCGAATCCGACCCGGCCCTTTTGGTCGCCGACGACGACAAGCGCGGCAAAGCCGAACCGGCGGCCGCCCTTGACGACTTTGGCAACGCGGTTGATGTGCACGAGTTTGTCGACGAACTCGCTGTCGCGGTCTTCGTTTCTGCGCTCGCGGGATTCACGCGCCATGTTGATCTACCATCGTTTGTTCCGTCCTCAGAAATTCAATCCGCCTTCGCGCGCCGCCTCGGCCAACGCCTTGACCCGGCCGTGATAGAGATAGGCGCCGCGATCGAACACCACGTCGGTGACGCCCTTCTCCTTGGCGCGTTCGGCGATCAGTTTGCCGACCGCTTTGGCCGCATCGACGCTGGCGCCGGTCTTGATCGTCTCGCGCGTCGATTTTTCGATCGAAGAGGCCGAAGCGAGCGTAATGCCGCGGTCGTCATCGATCACCTGCGCGTAAATATGCTTCGAGGAGCGGTACACCGA
>JBQCCX010000179.1:0-6809 GCA_051961815.1 Xanthobacteraceae bacterium
GGTCTCGCGCGAGGCTTCGACGATGGTGTCGCCAAGCCGGTCGAGATTGGCGATCTCGAATTCGTCCATCATCTCGATCAACCGCCTGCTGCCCTCGTCATTGCAGGCGGCGCAGGCATAGATGTCGCCTTCGACCTGCAGCGGTTCGCGCACATTGGCGCGAACGAGCCGCAGCAAATCCTCGCTCATGCGGCCTTCGCGCGCGAGCGGCATGATCGGTATAGCCAGGCCTTCCTCGAACACCTGGCGGCCATCGGGTCCCATGCCAAGCCCGCCGATATCGACGACATGAATGGTATTGGCGAACAGTGCGACGGCCTGGCCGCGATAAAAGCTCGGGGTCACAACGGTGATGTCGTGCAGATGGCCCGAGGTAAGCCATGGGTCGTTGGTGATGTAATGGTCACCCGGTTTCATCGTCGCGAGCGGATAGACGTCGAGAAAATATTTGACCGCGTTGGCCATCGAATTGACGTGACCGGGCGTGCCGGTCACCGCTTGCGCGAGCATCCGGCCATGCCGGTCGAAGACGCCGGCTGAAAGATCGCCGGCTTCGCGCACTGACGTTGAAAATGCCGTGCGCAGCATGGTCTGCGCCTGCTCCTCGACGACGGCGATCAGCCGGTTCCACATGATCTGGGTATGGATCTGCGCGAGCGCGGCGTTGGGGCGGGCGACCATGACATCAAACCTCGCGGCGGGTCAGCGCAATATAGCCGAATGTGTCGAGTTCCGCCTCGAACAGAGGACTGATCACTGTGGACGTGTCGTCCTCGGCGATCACCGCGGGGCCGGCAATCCTGGCGCCCGGCGCAAGCTCACGCCGCCAATAGATCGGAACGTTCTGGAATTCGCCGCTCTGCGGATCGAACAGCGGACGCTGCGCGCGCGGTTTCGCCTCGCTCGGCTTTATCGGCATCGGCTTTGCCAACTCGCCTTCCGCCGGCGCGCTTACCGTGACCACCCAGCTCAGCATCTCGATGTCGACGCCCGGAATCGGCCGGCTGTAGAGGCGGCGATAAGCATCCTCGAACAGCGTGGCGATTGTCGAACGATCGGCGGCGGTGAAATCGCGCACCGGAAGCTCGACCGCGATCTCATGGCCTTGGCCACGGTAGCGCATGAAGGCGGCGCGACGCTCCTCGAGCGGCGCCGCGGGCGCGCCGCGCCGGACGATCGCTTCAGCTTCGGCGCGCATCTCGGCAAGGAGCCGGTTGGCGCTTCGCGGATCGAAGCCGGAGAGCCGCATCAATCGGCCGCGCACCACCTCATAGGCCACCGGCGCGCGCAACAACCCCACCGCGGAGCCGACGCCGGCATTGGCGGGCACCAGGACGCGAGCGATGCCAAGCTTCTCGGCGACCCGCGCGGCATGCAGCGGCGCCGCACCGCCGAACGCAATCAAGGTGCGCGGCCGCAAGTCCTTGCCGCTTTCGATGGCGTGTACGCGCGCCGCGTTTGCCATGTTCTCGTCGACCACTTCACTCATGCCAAGCGCAGCATGATCCGCGGCGAGACTGAGCTTGGCGCCGATCCGTTCGCTGATCGCCCGTTGGGCGGAACTGCCGTCGAGTTTCATCTTGCCGCCGGAAAAACTGGCCGGATCGATGCGGCCGAGCACAAGATCGGCGTCGGTGACGGTCGGCTCGGTGCCCCCGCGGCCATAGCAAACAGGCCCCGGCTCCGAGCCGGCGCTTTGCGGGCCGACCGCGATTCTTCCCAGAGAATCGACGGCCGCAATCGACCCGCCGCCGGCGCCGATCTCGACCATTTCGATCACCGGGATCCGCAGCGGCAGGCCGCTGCCTTTGGTGAAGCGATAGACCCGCGCCACTTCGAAAGCGCGCGCGGTTTGCGGCCGGCCGCGATCGATGAAACAAATTTTCGCGGTGGTGCCGCCCATGTCGAACGAGACGACCTGATCGAGCCCGTGCTGGCGAGCAATACAGGCGGCAAAGATCGCGCCGCCGGCCGGTCCGGACTCGACGAGCCGCACCGGAAAGCGGATCGCGGTGTCGGTCGTGGTGATGCCGCCGCCCGAGGTCATCAGCAGCATCGGGCAGCGCAAGCCCGATTGCTCGAGCTCCCGCACCAGGTTGCTGAGGTAGCTGCCGATCAACGGCTGCAGATAGGCGTTGGCGCAGGCGGTCGAAAACCGCTCGTATTCGCGCATTTCCGGCGACACGTCCGATGACAGGCTCACTGCGACGTGAGGCAGATGCCGCGCCAATGCTTCGCCGACGCGCTGCTCGTGCACCGGATTGGTAAAGCTGTGCAGAAAACCGACCGCGACGGCCTCGATGCTTTCGGCGGCGATCCGATCAAGCGCGCGCTGCATGCTCGCTTCGTCGAGTGGAACGAGCACGTTGCCTTGCGCATCGACGCGCTCGCGGATCGGCAGGCGCAGGCGCCGCGGCACCAAGGGCGGCGGCAGGTCGATATTGACGTCGTATTGCTCGAACCTGTTCTCGTGACGGATTTCAACGACGTCGCGAAAGCCTTCGGTAGTGAGAAGCGCGGTCTTGGCGCCCTTGCGTTCGATCAGCGCGTTGGTCGCAAGTGTGGTGCCATGGATGATCAGTTGGACGTCGCCGGGCTTGATGCCGGCTTCGGCAATGATCGCGCGCACGATCGTGAGCACGCCGGTCTCAGGGGCGCGCACCGTGGTCAAGCCCTTGGCAGTGTAGCGACGCTCGCCGACTTCAAGCGCCACGTCGGTAAAGGTGCCGCCGATATCGACGCCGAGCCTGATTGTGGGAGATGCGGCCACGCGGGAACTGCCAAACGGTCGGAGAAGTTAAAAAGCGGCGCTATATGCCGGCTCTTTGGCCGCCTTGTCCATCGCAGCGCAAAGGGCTGGATTGCGGAATAACCCGTTGCACGGCCTAGGGTGCGGGCGCATCATGCGCCATTACGAGTCCGTGCGCATTTTTAGAATTCGGACCCCCACCAAGGAGCGGCGGTTATGCACGACATCGTCATTCGCGGCGGCACCATTATTGACGGCACCGGCAAGGCCGCTTTTACCGGCGACGTCGCCATCGCCAACGGCCGTATCGCCGCGGTTGGCGGCAAACAGGGTCCGGCCAAGCGCGACATCGATGCCGACGGACTTCTGGTCACTCCAGGCTGGGTCGACGCGCATACCCATTACGACGGCCAGGCGATGTGGGACCCGCTATTGGCGCCGTCGTGCTGGCATGGCGTCACCACCGTCCTGTTCGGCAATTGTGGCGTCGGCTTCGCGCCGGTCAAGAAGCACCATCGCGGCGCGCTGATGGATTTGATGGAAGGCGTCGAGGAGATTCCCAATCCGGTGCTCGCCGCCGGCTTGAACTGGGAATGGGAGACTTTTCCGCAATTCATGGACGCGCTGGAGCAGCGGCCGCACGCCATCGACATCGGTGCCCAAGCCGCGCACCTGCCGCTGCGCGTCTATGTCATGGGCGACCGCGCCGTCCGCCGCGAGCCGGCGACGCCGGACGACATCGCCGAGATGCGCCGGCTGACGATCGAGGCGCTGCATTGCGGCGCGTTCGGCTTCACCACCTCGCGCACCGATTCGCACAAGACGCCCGACGGCGAACTGGTGCCATCACGTGACGCCGACGCCGACGAGCTCGTCGGCATCGGCACCGCGCTCGGCTCGGTCGGCATGGGCGCGTTCGGCATGAACAGCGACTTCGATGACGAGGATTATGAGCTTAACTGGATGACCAAGCTCGCCCGCCAGACCGGGCGGCCGGTCTGGTTCTTGCTGACCGATCGTTATGAAGATCCGCAGCGCTGGCGGCGGCTCCTTGACGCTACCCACGCTGCGCGCGCGCAAGGCTTGTCGTTCACGGCGCAGATTGCCGGCCGGCCGATCGGCGTGATGATGGGGATCGGCACCGCGCTCAATCCTTTCACGGTGCGGCCGAGCTACAAAAAAATCGAATCGTTGCCGATCGAGGAACAGCGCCAGCGGCTGCGCGATCCGCAGGTGCGGGCGCAGATCCTCGCCGAAGCGCCGTCGGACGCCGACGTCGCCAAGCTCGCGCAATTCCGCCAGGCGGTGACGCGCAAGTGGGAGCGCTTTTACGTCATGGGCGATCCACCGGATTACGAGCCGGCGCCGGAGAAGAGCGTCGCCGCGATCGCCGCACGCGAAGGCCGCCCGCCGGACGAGGTCGCTTACGACTACATCACCGGCGGCGACGCGCACTATCTCTATTTCCCGGTCGTGAACTACGTCACCGAGGATCATGCGCCGATCTTTGAAATGCTCAACGATCCGGCCTGCCTGCTTGGCTTGAGCGACGGCGGCGCGCATTGCACCTCGATCGTGGACTCCGGCGTGCCGACCTTCATGCTGATGCATTGGGGCCGCGACCGCAGCCGCGGGCCGCGCTTGCCGCTCGAACGTCTGGTCAAGCGCCAGACCAGCGAGACCGCGAATTTCTTCGGCTTTTCCGATCGCGGCCGGCTGGCGCCAGGACTGCGCGCCGATATCAACGTGATCGACTTTGACGGACTCAAAGTGCGCAAGCCCGAACTGGTCCATGACATGCCGGCCGGCGGGCGGCGTTTCGTGCAGCGCGTCGAAGGTTATGAGACGACGATGGTCGCCGGCACGCCGATCTTCGAGCGCGGCGAACATACAGGCGCCATGCCCGGCCGGCTGGTTCGCGCTGGGCACGAAAGCGCGGTGCTCGCGGCGGAATAGATGCGCGCAGAACAGCGTCTCGTCGCGACGATCGATCGCGACGAGGCGCTGTTCTTTTTTATTTCGCGCGTCCGGTGATGCAAGCCGAGGCCACGCGCGGAATCGACCGCGTGGCGTCACAGCCCCAGCAGCCGCGGCAGCCACAGCGACAGCGCCGGCAGATAGGTGACCAGCATCAGCACAGCGAACATCACGCCGTAGAACGGCCAGATCCGCCGCAGCACCTGTTCGATGGTGACGTCGCCGACCGCGCAGCCGACGAATAAAATCGCGCCGACCGGCGGATGGCACAGCCCGATGCCGAGATTGAGCATCATGATCATGCCGAAATGCACCGGATCGACGCCAAGCTTGAGCATCACCGGGAGGAGAATCGGCGTCGAGATCAGGATCGACGGCGCCATGTCGACCAAGGTGCCAAGGAGGAGCAGCAGCAGGTTCACCAGCATCAGGATGACGTATTTGTTGCTGGAGATGGCGAGAAAGAATGCCGTGATCTTGGCCGGCATTTGCGTGAGCGCCATGATGTAGCCGACGCTCGACGCGCAGGCGATCAAGGTCAGCACCATCGCCACGGTCCGCATGGTCCGGTGCACCAGAGCCGGCAGATCGCGCCAGCGGTAATCGCGATAGACGAACATGGTGACGAAGAACGCCCAGACGCAGGCCACCGCGCCGGCCTCGATCGCGGTGAAGACGCCGACGAGAATGCCGCCGAGGATGATCATCAATGTGACCAGCCCCCACAGCGCCTCGATCGTAATTTTCACCGCCTGCCGCACCGGGACCGCAGTGCCGCGCGGATGGCCGTCGCGGTAGGCAATCACCAGGCAGAGCACGATCAGCGCGAAGCCGAGCAACAAGCCGGGCACGACGCCGGCCATGAACAGACTGATGATCGAAATCGTGCCGCCGGTCGCCAGCGAATAGATCACGGCGTTGTGGCTCGGTGGCACCAACAAAGCCTGCACCGACGCCGAGATCGTCACATTGGTGGCGAACACCCGCGGAAAGCCGCTCTTCTCCATCTGCGGGATCATCACCGAGCCGATCGCGGACGTGTCGGCAACCGCGGATCCGGAAATGCCGCTCAAGAACGTCGTCGCGACAACGTTGACCACCGAGAGGCCGCCGCGCACGCGGGTGAAGCCGACCAGCACATCGGCGAAGGCGACCAGCCGTTTCGCCATACCGCCTTCGGCCATGATCGCGCCGGCGAGCACGAAGAACGGAATGGTCAGCATCGCCACTTTGCTGACCCCGTCAGAGATTTTCAGCATCACCGCTTCAAGCGGAATGCCCATCCAGAATGCGCCGGCGATCGCCGCCAGCGCCAGCGAATAGGCGATCGGCATGCCGATGACGAAGCAGGCCAGCATGGTGGCGAGGAGGACGAAAATGTCCATCGCCGGCCCCTCGCCCCTATTCGAACGCCCCCGGGGCGCGCACCGGGCGCGCCGGCGCCGGCACCGGACCGATGACGAGCCGTTCCAGGACGAACAGCAATAAGATCGCGCCGCCGATCGGAATCGGCAGATAGGTCACGCCAACCGAGAGCGAGGGAAAATCGGCGATCGCGTTCTGCCAGGTCGCGGCGACGAGCTTGATGCCCCAATTGATCATGAACAGCGCGATCAAACCCATCAGGCACTCGACAAGGAGCGCGATGGCGCGCTGCACGCCTTGCGGCAGCAACGAAACGAAGTACGACACCCGCATATGCAGGCCGACACGGTAACAGGCGGCGGCGCCAAAGAAGGTCAGCACGATCATCAGCAGCACCGCCATCGGCTCCGGCCACGATGCGGCGCGGTTGAGCACGTAGCGGGTATAGACCGCCCACGGGATCACCGCCGAGATCAGCACGAGCGCGATGCCGGCCACGATGACGCAGCCGTCATAGAGCGCGTCCATCAGCTTGCGCAGCGCCGCCGTGAGGGTTTGCGCATTCATCAACGGCTGACCGCCGGATCAGCTGACGGCCTGGATGCGCTTGACCAGTTCGGAAAACCGCGGACCGTATTTGTCCCAGACCGGCTTGACCGCGTCCTGGAACGGCTGCTTGTCGATGGTCTCGACAATTTGCACGCCGCCGGCGCGCGCC
>JBQCCX010000180.1:0-7151 GCA_051961815.1 Xanthobacteraceae bacterium
GCGGCATCATCGCGGCCGTCGGTTTGTAGGTCCCGCGTCGCCGACCGCGTCGCCAGAGTCAGAGTTCTGAGTCATGGTTGTGTCGCGTCGCGGGGCGTCCGTCAGGACGCCCCGCGTGAGTTTTGAGTCCGGCGCCTCCGCGCGCGTCCTTGTCGGCGATTGCGTGGCCGAACTGGAGAAGCTTCCCGCCGCCAGCGTCGATCTCGTCTTTGCCGATCCGCCCTATAACCTGCAGCTGCAGGGCGATCTCAAGCGGCCGGACGATTCCCGCGTCGACGCCGTGGACGACGCCTGGGACAAGTTCGCAAGTTTCGAAGCCTATGACGCTTTCACCCGGGCGTGGCTTCTCGCCTGCCGCCGGGTGATGAAGCCAAACGCCACGCTGTGGGTGATCGGCTCTTATCACAACATCTTTCGCGTCGGCGCGCTCCTGCAGGATCTCGGCTTCTGGATCCTCAACGATGTGGTCTGGCGCAAATCCAATCCGATGCCGAATTTTCGCGGCCGCCGCTTCACCAACGCGCACGAGACGCTGGTCTGGGCGGCGCGCGAGGCGACCAATCGCAATTACACCTTCAATTACGAGGCGCTCAAGGCCGGCAACGACGGCATTCAAGTCCGCTCCGACTGGTTGATTCCGCTCTGCACCGGCGAAGAGCGGCTCAAAACCCGCGACGGCACGAAGTTGCATCCGACCCAGAAGCCGGAAGCGTTACTGGCGCGCGTGCTGCTCGCCGCCTCGCGCCCGGACGATCTGGTGCTCGATCCGTTTTGCGGCAGCGGCACCACCGGCGCCGTCGCCCGCCGCCTGCGCCGGCGCTTCATCGGCGTCGAGCGGGATGCCGATTACGCCGCCGCGGCGCGGGCCCGCATCGATGCGGTCGAGCCTTTGGCGGAGCCGACGCTCGCGCCATTTTTGACCGCACGCGAAGCGCCGCGCGTGCCGTTTGCCTCACTCGTCGAACGCGGCTTGGTCTCGCCGGGCACAAGCCTCGTTGACGCCAAGCGGCGGCATCGCGCCCTGGTTCGCGCCGATGGCGCGCTCACATTCGGCGAAGTGGTCGGTTCGATCCACCGCATCGGCGCGCTGGCGCAAGGGCTCGAAGCCTGCAACGGCTGGACCTATTGGCACGTCGAGACGCCGCAGGGCCTCACTCTCCTCGACGCCTTGCGCGCGCAAATCCGCGCCGAAATGGCTTAACGCCCTACAATCCCGATCCGTGCGCCCAATCCGTGCGCCACGACTTTGCGCATCAGGCTCGGCAAGGCCTCCGCGCCGAGCTGCGCGACGGCAATCCACCGCGTGCCGTCCGGCGCTGCGGTGTTTCGCGGGATCTTGCACTCGTACACCGTGAGTTCGAGCGGAAAATGGGTGAAGACATGGCGCACCACGCCGGCCGTTTTTCGCCACGCCACGGGCGATGAGAACTGCGGCGCCTCGGCAAGCGCATTGCGGTCGTCGAAATCCGCCGTCCATGCCGTCGTCGGCACCTCGGTCATGCCGCCCAAAAGTCCGCGCGCAGGCCGGGTGCGCAACAGCACGCAATCGTCGGCGCGGCGAACGACAAAAGCGGCGCCGCGGCGCAACGCACCCTCGCGCTTAGCCGCGCGGCGCGGAAGCAACGTGGCCTCGCCGCGCGCGTGCGCGACACAGGCCGCATTCCACGGGCACAGCGCGCAGGCCGGCGTCTTCGGCGTGCAGATGGTGGCCCCGAGATCCATCAGCGCCTGGACAAAATCGCCGGCGCGCCTCTCCGGCGTGAGCGCGCGCGCGTGACGGGCGATCTCGGTTTTGCCGGCAGGCAACGGCGTCGCCACGGCATAGAGCCGCGCGACGACGCGCTCGATATTGCCGTCGACCGGGCTGGCCGGCTGATCGAAGGCGATGGCCGCAACGGCCGCCGCGGTATAGGCGCCGATCCCCGGCAGTTCGCGCAATGCGCTCTCGCTCGTGGGGAATTGGCCGCCATGCTGCTCCACCAGCGCGCGGGCGCAGGCGTGCAGGTTGCGGGCGCGCGCGTAGTAGCCCAGTCCGGCCCAGACAGCGAGCACCTCGTCGAGGGGCGCCGCCGCCAGCGCCCCGAGATCGGGCCATCGCGCCAAAAACCGGGCGTAATAAGGCGCCACCGCTTTCACGGTGGTCTGCTGCAGCATGGTTTCCGATAGCCAGACGCGATAGGGATCGCTGCGCTCGCCGGGCCGCGCCCGCCACGGCAGCGCGCGCCGGTGCCGGTCGTACCAAGCTAGCAGTTCGGCGGCTTGCGGCCCTGGCTGCGCGGCGCGTGGTTTTCCCCGCTGCTTTTGCGCGCCGGAGCCCAGCGACTTCTTTATCCGCGGCTTGGCTGTCATAGTGTGATCGATGGCAGAGCGTCACGCCATGAACAAGCCGTCGCGCGCGGTGGGCAAGCCGCTCCGCGAGCTTCTCGGCAAGCTCGTCGGCACCGCCTTCGCGCGGCAAGGTTTCGCTTCGGCCGAATTGGTCACCCGCTGGGACGACATCGTCGGCCATGAGATTGCCGCACACAGCGAGCCGATCAAGCTGCAATGGCCGCGCAAGACCGCTGGCGAAGACGACGAAGCCGGCACCTTGGTGCTGCGGGTCGAGGGTCCCGCTGCGATCGAGATCCAGCACCTTGC
The DNA here is from genome assembly GCA_051961815.1 of Xanthobacteraceae bacterium. GTDB lineage: Bacteria > Pseudomonadota > Alphaproteobacteria > Rhizobiales > Xanthobacteraceae > BOG-931. The sequence goes on from JBQCCX010000180.1 coordinate 2,638, forward strand.
CGCATTGATCTGCGAGCGGGTGAACCGCTTTCTCGGCTGGCACGCGGTCGGCCGGCTGGCTTTGCGCCAAGCGCCGCTGCGGCGCCGGCAAGCGCGGGCGGCGCAAACGATGGATCCTGCCGCCACCGCGAGGATCGCCGAGAACCTGGCCGACATCAAAGACGCGGAACTCAAGGACGCACTGGCGCGGCTCGGCGCCGGGGTTGGGCGCGTCACTCCCCGGTAGCACCGCGTACTACCAAAGCCGTTGGCCGCCCCGTTTGGCCGCCGTCTTTGTTGCGATTTGTCACGATTTGTCACCCTTGGCGTCATGGCGTGCTAATGCCACATTGCTTGGTGACAACACCGCATTCGTCCAATTCGGAGTCAGCTTTGCCGTTTACTCGCCGATTCGTTACGTCCGCTGTGCCGTTTGCCTTGGCCTACGGGAGCTTGAGCGGCGGCCTTGCCGCGCTGTGGTCCGGCCAGGCCCGCGCCGCCGACGACCCCTCGCCCGCCGATCTGGCCGATGCCGGCCCGGACGGCGACATCACGGTCGGATCCGATAAGGCGCCGGTGACGGTCATCGAATATGCCTCGATGACCTGCCCCCATTGCGCGCATTTTTCCGAAACCACGCTCCCCGAACTGCAAAAGCGCTACATCGACACGGGCAAGGTGCGTTACACCCTGCGCGCCTTCCCGCTCGATGCGCTTTCGGCTGCGGGTTTCATGCTGGCGCGCTGTGGCGGCAAGGACAAGTACATGCCGATCGTCGAGACTCTGTTCGCCAAACAGCCGGAATGGATCGTCAAGGAGCCGCTGCCACCATTGAAGGAGATCGCCAAGCAATTCGGCATTAGCGAGAGCGAATTCAACGAATGCCTGGCGAATCAAAAGCTGCTCGACAGCATCCAGGCGGTCCGCGACCACGCCGCGCAGAAGCTCGGCGTCAATTCGACCCCGACTTTTTTCGTCAATGGCAAGAAAATGGTCGGGGACGTTTCGATTGATCAGATGGCCAAGGAAATCGACCCCTATCTCAAGTCGGGATAAGGGTTTTTCGGTTTCCCCGAGATCGGGCCCCGGGACCTCCCAGAGCGGCAAAAGACGCTCCGCCGACGCGAAGGTCTGGATAATTGTGCCGGCCCTGGTTGCGCTCGGAGTCCCGACGATTCATTCTCCGCGCCGATGCGGCACCGTCCCGCGCCCGGCGCTTGCGCTCGCGGCGTGAACCTTTGGGGGATTCGCCGCGCCGCCTAGGGAGAGGGACGTAATAAAAGAATGAAGCTCACACGGCTGCGCCTGATCGGCTTCAAATCCTTTGTCGAACCGACCGACTTTGCCATCGAACCGGGCCTGACCGGGGTCGTCGGCCCGAACGGCTGCGGCAAATCGAACCTGGTCGAGGCGGTGCGCTGGGTCATGGGCGAGGCGTCGTACAAGGCAATGCGCGCCGCCGAAATGGACGACGTCATCTTCTCCGGCAATACGGAGCGGCCGTCCCGCAACCATGCCGAGGTCCAGGTCGTGGTCGACAATGCCGACCGCAAGGCGCCGGCGACCTTCAACGAGTTCGAGACCTTGGAAGTCTCCCGCCGGATCATGCGCGAGCACGGCTCGACCTTCCGCGTTAACGGCCGTGAAGTGCGTGCCCGCGACGTCGCCATGCTGTTTGCCGATGCCTCCACCGGCTCGCGTTCGCCGGCGCTCGTCCATCAGGGCCGGATCGGCGAAATCATTCAGGCCCGGCCCGATCAGCGCCGGCGCGTTCTCGAAGAGGCCGCCGGGATCTCGGGCCTGCATGCGCGCCGCCACGAGGCGGAACTGCGCCTCAAAGCCGCCGAGCAGAATCTCGCGCGTGTCGACGATGTGATCGGCCAGCTTGCCGGCCAGATGGCCGCGCTTAAGAGCCAGGCCCGCCAGGCGGTCCGCTATCGCAATATTTCCTCCCAGGTGCGCCGCACCGAAGCTTTATTGTTTCATTTGCGCTGGATCGGCGCCCGCACCGAGGTGGAGGACACCCGGCGCGGCAAGGATGAAGCCGTGCGCGTGGTCGCCGCGCGCACCAGCGAGCAAACCCAAGCGTCAACCCGGCAAGCCCAAGCCGCGGCCGCGCTGCCGGCTTTGCGGGAGACGGAGGCGAAGGCCGCCGCCGCGCTGCAGCGGCTGATCATCGCGCGGGAAACCCTCGAGCGCGAGGAGGCGCGTGCCAAGGAACGGATCGTCGAACTCGATCGCCGTATCGAGCAATTCGCCGCCGATCTCGCCCGCGAGCGCGCGCTCGCCGCCGATGCGCAAGCCGCGCTCGGCCGGCTCGATGCGGAAGAAAACAATCTTCGCGAGGTGGCGCGCGAAACCGACGCCCGGCTGTCCGGCGCCAATGCGCAGGTCAGCTCCGCGGAATCGGCGCTGGCGCAATCGGAAAAATCTTTTGCCGAACTCACCGGCGCGCTCGCCGACCTGACCGCGCGCCGCAATCAGCTTCAGGCGGCATTGCGCGAGCACGAAGCGCGCGCTGGCCGGCTTGCGGCGGAGCTTGGCGAGATCGACGCCGGACTTGCGGAGAGCGGCATTGCTGTCCCCGATCTCGCGGGCCTGGTGAGCGGCGTATCGGCCGCGCAGGCGGCGCTCACCGAGGCCGAAGCCAGCGCACAAGCTGCCGAGGCCGCGCACCGGCAAGCGCGCGCCGATGTTGACGCCGCGCGCGGCCCGCTGACCGCAACCGAACGCACCGTGCAAAGGCTCGAAACCGAAGCCAAAACCATCCGCAAGCTGCTCGCCGTCGAAAGCAAGAATCTGTGGCCGCCGGTCATGGACGCGATCACGGTGGCCGAGGGTTACGAGAAGGCGCTCGGCGCAGCTCTGGGCGACGATCTCGACGCGCCGGTCGGCTCGTCGGCGCCGATGCATTGGGCAGGCGCCGCGGCCGAGCCGACCGACCCGGCATTGCCGGCTGGCGCCGCCGCGTTGTCCGAATTTGTCAAAGCGCCTGCCGAGCTCGCTCGGCGCCTCGCCCAGATCGGCGTGGTGGCGCGCGATGAGGGCGGCAAGCTTGCCAGGGCGCTCCGGCCCGGCCAGCGGCTCGTCTCGCGGGACGGCGATCTGTGGCGCTGGGACGGTTTCGCGGCCGCCGCGCATGCGCCAACCGGGGCAGCCCGGCGGCTTGCCGAACGCGGCAGGCTGCAAGCGCTCGAGAGCGAACTCGCAACCGCGCGCAGCGAGGTCGAAGCCAAGCGGCGCAGCCTTGAAACGGCCGAGGCAGCGCTTGCCGCCAGCTCGAGCGCCGAAAGCGAAGCCCGCGAGCGCTGGCGGCAGGCACAACATTCCGCGGATACAGCGCGTGATGCCCATACCGCCGCCGAGCGCGAGATCGGCCGCAATGCCGCGCGCCTCTCCGCGCTGCAGGAGGCGCGCCAGCGCCTTGCGGCGGCGCAAGCCGAAACACAGAGCGCGCGGGCCGAGGCCAAGCGGACGCTGGCGGCACTGGGCGCCGCCGATGAGATCGAGCAAAAGCTCGCCGCCACCAATGAGGCGATTGCGCGCGAGCGTGCGACTTGCGCCGAAATTCGCGGCGAGGCGCAAACGGTCGCGCGCGAGGCGCAACTCGCCGAGCACCGGCTTGCGGCGATTGCCGAGGAGCGGGCGGCCTGGAGCGAGCGCCGCGACAATGCGGCGGCGCAAATCGCCACGCTCGGCCAGCGCACCAACGAGGCCAGCGCCGAACGGGCCGAGCTCGTCAACGCGCCGGAAAAATTTGCCGTCCAGCGCCAAGGTCTGATCGGCGAGATCGAAACCGCCACGGCCAGCCGGCGCGCCGCCGCCGACCGGCTCGTGCAAGCCGAGAGCGAACTCGGCGAAGCGGACAAAGTCGCGCGCACGACGCTTGAGGCGGTCGGCGAAGCGCGGGCCGAAGCCGCCCGCGGCGAGGAACGCCATGAAGGGGCGCGACGCCGGCTCGCCGATGTCGAGCATGAAATCCATGAGATTTTGCAGGTCGAGCCCGTCGCCGCCGCCGATATCGCCGAGATCAAGCCCGACGCGGCGCTGCCGTCGATCGCCGAGGTCGAAGGCAAGATCGAACGCATCAAGGCGGAACGCGAACGGCTCGGCTCGGTGAACCTGCTCGCCGAGCAGGAATTGCGCGAGGTCGAAGGCCAACACGGCAAGCTGACCGCCGAGCGCGACGACCTGATCGAGGCGATCCGGCGCTTGCGGCAGGGCATTCACAGCCTCAATCACGAAGCGCGCGAACGCCTGCTCGCTTCGTTCCAGATCGTCAACGAAAACTTCAAGAAGCTGTTCAGCGAACTGTTCGGGGGCGGCACCGCCGAATTGCAACTCATCGAGCACGATGATCCACTGGAAGCCGGCCTTGAAATCATGGCGAAGCCGCCGGGCAAGAAACCGGCGACGCTGTCGCTTCTGTCCGGCGGCGAACAGGCGCTCACCGCGCTGGCGTTGATCTTTGCGGTGTTCCTGACCAATCCGGCGCCGATCTGCATCCTCGACGAGGTCGACGCGCCGCTCGACGA
>JBQCCX010000181.1:0-18705 GCA_051961815.1 Xanthobacteraceae bacterium
CATGATCAATTTATGGCTATCCACGCCGTGCGAACCCGCTACGATGCCTTGTCGTGTAGGGGGATGTGGCGCTTCAACGACGAGAATTCAGCGCCGGAGTCGGCACCGTAGCAGCGTGGCCGCTCGCCGCGCGGGCGCAGCAGACAAAAAGCCCGCGGCGGATTGCGGCGTTCTTTGCTGGCCACGGCGACGACCCAGAGGTGATGCGGCAGGTCGCGCGATTTCGGGACGAGCTTGCGAAGCTAGGTTGGGTGGAAGGACAGACGGTTCACGTCGATTATCGCTTTGCCGCTGGAAGCGTTGATTACACGGCGCTCGCAAAAGAGCTGGTCGGTCTTCGCCCAGAACTGGTCGTCGCGCAGGCCACCCCGCTAACCGCCGCGATGCAGGGGGAGACTCGCACAATTCCAATCGTATTTATGCGCGTCTCGGACCCGGTCGGAGCGGGGTTCGTTGCGAGCTTGGCCCGACCCGGCGGAAACCTCACCGGACTATTGCAGTACGAGCCTGGCATTGTGAGCAAGTGGCTCGCGATGCTCAAGGAGATCGCGCCCCGGCTCGCCAGCGTCGCGTTCGTCTCCAATCCGGCGGAGGAGGTTTCGTATCGCTATTTCTTGGAATCGGCCAAGGCAGCAGCACAACCACTCGTTTTGGAAGTCGTGCCAAAGCCGGTTGCCACTGTTGCCGATATTGAGAGCTCAATCGCAGCGTTCGCACGCGTCGCTGACGGTGGCCTCCTAATCGTACCGTCTGTAATCAATATCGCGAGTCGCGCTCTCATCATTGACCTCGCGTTACGGTATCGATTGCCGGCAGTTTACCCGTGGCGCTACTTCGTCTCAGAAGGCGGCCTTATGTCCTACGGGGTCGACGACGTCGATATGCTTCAAGACATCGCCTCCTACGTCGATCGTATCCTGCGCGGCACAAAACCTGATGACCTTCCCGTGCAGGCGCCTACCAAGTACGAAACTGTCGTCAACCTCAAGACCGCCAAAGCGCTCGGGTTCGACGTACCGGCGTCGCTCCTCGTACGTGCCGATAAGGTCATCGAATGAGGCGGCGCGAGTTCATCGCACTTTTCGGCGGCGCGGCGTCATGGACTGCGCGGGTGCAGCAGGCGGAACGGAAGCGGCGAATAGCTTTACCGTTGGGCTAAGGGCGACGTGGGACGGCAGATTTTGCTTGGTGCTGCCAGTGCGGCGCAAGAAATTGCGCGCTTGCGCATGCGGTACGCCACCTAAGGCCCGCCTCAAGCCTTCCGAGATACAAACGATACCAACTCGACGGCGACGCGACATCGGCACGATACCGATCGCACATACGATGGGTGCACTGCCGCATGAGCGTAACGAACAGGAGAACTCAAATGCGCAAGGTCAGTTTGATTGGGAATTCACTTGCCTATCTCCTCTGCCAAGAAGCAAAACGGGCAACGGACTATCGCCGCGGAATGACGCCCGAAGACGTTCGCGCGGTAAGTGAAAAAAGCGCACGGCAACACGAAACGCGACAGCCAGGCCGTCGGCGGCGCACAGCATTGACGCCTTGCTGAGCACAGGCAGGCGTCCCGTTCGTTACCGCCATCACCATGGTCCGTCTGAACGTCGGCTTTTGGCACTTAGCGGACATCAGAGCTGCGCTGACGAACATCGCGGCCGACGTCAAGCGAACGGCAGTGTTTTGGTTGAGTTCGCAAGCGCCGTGGCGCTATGCCCTGTGCCGTTGAGATCCAGCAGGTTCCCTGGCGCAGGCCGCCGTCGATTGACCATAAAACGGCCTGGGACGTATGCTTTGCTCCCGCAGACGCTGACGAAAAATATCGAACAAACTTGAGGAGAAATCGTCATGACAAAAGTACTTCGCTGCGGTGACTTCGTGCCGGGCTGCAACTACGAGGCCCGCGCTGAAAGTGAGGGCGAACTGCTGCAGAAGGCGGCACAGCACGCGCGAGAAGCACACGGCATCGAAACCTCGCCAGAGCTGATCCAGCAGGTCAAAAGCAAGATTCGGGACGAAGCTTAGCCGTTAAGCGCGCCACCGAGACCTGAAGTGGGAAGGTCCGCCTTTGGCTGAAGCGGACATCACAATCACGTTTCAGCATGACCGCTGTGGCGGTGAAGCGGGCATCGCGACTCCAGTGGTGTCATGGCTTTGACCCAAGCGGACATGGGACTTGCAACTTTGGGACTTGCAACTTTTGGACTCGCAACTTTGGGACTCGCAACTTTGGGACTCGCAATTTTTGGACAGCTTTTTTGACCTGAATCAAATTAATTGTTCTCCCGCGCAAATTACCATCAAAAGTCCAACCTGGGAGAAAAGGTGATGCAAGGAACCGTGCGCCATAGTGCCATCGCGGCGATCATTCGAGCGTCGCTTCTCTCCGTTGTTTTTCTGATTTCCGCCGCTCACTACAATGCTGCGCAAGCGAGAAGCCGACATGCAGCAGCGGTGGCCTGCGGGCAAGAGCTAAAAAAACAGTGCACCGGTGTGCCTGTGAAGGCAAACAACATGCTCGAGTGTCTTCAAAAGGCTCAGGTTTCCCCGAGATGTTTCGCGCTGGCGCACCGTGTTGTGCGCTTGTGTGAGAGGGATGCGGTGCAGCGTTGCGAAGGCGTCGTTGCGGGTCAGGGCAACATACTCGGATGTTTGACAACCGCCGGACGATCAGTTTCCGCGCAATGCAATGCGGCACTCGACGCGGCTTTCCTGCGCTAGCGAGCGTGTGCGAACGAAAGCAAACAAAGCCGTTCGCCACCATTGCGGCTTCCGGCACGAACCGGACATCGCAATGAGCGATTGAATGTCTGCTTTCCGGGGATAGCGGAGATTGATCGAGGCGTCGCAATGTCCGTCCTGACCCATAACGGACATCGCAAGGCAGGGTTCTCAGTGGCCTACGCTTGCGGCGAAACGTTTCAGTTCAGTGTTGAAGCGCAGCGGTTCTTCAAGGAAGGGCGAGTGACCGACCCCTTCATACCACGACACTTCCGCCGCCTTGCATTGCTTTAATATGAAGTCAGCCATCGCTGGCAGCACCACGCGGTCCGCGCGGCCATGAGTAACGAGAACGGGCACCGTAATGCTTCCGAGAAGCGATGCAAAATCAAGTTCGCGCTGTATCAAAGCACCGCGTACATGCGGTTTTACAACCATATTGAAAGCGAGCATTTCCTCGAAATCGTCCTGTGAGACCGGTTTGACGATACAGGCGCGCAAGAATTTGCGAACCGCCGCGATATTGGTCGGGAGGACGTCCTGACAGGCGTCCAGCGAGTTCTCCAGAAAGCCAGGACCGATAAGTGAACCAAACGCAGACGGCCCGAGCACGACCGCGGCGGCGACAAAATTGATTGCGGCAATCTTATCCTGCCCTTTCCTGCGCACGTAGTCGGAAATGATATAGCCTCCATATGACCAGCCGACCAATATCGGTCGATCAAGCGCAAGTTGGTCAATAACAGCTGCTATGTCATCCGCCCATTTGTTGCCATCGGTATATTGATCGGCCTCGGCCGGCGCATCTGACATTCCATGGCCGCGAAGATCGAGGGCGACGATACGGGCGTCGTCCGCGAGTGCACTTTCGTATTGCTTCGACCAGCAGAGACAGCTCTGTGACCAGCCATGAATGAGCAGGATCGGTACACCGTTGGCCCTTCCATACTCGCGCACGTGCAGCTTGACGCCTGCCGCGCCATGGACCGTGTGAATCTTCATTTTGAACCTCTGCATTAAAAAAACCGCGAGATCCACGGTGTGGCGTAGTTACGACAGTTTGACTTCGCTGATTTGAATAACCGGCTGGACATTCGAATAATTTGGAATATCCGCCATGATCGTCGCAGCGTGCGGACCGAATGCGGCCTGGAACGAGTCGGTCGACTCAAACCACAGGTGTCCCATAGCGGCGTAGGTCGGCTGCGATCCGGGCACACCACCAGCGATGCCCTGTTCTACAGCAATTCCTTTGCAGGCCGTGCCGAGTTTTTGCCGCACCATCGGAATGTGCTTATCGACATAGTACTGCATGTCGAAGGTCGATCCGTCCCTGCGGGGATAGAACACGCTGACCTTGATCATAATCTCCTCCTCAGTCGGATGAAGAATTGCGACACTTAAATTGAGACACTTAACCTGTGAGCTCGCAAGTCCTCGATAAAATCAATGATCGCTGCTGACGCTTAGCGGCCATGGATCGAAGGCGCCGGAACGTCCGTTCCTGACCCAAAGCGAACATAGCAGCACTGAAGCTTCTTCCAGTGTGCTAGTTTGAACGGGTACGTTCGTTCGCGAGCGTGGCGGGTGGATGAGGCGGCGTGAGTTCGTCAGCTCATGGCGCTCAGGAATATTCTGGATTTGTCACACTTCGGAATCGATTTCCCGGAAACGGCCAAGCTATTCAAGAAAGCAAATGCCGCAGAAGCAAGAATCCATCTTGTCCTCCGCGTGGTGTCATGCCGGACTTGTCATAGCAATTCTGGCACTACAGGGACTGACGCTTCACCTCATGGGCCGGCTTGCGATCTGCAGTTGCGGCTATGTGAAGTTTTGGGAGGGCGATCCCGCGGGGCCAGGGACGTCGCAGCATCTAACGGACTGGTACACCTTCTCCCATTTGTTGCACGGCTTTTGGCTTTATTTCCTTCTATGGCTTGCCTTTAGCCATCTTCCGATCAGTGGACGATTGGTCTTGGCCGTTTTGCTCGAGGCGGGGTGGGAGATCGTGGAGAACACCTCTTTCATAATTCAACGCTATCGCGCCGATACTATTTCTTTGAATTACTATGGTGACACTATTGTCAATTCGATCAGCGACACACTTGCCGCTGTGACGGGGTTCTTGTTTGCAGCGTCGGCCCCGGCGCTGGCAACCGTATTGCTTGCAATCACCATTGAGATCGGACTTGCCCTGGCGATCCGCGATAATCTCGCCCTTAATATTGTGATGCTCATTCACGAGGTCCCTTGGATCAAGGCGTGGCAAGCGGCAGGCCACGCGCACTGAGGGCGGATGTTCTCGTACAACGTCGTTATCACCGCTTTTCGCACAAAGCCGGCATCGCCACGCGCTCAATCAATTTCCGCTTTCGGGAGTAAAGCGGACCTGCCGTGCAAACCGACTACCCGACCCCCATTCCACCGGGCGTAAATCCCTGCTGTAATTGACAAACGAATTGGCGTGGTCCTGAGCCTCGGGGCAGGCAATGCGACGCCGCGATTTCATCAAAGTCGTTGCTGGATCAGCCATCACATGGCCTCTCCCGGCGCGAGCGCAGCAATTATCCATGCCGATGATCGGCTTCATCCATCCCTTATCGCCTGAGAGGGTTCCCCATTTTGTAGCCGCATTACATCAAGGTCTCAGAGAAATAGGCTTTGTCGAGGGCAAAAACATCGCAGTCGAATACCGCTGGGCATATGGCCAGTATGACAAACTGCCTGAACTAGCAGCTGAATTGGTAGACCGAAAGGTTGCTGTAATCGCTGCAGTTGGTGGCTCGCCGTCGCCGCAGATCGTTGAAGCGGCAACGCGCACAATTCCTATCGTGTTCACCTCTAATGGCGATCCCGTCACGGAAGGTTTGGTACCGCGCCTCGCCCAACCCGGCGGTAATGCCACTGGCGTCACCATATTCGGTACCGCTGCAGTCGCTAAGCGAATGCAGCTTCTACATGAGGTCGTGCCGCGCGCTTCTGTCATTGGTTTTCTCATGAATCCGACCAATCCGAACGGCAATATTGAATTGAAAGCCGCGCAGGCAGCCGCTGGGTCTCTTGGAAAGGAATTGCTCGTCCTTGCGGCTAGCGGCGAGGCCGAAATCGAAGCTGCGTTCGCAAGTATGGCTCAACAGCGGGGTGGCGCGATTCTCGGCGCCACCGACACGTTCTTATTTGGGCAGCGTGACAGAGTTGTCTCTGTGGCAGCCCATTATCGGATACCCGCAATCTATTACGTACGAGAGTTCGCCGAGGCTGGTGGCCTAATGGCTTATGGAAACAAAATAACGGAGACGTATCGCCAGGCAGGCATCTACATCGGGCGAATTCTCAAAGGCGAGAAGCCTGCCGATCTACCAGTCGTGCAAGCTACGAAATACGAATTCCTGATCAACCTTAGGACGGCTAAAGCGCTGGATCTGTTTATTCCATCAGGCGTGATGTCTATTGCCGACGAGGTGATCGAGTGATTCGGCTGATGTCCGTTCCTGACCCAAAGCGGACATTAACGGCTCAGGATTGCTGCCACGCAATCTGACCCTGAACCCCGTTCCGCCGGTCGGAAATCCCTGCTGTAATCGCGTAGTCCTGGCCTTGGTGCAGGCAATGCGACGACGCGATTTCATCAAAGTCGTTACTGGTTCAACCCTGGCGTGGCCGCTCGCCGCGCGCGCGCAGCAAGGCGCACGGATGCGTCGCATTGGCGTGCTGCTGCCCGCAACCGCGGACGACATGCACTATCAGATTTGGCTCGGCGCCTTCCTACAAGGGCTCGCAGAGTCGGGCTGGAACATCGGCCAGAATGTGCGGATCGATACGCGTTGGGCGACTGCACAAGCCGATGCCGTCCGCAGGAACGCCGCCGAATTGGTTGCACTCGCGCCCGAGGTCATCCTCGCCTCTGGTGCCTCCAGCGTTGGGCCTCTGCTACAGGTGTCCCGCACGGTGCCGATCGTATTCGCGGCGGTTGCGGACCCAATTGGCGCCGGCTTCGTAGACAGTTTGGCACGGCCGGGCCACAACGCTACCGGTTTCATGGCATTCGAATACGGGTTCAGCGGTAAATGGCTGGAATTCCTCAAGCAGATCGTACCAAGCATGACGCGAGCGGCGGTGCTTCGGGATGCTGGCATACCCACTGGCCCTGCCCAGTTCGCTATCATTCAGGCGATGGCGCCAGCACTCAACGTGGAGATAGCGCAAGTCAACTTGCGCGACACCGCCGAGATCGAACCCACAATTACGACCTTCGCGAGCTCTCCGAATGTCGGTCTGATCATTACGGCGAGCGGGTTGGCGTACATCCATCGTGACCGCATCATCAAGCTCGCGGCTGAACATCGGTTGCCGGCTGTTTATTTCGAGCGCGCGTTCGTCGAGGCTGGCGGTCTTGTTTCCTACGGACCCGATCTAATCGACCAATTCAGGCGCGCCGCCGGCTACGTCGACCGCGTCCTCAAAGGCGAGAAGCCGGCCGATATGCCGGTTCAAGCGCCGACCAAGTACGAGCTGGTGATCAATCTCAAGACTGCCAAAGCACTCGGCCTCACGGTTCCGCCCGCGGTCCTTGCCAGCGCTGACGAGGTGATCGAATAGGGCGATGAATATCTGCTTTGACTCGAAGCGGACATCAGTACTGACCCCCTTCCAGCGTGCTAGGCATAGTCGCTACGATCTGCGCCCTTGATCGTTAAGGACCACATGACGCGGCGGGCCTTTCTCGGCATCTTGGCTAGTGCATCGGCCGCATGGCCAAGGTTACTGCACGCGCAGGTCGAGCGCGTGCGAAGGATCGCCATTGTGATGCCATTTCCGCCGACAAACGCCGAATTGCAAACGCGGGTGCGAGCGTTCCGCGATGAACTGCGAAAACGGGGTTGGGCGGCCAGTCTCAACGTTCAGTTTGACGAGCGATGGACCGGCGACAACATGGACCTTATTCGCTCCGCGGCTACCAACGTTGTGACACTCAACCCGGATGTGATCCTGGCCGTCGGTGGTCGAGTTCTGCCCATCCTGATGGAATTGACGCAGTCAATTCCAATCGTAAACCCCGGCGGCGCTGACCCTGTGGGACGCGGTTATGCGGAAAGTCTCGCTCATCCCGGCGGCAACGTAACTGGCTTTGCCATCATGGAGCTTTCCGTTGTCAGCAAGATGCTCCAGACGCTCAAAGAAATCTCACCGAACATCACACGCATTTCTATGATTTATAACCCGGACAACCCGGCAGGAGCTCTGTATGCCGGCGCCTTCCAATCGGCCGCCGGGCCGCTCGGCTTGGAAGCGACAGTCCGCCATATTCACGAGCTCGCAGATATAGAGCGTGAGGTGGCTTTAGTCGCGGCTCAGCCCAACGGTGGCATTTTTGTTCCCCCGGATGTGACCACCATCGCGCTTGCGGAACAGACTGTTGCAGCGGTTGCGCACCATCGCGTGCCTGCGATTTATTCAGAGCGCGTTTTCGCCACGAAGGGCGGACTCATTTATTATGGGTCGGATCGTATTGAGATATACCGCGGTGCCGCCTCCTATGTGGATCGTATATTGCGCGGAGAAAAGCCCGGAGATCTGCCGTATCAACAGCCAACCAAATACGAGCTGGTGATCAATCTGCAGACTGCGAAAGCGCAGGGCCTGACCATTCCTCCGAAGCTTCTGTTTACAGCCGACGAAGTGATCGAATAACGACGATTTTACTCCACCGCATGCCAGTTTGACCCGCTACGATCCATTCCCCGGCCTGGGAGGGGCGATGAAACGGCGTGAGTTGATTGCTTTACTCGGCGGTGCCGCGGCGTGGCCGCCCGCGGCCCGTGCTCAACAAGTATCAGGTCCGATACCGCGCATCGCGTATCTTGGTGGAGCGAGCCCATCAACACTAGACCCACGTCAGATCGAACAATTCAAGGTGGGCTTAACGGAGAATGGCCTGACTGCTGGGCAAAACATTCAGGTCGACTACCTATGGGGTGAGGGAAATTCCGAACGATTGAGTAAACTCGCAACGGAATTGGCGCAGCGCGGCCTTGATGTGATCGTTACGGCTGGTCCCCAGCCGCTCCGCGCTCTTCGCGATGCTGGGGTCAAGTCCCCGATCGTTTTCGCGATTCTCACTGATCCAGTCGGGGATGGGTTTATACAAAGTCTTGCACGACCAGGAGGTAACATAACTGGCTTGTCTATGGCCGGCACCGACTTAGAGAGCAAGCGATTGGAGATCTTGAAAGACACAGTGCCAGCACTGAAAAAAATCATGTTATTGCACGATCCCACTATGGGATCGACGGGGCTGGAGGAGGCAAAAACAGGTGCACGCAGTTTGGGTCTCGAAATGTTCGTTGTTGTGTCAAGCGATTCCGACAAGATCAAAGATGCGTTCGCCACAGCAGCAACTGAGGGGGTCAATGGCGTTGCTACCCTCGCATCACCATTCTTTAACTTCCGCCGTAAGGAGCTGATTGAACTGGCATCGCGATACCAGCTGCCTTCGATTTGGGAAAGTGGAGCGTATGTTCGAGATGGTGGTCTACTTGCATACGGCCCCAGCTTCCCCGACATGTATCGTCGGTCGGCGGGATATGTGGCCAAGATTTTAAATGGCGCCAAACCAACCGACCTTCCAGTAGAACAACCAACCCGATTTGAATTCGCGGTGAATATGAAAACGGCGCGGGCTCTCGGCCTTACGATTCCCGGCAGCCTCATTTTGCGCGCCGACGAGGTGATCGAGTAGCCGCGTCAATGTTTGCTTTTGGCACAAAGCGGACATTCCCGAGCGCCGTTTTGACCACTTCCAGGTTGCCAGTTTGACCCGCTACGATCCATTCCCCGGCCCAGGAGGGGCGATGAAACGGCGTGAGTCGATTGCTTTACTCGGCGGTGCGGCGGCGTGGCCGCTCGCGGCGCGCGGACAGCAGCCAGTCGCGCCGGTTATCGGCTATCTCTATTCCGGATCGAAGGTGAGCGCGCCCCTCTTGGCGGCTTTTCAAAAGGGTCTAGCCGAGGAGGGTTATGTTGAGAACCAAAACGTAACCGTGGAGTACCGGTGGGCGAACAATGTGCTGGATCAGCTGCCGAAACTGGCTGCCGATCTGGTTAATCGGCGTGTTGCGGTAATTACCACTCCTGGCAGTACTCAAGCCGCACTCGCTGCCAAAGCCGCGACCGCAACAATACCGATCGTTTTCAGTACGGGCGTGGACCCCGTTCAAATCGGTCTGGTGTCTAGCCTCAATCACCCGGGAGGCAACATAACCGGTGTGAACTATATGCAGGTGGAACTTGCAGCAAAGCAGCTCGGGCTTCTGCACGAGTTGCTGCCGACTGCCAAGCGGTTCACCGTCGTAGTTCCAAACAACTCTCCGGTAGTTCAATCGGCAGCTGAGGAGTTGGAACAGGCAGCGTCTTCAATCGGAGCGCAGATCCAGATCCTTCGCGTCAACAGCTACACTGAACTCGAGGACGCCTTTGGCTCGCAAGACCGTATCGAAGCCCTGTTAGTGAGCCCTGGTCAATTCTTCGGCAATCGCGTTGAGCTCGCTGCGCTCGCAGCGCGACGTGCAATCCCTGCGATGTACTATGATCGCGAGTTTGTTGAGGCCGGTGGGCTCGTAAGTTACGGATCGGATCTCGCCAACCAATATCACGAGACTGGGATCTACACTGGCCGCGTTCTCAAGGGTGAGAAACCAGCAGAAATGCCGGTTATGCAAGCCTCAAAATTCGAGCTTGTGATCAATCTTAAGACCGCTAAGTCCCTCGGCCTTGAAATTCCACCGACGCTGCTTGCTCGAGCGGATAGAGTCATCGAATAAGGAATGATGTCCGCTTTTGGCCCAAAGCGCAGCAGCGCTTACCCAAATCTTACCGGTGTGGCTCTCGATGATCGATTTACAAATCGAAAGATCCATTCCCGCGCCGCCAGCTTTGGTCATGGACATTCGGCATAAAAATGCGATCGACGTTCCCGCTATCAATTCCACCCTACTGCCGAGAGGGTTCATTGGACGGCAGGCTCGAAAATAGCCGGTTTCGAGGAGTATTTTGTGGTGCTGCCGGTCAGGATTGAACTGACGACCTCTCCCTTACCAAGGGAGTGCTCTACCACTGAGCTACGGCAGCCACGGCATGATCCCGAAAAGTGGGAACCGGTTTTCGGAAATGATCATGCCTCATAAAATCCCGCCTATGGTGGGCAGCGGGAGAGGGATGAGATTGCGCGGCGATCCTTGCCATAAGGCGATAGGATGGCGCAAGCGTGGGACGATGAGTGAGCCGTTGCCGTGCGGCCATGGGCATGCTTGGGATTTCAGCCATGGTCACGAGCGGCAAGGGTAGGAAGACCGGCAAGGCCGACCAGCGCGCCGCGCGCAAGACGCGGCTGGCCGCGGCGTTGCGCGAAAATCTCAAGCGGCGCAAGCAGCAAGCGCGGGAACTGGCGCAAAAAGCGCCGCCACCTGGGGCTTTCCCCGGCGCGGCTTCCTCGCAACATGTCGAAACGGATGACGAAGCGGCGGGCGGCGGACCTGACTTCCGCCGCAATCGAGATGAGGAGTAGGGTTCGCTGGGTGGCCGGGCGATTTATTTGATATCTGCCGGCTTTGTGACTGAACACAGGCAGGACAGCAGGTTCGATTAACGGACACCATATAAGTTTGTCATGAGATTTGGTCCGCAGCGGACGTAGGGATCAGCATGGATCGCATTCGTATCATTGGCGGCCGCAGCCTGAACGGCACGATTCCGATTTCGGGGGCGAAAAACGCGGCGCTGCCGCTGATGATTGCCAGCCTGCTGACCGATCAGACTTTGATCCTGGAAAACGTGCCGCGGCTCGCCGATGTGGCGCAGCTCGAACGCATCCTCGGCAATCACGGCGTCGACATCATGGTGAGCGGCAAGCGCTCGGGTCAGACCGCCGATCACGGCCAGACCCTGCACATTTCCGCTGCCCGCATCGTCGACACCACCGCGCCCTATGAACTCGTGTCGAAAATGCGCGCCAGCTTCTGGGTGCTGGCGCCGCTTGTTGCCCGCATGGGCGAGGCACGGGTTTCGATGCCCGGAGGCTGCGCCATCGGTACGCGGCCGGTCGATCTGCTCATCATGGTCATGGCGCGGCTTGGCGCCGCGATCGAGATCGAAAGCGGCTATGTGGTGGCGCGCGCGCCGCACGGCTTGCGCGGCGCCGAAATCGTTTTTCCCAAGGTCACGGTCGGCGGCACCCATACCGCGATGATGGCGGCGAGCCTGGCGCAAGGCACGACCGTGATTGAAAACGCGGCGCGCGAGCCGGAGATCGTCGACGTAGCCGACTGCCTCAACAAAATGGGTGCGCGCATTTCGGGCGCTGGCACCAAGCGCATCCTCATCGAGGGGGTCGCCAAGCTGAACGGCGCGCGGCATGCGGTGCTGCCCGACCGGATCGAGACCGGCACCTATGCCATGGCGGCGGCGATGGCCGGCGGCGATGTCTTGCTGCAGAACGGACGGCCTGAACTCCTGCAGGCGGCGCTCGATGTGCTCGTGCGCACCGGCGTAACGGTCACGCCGACCAATCAGGGCATCCGCATCGCCCGCGACGGCAATGGCTTGGCGCCGGTCGATGTCACCACCGCGCCATTTCCGGAATTTCCGACCGATCTGCAGGCGCAGCTCATGGCGCTGATGACCCGCGCCGACGGCACGTCGCATATTACCGAGACGATCTTCGAAAACCGCTTCATGCATGTCGGCGAACTCGCGCGGTTCGGCGCGCGCATCCATCTCGATGGCGAGCGCGCCACCATCGAAGGCGTGCCGGCGCTCAAAGGCGCCCCGGTGATGGCCACCGATCTGCGCGCTTCGGTGTCGCTGGTCATTGCGGCGCTTGCGGCCGAAGGCGAAACCATCGTCAATCGCGTCTATCACCTCGACCGCGGTTTTGAGCGGCTCGAGGACAAGCTCAGCCGCTGCGGCGCGGCGATCGAGCGGCTGTCCGGGTAGCGCGGCCCGCCTCGATTAACTCTGGCCGACTGTTATTATCCGCTCGTCCCCGCGCAAGCGGGGCGAGAATGAGCGGACAATCATGCGGCAAAAGCGATTGCAAACAAATCAATTTGCGGCCGTTGCACTTGCGCTTGCAATGGCACTTTCAGTCGCCGTTGTTCCAAGTGCCCACGCGCAAGATTATCCGACCCGTCCGGTCCGCCTGATCGTCGCCTTTAGCGCCGGCGGCACCGCCGATCGCACCGCGCGGCTGATTGCGGCCAAGATGGAGAGCACGCTTGGCGGCCCGATCGCGGTCGAGAACAAGCCCGGCGCCAACGGCGCGGTGGCGGCGCAATATGTGGCGCAATCGGAACCCGACGGCTACACGCTGTTCTTCACCACGGCCGGCGCCGTCGCCATCAGCCCGGCATTCCATTCCGATCTGAACTACGATCCGATCAAGGACTTTGCACCGGTCGGGCAGGCGGCCATCAATTCGCCGGTGCTGGTGGTGAATGCCGCCATGAGGGCCAATTCGGCGCACGAACTGGCCGAGCTCGCGCGCAAAAAGCCCGGCACCATCACGATCGGCATTACCGGGCGCGGCGCCATGTCCGATCTCACGCTGCAATTATTCGAGGCCAACGCCGGCATTCAGCTGCAATCCGTGCCCTATCGCGGCGCCGCGCAGGCCATCACCGACGTGCTGGGCGGCCGGCTCGATGGCCTGGTCGGCGATATCCCGACCGTGATGGGGCAGGTTCGGGCCGGCAAGCTTAAAGCGCTCGCCACTTCGTCCAGGCACCGCTCCGACATTCTCCCCGACGTTCCGACCTTCGTCGAACTGGGCTTTGCCGGCGTGATCGGCGACAACTGGGCCGGCGTGTTGGCGCCGGCCGCCACACCGGCGCCGGTCATCGCCAAATTCAACGCCGCAATGGTCGCGGCGCTCAAGGCGCCCGATCTTCGCGAGCAATTGCGCGAGTCCGGCACCACGCCGGCGCCAAGCTCGCCGTCGCAATTCGAAGCCTATATGCGCGAAGAGATCGCGCGCTGGCGCGCCGTGATCCGCGACAAGGGACTGACCGGGGAGTAGAATCGGCCCTCATCCTGAGGTGGCCGCGAAGCGGCCCTCGAAGGATGCGGCCCGGATGCCTTGTGGCCGTCGCCCTTCGAGGCTCGCGGAGCTTGTCATCGGGCCGGCCACTTCGGGCGGACCCGTTGGCTCGCACCTCAGGGTGACGGGAAACTCTAAGCCGCCAGCTCGCGCATGATGCGATGAAGCCGCGCCTGGCCTTCGAAGCCGATGCCGGGCCGGTCCGACAGCCGCAAATAGCCGTGCTCAAGCTCCGCGTCGTCGGCGAAACCGCCAAAGTCGCCGAACACGCCGGGATAGGATTCGGCGCCGCCGAGGCCGAAGCCGCCGGCGATCGCGAGCGACATCTGGTTGCCGCCATGCGGGAACATCAGGCTGCGCGGCCATTGATGGTGCGCCAGCATGTCGAGGGTGCGGGCATATTGCACGATGCCGTAAGCCTGCGGCGGATCGATCTGGATGACGTCCTGGCGTTGCGGCTTTAACCCGCCGAAGCGGACCAGATTTTCGACGTCTTGCGTCGAGAACAAATTCTCGCCGGTCGAGAGCGGTGCGGCGTAGTTTGCGGCGATCTCGGCGAGCAACGCAAAATCCAGCGGATCGCACGGCTCCTCGAACCAGCGCAGCCCGAACGGTTCGAGGCCGCGGGCGTAAGCCAGCGCCTCGTCGCGGATGAATTTGGAATTGGCGTCGACGGCAAGCTTGCCGCCGCGCGGCAGGATCGATTTCACCGCCTCGACGCGTTTGAGATCGTCGGCCAGCGGCATGCCGCCGACCTTCATCTTCAGCATAGTGTAGCCGGCATCGAGATGGCCGCGCATTTCGTCCTGCAGATCTTTGATGGTCTTGCCGGGCGCATACCAGCCGGCGCCGACATAGCAGAACACTTTGTCCGCCGCCTTGCCGCCGTTGAAGCGCTCGGCCAGGAGCCGATGCAGCGGCTTGCCCGCGATCTTGGCCACCGCATCCCAGACCGCGACTTCGATGGTGCCGATGCCGATCGAGCGCTCGCTATGGCCGCCGGATTTCTCGTTGCGCAGCATCGCGGCGAGAATCTTTTCCGGGGCGAAATTGTCGCCGGCGTCATTGAGGAGCGAGCGCGGCTCGGCTTTGAGAATGCGTGGAATGAAACGCGCACGCATCTGCGCACCGCAGGCGTAGCGGCCGGTGGAATTGAAGGCAAAGCCACAGACGGTTTCGCCATCGCGCTTGACGTCGGTGATGACGGCGACGACCGAGGTCGTCATTTCGGAGAAATCGATGCTCGAATTGGCGAGCGTGGAATTGAGCGGGACCGAAGTCTCGCGGATATCGACGATGCGCATGGGGCAGGAATCGTTACAATTATTCGACGTGAATGCCAGCGGTCTTGACCACTTTATCCCAGCGCGCCATTTCCGACTTGATGCGCTCGGCAAATTCGCTCGGGCTGTTGGCGACCGGCACGAAGCCGAGCGTGTCGAGTTTTTTCCTGGTGTCGGGATCGGCGACCATTTTGACGATCTCCGCGTTCCACTTGTCGATGACCGCTTTGGGCGTGCCGGCCGGCGCCACGATTCCGGTCAGCGTGTCGCTTTCGAGCCCGCCCACGCCTTCCTCGACATTGGTCGCCAACTCGGGAAGTGCGGCAACGCGCGCTTTGGCCAGAATGGCGATCCCGCGCAGGCTGCCGTCCTTGATATTGCCGATGGCTGGCGGCAGCGCCGTAAACGCCATCGGGGTGTGATTGCCGAGCGTGGAATTGATGGCCAGCGGCGCGGCGTTGAACGGCACGGTGACAAGATCGAGATTGTAGGTCTGTTTGAACAATTCGCCGGCAAGATGCGGCGTCGAGCCGGTCGCCGGCTGCGCGAAGCTGTATTTGCCGGGATTGGCCTTGATCAGCGCGATCAGCTCCTTGAGATCTTTCGCTGCCACGGACGGATGGACGGTGACGACATTCGGCGAGGCCGCGACCAGCGAAATCGGCGCAAAGTCCTTGATCGGATCGTAACCGATTTTGCTGTACATGCTCGGATTGATTATGAAGCCCGTCGATACGACGATGATCGTGTAGCCGTCCGGCGTGGCGCGGCCCCCGGTCTCGACGCCGAGATTGCCGCCGGCGCCCGGCATGTTCTCGACATAGAGCTGCTGGCCCCAGGCCGCGGACAATCGCTCCGACACCATGCGGGCGATCACGTCGGTCGGCCCGCCGGCGGCGAACGGCACGATCACGCGGACCTTGCGCTCGGGATAGGTGTCGGCGGCGCGGCCCGGCGCCGTGAACACTCCGGCGATCAGCAGGCCAGCGGCAACGGCAAAAATACGGACGAGCGCCATCGGCATAGACCTCTCCTTGCGTGCTGCCGGCGATGCTAGCATCCGCTCGACTTTGGCGCGAGCATGCGCGAGAAACCCATCATCAACCAGACGACAACAGAAGGCGGGACGCAATGGCCGGGGGCAAGGTGACGCGAGACGATCTCCGCAACGCAGCAGAAAAATACAAGAACTGGGGCAAATGGGGTCCCGATGACGAGATTGGCACGCTCAATTATACGCAAGCGGAAGACATCGTCGCCGCGGCCAGGCTGGTCAAAAAGGGCAAGGTGATCTCGCTTGCGCTCAACTTCGACAACAACGGCCCGCAAAGCGGCAAGACCTCGTATCCGGCGCTCGGCCGCATCAATCCGCTGCACACGATGCTGCGCACCGGCACAGACGCCTATTCCGGCGTGCTCGACAGGCGCGGCATCCGCGCTGCCGACGACATGGTGGTGATGCCACTGCAATGCGGCACGCAGTGGGACGGGCTCGGCCACGTGTTTTATGAGAACTCGATGTGGAACGGCTACGACTGCCGCGAAGTGTCGTCATTCGGCGCGCAGAAATGCGGCATCGAGAAAACCAAGAACAAGATGGTCGGCCGCGGCGTTTTCCTCGACGTCGCCCGCGCGCTTGGCAAAGCTTGCCTCGACGACGGCTATGGCATCACCTGCGCCGATCTCGAATTGACGGCGAAAAAACAGAAAGTCGAATTCAAGCGCGGCGATTATATCGTCGTGCGCACCGGCCAGATGGAGCGCTGCCTCGATGCCAAAAGCTGGGACGGTTATCCCGGCGGCGACGCACCGGGCTTCGCCTTCGAGACGCTGGAATTCGTCGCCCGCACCGAGCTTGCCGCGCTCGCCAGCGACACCTGGGGCTGCGAAGTGCGGCCGAACAATACCGAGGGCGGCATCAATCAACCGTGGCACTGGATCACCATCCCGATCATGGGCATGACCATGGGCGAGATTTTTTACGTCAAGGATCTCGCCGCGGACTGCGCCGCCGACGGCGTCTACGAATTCATGTTCGTGGCGCCAGCGATCCCGATCACCGGCGCGGTCGGCTCGCCGACCAATCCGCTGGCGATCAAGTGACCCCGAAGGGGTCATCCCGGACGGGCGGAGCCCGATCCGGGATCTCGCGTCGCTCGCTCATTTATTTCGGCGCGTATTTCAGCCCCGTCAGCATCGCGATGCCGGCCAACACGGTCAGCACCGCGGCAAAGACGATATGCGCGGTCATCGCCGTGGTCGCCGCGGCCAGAAAGCCGATGCCGATCACCGGCACCGAATTGCCGGCAAACAGCACGATCATGTAGCTCGACACGACTTCGCTGCGCCGGTCGGCCGGCGCAATGCGGTTGATCACTTCCAAACTGCCGCGATAGCCAAGCCCGCCGGCAAGTCCACCCACCGCCGCCGCGAACACCAGGAGCGGCAGCGAGTGGGCGACTTCGGCTCCGACCAGAATCCACACGCTCGGTGGCAACAGCAGCAAAGCGGCAAGCATCGCGGTTTGGCTCGCCAAGGCGCCGCTCGCCAGGATTGCGATCGCGGCGACGAGAAACAGTTCGCAGACGACCGCGCCGGCAACCAGCGGCGCGGATTGCTGCAGGGTCTCGGTCAGAAGACTCGGAATGAGTGCCGCGTAGAAGCCGATCAGCGAAAACGTGGCAAAGCCGGTCACGGCCGGCGAGATGAATTGCAGCCGGATTCCCTGTGGCACGCCGATGCGCGGGCGAAGATCGGCGTCACGCAACAGCTTCGGCTGCGTCACGGTTTCGCGCGGCAAAAGGATCGCACCGGCCGCTCCGCACAGCAAAACCAGAAAAGCGATGTAAGGAAGCCGCAACGGCGCGAAGGCAAATTGCGCAAAGACGCCGCCGATCACCGGTCCGGCAGCGCAGCCGAGAAAATTCGCTCCCGAGGCGATGCGAGCCGCGTCTCCGCGATCGCGTCCGCCATAAAGTTCGGCGATCCAGGCGGTAGTGGCGCCCGCCGCAAGACCGGTCGAAAAGCCGCTTAAACCGCGCGCGACAAACAGCCATCCGGTGCTTTGCGCCGCGGCAAACACGGCGGCGCTGGCGATCCCGACGGCCACAGCCGGCAAGCTCGTCTGCCGCCGGCCGATCTGATCGGCAAGGCGGCCGAACAGCAGGAGCGCGGTTAGGTTGCCGAGAACATAAGTTGCGTAAATCAGCGTCAAAGTGACGCCGGAAAAGCCGAACGCCTCCCGGTAAAGCGGGTAGAGCGGCGTCGGCAAGATTGCGCCGACGAACATGATACCGAGCATGGCAGCGACCGCGGCGAGCGCGATACGGTTAGAGCTGGCGGGTGTGGGATTGCGCATTGCCATACATCGATTAGGTTTATGAGCATCTATATCGAGTACGGCACACCGTCATGAGCGCCCACCCGGAAACCAAGCAATATCCTGTCAGCCATACCGAAGCGGAATGGCGCAAAATCCTGAACCCCGAGCAGTACCACATCATGCGCGAGCACGGCACCGAGCGGCCGGGCAGCTGTGCGCTGAATTACGAGAAGCGCGCCGGCACGTTCTACTGCGCCGGCTGCGGTCAAAAGCTGTTCGCCTCCAAA
>JBQCCX010000182.1:0-2034 GCA_051961815.1 Xanthobacteraceae bacterium
CCCATTGGGCGACGCTGATTATCGCTGCCTGCATCGTGGTGCCGCAGCTCGTGGTGGCGATCCTCTCGCCATGGGTGGGCACGCGCGCGCAAATCTGGGGACGGCGGCCGCTCCTTCTGATCGGCTTTGCCGCGCTGCCGATCCGCGGCCTGTTGTTTGCCCTCATCTCCGACCCGTCGCTGCTGTTGGCCGTGCAGATTCTGGATGGCATCACCGCCTCGGTATTTGCCGTGATGGTACCGCTCGTGGTCGCCGACCTCACGCGCGGCACCGGTCATTTCAATCTTGGCCAGGGCATTCTCGGCACCGCCACCGGAATCGGCGCATCGCTGAGCGCGACCTTCGCCGGTATTTTGACCGATCGCTTCGGCAGTCCGGCGGCGTTCGGCAGCTTGGCGGTGATCGCGCTCGCCGGCTTTACGCTGGTCTGGTTTTTCATGCCGGAAACCCGGCCGGACAAGCTGAGCGAGGCGTAACGGTCACGCTCGCGCGCGGTTCGCACGCGAATCCGCTCGTCCCCGCGCAAGCGGGGACCCAGGTTCTTGTTCATTTTCTGGAGTCCCGCCTAGACGGGAATGAGCGGTTGTTTTTGCTTGCGATTCTCGCTAGTGCACCGGCGCCTCGTCCGCGACCAGCCGCAAATGCGGCGCGGCCGCCGTCATCAGGCCGCGATAGACGCTCAAATAATCCTGCGCCATGCGCCGTGCGGTAAAGCGCTCCTCGAACCGGCGCCGCACCTTGTCGCGTGACAAGTGTCCGAGCCGATCGACCGCCCCGATCGCGCCGTTGACGTCCTCGACAATAAAACCCGTCAAGCCGTCGTCGACCACTTCCGGCGCGGAGCCGCGGTTGAAGGCGATGACCGGCGTGCCGCAGGCCATCGCCTCGATCATCACCAAGCCGAATGGCTCCGGCCAATCGATCGGAACCAACAGGGCGATTGCGCCGCTTAAAAACTCCGATTTGTCGCGATCGCTGATCTCGCCGATATACTCGCAATTGCCATTGGCCAGCATCGGCTTGATCTGATCGTTGAAATAGTCCTGGTCGACCTTATCGACCTTGGCGGCGATCTTGAGCGGAACGCCGCAATGTTCGGCGATGCGAATGGCGCGATCGACGCGTTTTTCCGGCGCGATCCGGCCCAGAAATGCGAAATACGAGGGCTTGATCGGCTGCGGCGTCAAAAGCTTCTCCGGAAGCCCGTGATGCACGGTGCGCACCCAATGCGCCTGCGGCAGCGGGCGCCGTTGCGCATTCGAAATCGACACCACCGGG
Source organism: Xanthobacteraceae bacterium (assembly GCA_051961815.1). GTDB lineage: Bacteria > Pseudomonadota > Alphaproteobacteria > Rhizobiales > Xanthobacteraceae > BOG-931. The sequence continues at coordinate 1,279 of JBQCCX010000182.1, forward strand.
ATCGACGAGAATTCGTCGAACACCGGCTGGTGCTCAGGCAAATCCAGCCGGCCATGCAGCGTAGTCGCAAACGGGGTCGGCTGCCGCGAAAACAACGAGAACGGGTAATAGTCGAGGTGGCAATGAATGAAATCGAAGTCGGCTGCGGACCGATAGACGCGCTCAAGCATCAGCATGTGCAGCGCGTTGGGATCGCGCACCGAGCCATCGAGCCGCAGCGCCCGCGGCCACACCGCTTCCAATCGCGCAGATGTTACCGAATCGCCACTGGCAAAGAGCGTCACCTCGTGGCCCAGCGCGATCAGTTCTTCCGTGAGCCATGAGACCACGCGTTCGGTGCCGCCATAGAGCCTCGGTGGGATAGCTTCGGTCAATGGCGCCACTTGAGCGATGTGCATCGAAAGTCCCTCGATTTCTTGTTGAGTTCCTCACCCGGCGACTACCGACAACGTCGAACGCGGCAAAAATTTCAAATTGTGGATGGAACTTAATTTTTTGAGGCGGTGGAACTTTTGCCGCTGGCGCAGCATTGACACCGACGCACTATGCAACTGAAATTGAATCCGATGCGCCACGCGACGGGAACAGGGAGGGTTCCGGGTCGTTCAGACGAAGGTGGCAGCCGCCGGGCAGGCCCGCGACTTTGCCGGAGATGAGACGCGCATGGCTGAACTTACGGGTTACGCCACCTCACCTTTCGCGTTCGTCTTTCGTTATATCCGCCTGCGGCCAATCTCTCATGCCATTATTTTGGCC
>JBQCCX010000183.1:0-2279 GCA_051961815.1 Xanthobacteraceae bacterium
TCACTTTGACTGCACCGCGGACGAATCCGGATGCGCCGATGCCCTGGAAAAACAAATCGCGCGCGAAATCGTAACTCCCGGGTTCGAGCGGCTGCAGCGGTGGCTCGAGCGAGGCTTTGACCTCGACAAACGAGCCCGGGGTCGGCGCCATGCCGCGTTTGACCGACAGCCGTACCCGCCGCGGAGCCTTATCGATGCGGCCGCCCTCGATCCGGTCGACGCGCAGCACGAACCGGTCGGTGTGCTGGCTTTCCTCGCGCAGTTCGACGAACCCGGCAATGGTCACGCCGGATGCCGGGTAGCGCAGCACCGGATGGTCGATCAGCGAGGTCTTGAGCGTCGCCATGGCAAAGCCCAAGCAAATGCCGACCAGGCCAAGTGCGATCACGCTCAACACGAAGTTTTGCGGCACGATCTGCCGGCGCAGCAGCACGGCGCCAAGCGCGCAAATCGCCGTCGCCACAATGGCGGCCCACAACGACGGCTCCCGCTCGGCGCTGAAGTAAAGGACGACGCCCGCACCGTAGGCGACGGCAAACCAGGGCAATAGCCGCCCGGTCGTCAGTTCTTCCGCTGCCCATTCGCGAATGCGTGCCGGCGAACCAAATTGCGCGCGCCACCACTCGCCGCTCCAGCGCGCGCCTTGGCCGCCGGGCCACGGCAGCGGCCGCGGCTCCGGCCACGGTATCGAACCCGGGCGGGCCCGGTTTTCCACCTTGTTCTTTGCTGCCACGACGCTGGAGCCCCGGCGCGCTTAGGCGAGGAAGCCGATACCGGCGAAGCTTCACATCCCGCTCGGGGCAGTGCAACCGGCAGCTGTGGAGAAGGCTTTGCGGCAACCGCACGGTCAGCCGCCGTCAAGAGCGGGGGACGACGGCGATCTCAGCCGGAATCACCCGGTTTGGGCGACCTTGGCCTCAACTTTGGCCCACGTATCGCGCAGTCCAACCGTGCGGTTGAATATGAGCCGGCCAGGTTTGGCGTCCGGATCGGGACAGAAATAGCCTTGCCGCTCGAACTGTACCGCCTCGCCCGCTTTCAAATCGGCGAGCGCCGGCTCGACGCGCGCCTCGCTCAAGACCTCAAGTGAATTCGGATCGATCTGCGCAGCGAAATTGCTCGCGTCCGGATCGGGACGATTGAACAGCGGATCGTAAAGACGAACTTCGGCGGGTACGGAATGCGCGGCCGACACCCAGTGCAAGGTCGCTTTGACTTTCCGTCCGTCCGGTGCGTTGCCGCCCTTGGTGGCGGGATCGTATACACAATGGAGTGCGGTGACTTCGCCGGCCGCGTTCTTCACCACATCGCGGCAGGTGACGAAATAGGCGTAGCGCAAACGCACCTCGGCGCCCGGAGACAGCCGGAAGAATTTTTTCGGCGGATTCTCCATGAAGTCGTCGCGCTCGATGAACAATTCGCGTCCGAAACTGATCCGTCGCGTGCCGGCAGCCGGATCGTCCGGATGGTTGGCGGCTTCGAGCTCTTCGCTTTTGCCCTCCGGATAGTTCTCGATCACGATCTTGAGCGGGCGCAACACGGCCATGCGTCGCGGCGCGGTCTTGTTGAGACATTCGCGGATGGCGAAATCCAGCATCCCGGCATCGACCACGCTGTTGGCTTTGGCGACGCCGATCCGGCGCACGAATTCCCGGATCGCCGCCGGCGGCACGCCGCGGCGGCGCAATCCGGCGAGCGTTGGCATGCGCGGATCGTCCCAGCCGCGCACGTAAGCGCCGCGCACCAGTTCGGTGAGCACGCGCTTCGACAGGATGGTGTGAGTGAGGTTGAGGCGTGCGAATTCGTATTGATGCGGATGCGACGGCACCGGCAGGTTGTCGAGGAACCAATCGTAGAGCGGGCGGTGATCCTCGAATTCGAGCGTGCAAATCGAATGGGTGATGCCTTCGATCGCATCCGACTGGCCATGGGCGAAATCGTAGCTCGGATAGATGCACCAGGCTGTGCCGGTGCGCGGATGGGCGGCGTGGAGGATGCGGTAGAGCACCGGATCGCGCAGATTGATATTGCCCGAGGCCATATCGATTTTGGCGCGCAACACCCGCGCGCCGTTCGGAAACTCTCCGGCGCGCATGCGGCGAAACAGATCGAGATTTTCTTCGACCGCGCGTTCGCGAAACGGGCTGTTGGTGCCCGGCTCGGTGAGCGTGCCGCGCGTTGCACGCATTTCGTCCTGGCTCTGGTCATCGACATAAGCCTTGCCGGCGCGGATCAGGTCCTCGGCCCAGGCATAGAGCTGCTCGAAATAATCCGAGGCG
>JBQCCX010000184.1:0-2456 GCA_051961815.1 Xanthobacteraceae bacterium
AAAGCGGATGTCGACGACACGCGCGCCTCGCTGAGCTACAAGTTTAAGAAGGCCCTTGCGGGCATGGCCCAAGCGGTGCTGACCACGGATCCTTTCGTGACCACCGATCCCGACCTGCTCCCGCTCGGAGAGGTGATAACGCGCAGCGACGTCCTCATTCTGTGCGCGCCGCATTCGGCCTATCGCGACCTCGACTTTGCCGGCAAGCCCGTGGTCGATGTGTGGGGCTGCCTGAGCAAGGCGAATGTGATCGGCTAGGGGCGGTCGGCTTCCCGTTCCCTGTCTTGCTCCGCTTCGCGATGACCCTCGCGTGGAACCCAGCTGAACAATCGTTCATGCATCGTTGCGGTGAGCTAGCTGCGGCGTAGCGGCGATTCCATCCGAACATTCTTGACGATTCGTTGTTGGTTATGTCGTTGGGAGGAAAACGAGAGGAGGAACTGTCGTATGACGCATCTCAAACACACACTCGCGGCTGCGGCTGCTTTCGGCGTGCTGGCGCTCGCATCGACCGGCGCTTCGGCGATCCCGAATGGACTACCCTCGATCTCGCAAGCGGCGCCCGCCGACGTCCAGGACGTACGCTGGGTTTGCGGCCCGCGTCGCTGTTGGTGGCGGCCCGGATGGGGGTGGCGCCATCGGTGGTGGTGGCGGCATCGCTGGCGTCGTTGGTAGCCGGCAAAAGCGGGAGGGGAGAACCCCTCCCGCTTGGTTCGCGCACTCACCGTCGTGGCCGCGCATAGCGCGTTGAAGAGGGGCGTGAACCCGGTTAGATCGCGGGGCATCCACGTTTTAGTTCAACTCTCACGTGGAAACTAAGACGTGGACGGCCGGGAGAAGCCCAGCCATGACGTCCTCGCGTGATGGGACAGGCGCTAGAGCGGCGTTTTATCGATTTGCCCGTTCGAGCGCACGAACCAATGCTCGCTGGCAAACGGCTTGCCGGCGAGGCGCTCCGCCAGCCAGTCCGCAACCAATATCTGCGGGAATGGTCCGAGATTCGCCGCCGGCACGTTGCCGACGGAGTGGCGTGACTCCTGATACACCACCATCTGCTTCGGCCCCTTGACCGTTTTGATCAGCCGTTCGGAGTGCTCGACGGGGCTGAGCTCCTCGCATTCGCCGGCGACGACGAGATAAGGCGAGCGGATTTTTTCGGCATGACCTTCCCAGGTGATGGTGTTGCGAAAGCGGTCGAACTCGGCCTCATCGGTGATGCCGGACATGTACATGAACCGCTTCTTGAACGTGGGGGAGGCTTCCTGAAAGATCGTGTGGCATCCGGGCTCGAGGCACACGGACATCGCGGCAAACGCGCGAATGCGCGGCTCGTGTGCGGTGAGAATGGTGCCGAAGAAGGTGCCGAAGCTCGTGCCGGAGCATCCGATGCGCTCGGCATCGATCTCGGCGCGGTCGGTCAGCCAGTCGACGAGCGGCTTGCCCGCCGCAATCCAGTTCTCCATGGAGAAGTAGATCCCGACCATGGGCGCCTCGTATTGCCCCGGGCCATCGATCGCGAGCACCGCCATACCGCGGTTGAGGAAGCGATCGCCGTAAAGCGCGACCTGGATTTCCTTGAAGCTGTCCATGCCGGGAACGGCGATCACCGCCGGAATGCGCCCGCCCGCATAGCCGGGCGGCAAGTGAAACCAGGCCGGGATGGCCTTGTCGCCGAATGGGACCCAGACCGGCTCGACGTGATGATCGGCGATCGCTGCGTATTTCGCGTAGCATTCCCGCTTCTTGTTGTTGTAGGCGATATTGGTTTCGTTGTTCTCATCGTAAGGCCACTGCGCCGCGCCCCAATGCACCGCCGCCATGAAGTAATTGTCCCGCGCGGTCACCTTGCGGTCAGCCTCCTCGGCCGCTTTCGCTTTGGCCTCACGCCGGCGCGCGACTGCCTCGAAGGCCGGACCGATGTCCCCCATCTTTTTCACCCGCTCGCGGATGCCGGCGAAGTCTGCGTTGGCTTCGATGCCGCAAGGCCCGCTGAGATAAAGCGAGCGCGGCTGGTCCCAGTCGATGCCGTTGGCGCGGATGATATTGTCGATGAGCCAGCGCTGTTCCTCGAACCGCCGCACATGCGGCTCGCCGCGTTTGTCCAGCACCGGTTGGGGTTGGCGGACCACGTTCATCGCATCCCTCCCTATTGCCGCTGCGACAACGCCGCCGGCGCAACGATGTTAGCGGGCTTTGCGGCGGTGTGGAATCGGCGAGCCGGCCGTTCCGCGGTGAGCTTTTGGCGGCAAGCGGCGCTTGCTACACTTAGGACGCGGCAAGGGGAGCGCGCGATGCCGGCAGAGCGGGCCAATTGAAGAGATGTCCGATCCACGATCCGAGTTGACGGTGTCGCTCTGGCGCGGCGCGCAACAGGGGCGCTACGAGACCTACAAGGTTCCGTTGCGCGAGAACCAGACCGTGCTCGACGTGGTGACGTTCGTGCAGCGCCACCTCGA
>JBQCCX010000185.1:0-15162 GCA_051961815.1 Xanthobacteraceae bacterium
GCATGAATTCCGGCCGGCGACGTGGCGCGATCAAATGCTGACGCGCGTAAACAGCCGCCAGGACCGGCAGAACTGCCCAAAGCGCAAGCAAGACCGCATTCACGATTGCCGCCGAAAAATCACCCCCGCCGCCCGATTCAACCATGGCACGCGACGCTGCACTGAGTTGTCAAAAGCCCTGATGGCCCTGTTTCCACGCATCCCCGATTGCACATAAAGGGTGGATTCAGACAGCCTCGCGGCAACACATTGTCAAAATATGGTCAGGCTTGGCAAGCTCGGAAGGGCGCGATGGAAAAATTGAAATCGATGCCGAGTCCCCGAAGTAGTCACATTTTCATGCGGCCATCCTGGCGGGGACCGTCCGCGCCAACAGCGTACGGCCATCAGGGTGGTGTCAATGAGTTATGTACAGCCGATTCAATCATCCGCCGAGTTCAAGCCGGCCGAAATCGACATCGATGAAAACGTCCGCTCGCTGGCAAGCAGCAGTGTGGTATTTCGCCAAGGCGATAATTCGAACGGCGATGCGACCGCCAACAGCTTGGGCGCCTTGCTCCGCCGGGTATCTGGCAACTCGACTCGCGAGATCGACACGCTGATCGGCGACCTGCGCGACTTGCGCGAAAAGCTGCGCTCCGACGGCGACCGCATCCATCGCGACATCGTGGACTACGCGGCTTTGAGCCAGCAGGTGATGCAGCTCAGCAAGATCATTTCCGAAAGCGTGAAAAGGCTCCCGGACGCCCCAACCGCCGAAGACTGACGGGGTCCGTTCACTCCGAAGGCCCCCAGGCAACTGGCCGACGGGCTACGGGTGCCGGCGACTGCATAGGCAGCCGCGCCCTTAGCTCGCCTCGGCTGGGGCAGCTATCTGGATGAGCGCCACCAGCGAAAGTGCCGAGTTTGGCCTCACCGCCATGGAATCATCCTACCGTTATCATATAGCCGCCCCAATGCTTGCCGATCTTTGACAAAAGTCTGCGCGGGACGCGTGTGGCAATAAAAGCGGGTCCGGTTAGCAAGCGCGGCGATCGCGGTGTGGGACGTTGCGGGGTCTGCTGCGCCCTTTGTGTGTGTGTTGCGTAAGGCGTGGGCTCCGCCGCTTGGGGGACGTTGTGAGGGGACGCTTGCGGCGGCCGTGCCGGCCACTTCAGGTCATTGGCGTATTGGCAGCGGTTCTGCCGATCGCGAGACGGTCCTGCAATTCAGTCGTTCCGCCGAGTGCGCCGGTAGGCTGCCGATACCGGTCAAAAGCAATCTCGCCAATTCCGGCGAACGTCTGCACGCCACCATGGTCCCAATCTTTGGGGTCGCTCCGAGCGGTGGGCAGTGATTGTGAATTCGTCACGTTGCAACCAGCCATCGGAGGAAGTCGACGGATTCTTTGTGCGATCGGAGTTTGAAAGCATGGGAGGCTATCATGAGTTCTCCGATACCGCCTTCGGCGCGCAAGCGCATTCGCCCGGTTACGGAGCGAACGATGCAAACTCGAACTGGCACCGCGCCAGCGGCTAGGATGATTTCGAGAAGATTGAAACCAAAATTCAGCGGCGACCGCGCTATGCTCGAATTGCAGCGCGAGCTTTCGCTCGATCCGGATCTGATCCCAGAGCCTTCGTCCGAAGGTGGCGCGGTGATCCGGCCGCTCTTGATACGGCTCTGCAGCGTTAGTGCTCTGGCAGCCTTTGTCGCCTGGGGGCTGGTCTCTTATTCGGCTGTGAAGAAAACCGCCCAAATCAACCCAGTGGACACGCCGGTCGCGACGATTGCGAGCGGTCCTGCGAAGAGCGCAGAGGCGCGGCCATTCGGACTGCGGCCGTCCTTGTCGCAGACAGCCGAGGCACTCGCACCGATCGCCAAGTCGCAGCCCGTTAGGGTCGCGACTGCGAGCGCGGCGATCGCTTCAACCCCGATCGTCAAAGAAGCTGCACCCGCGGCAAGTCCGACGATCGCGCCGGCGCCGGCTCCCCGGTCCAATGAGCGGCGGGTACTGCGGCTCGAAGACGAGGAGATTGCGATCCTGCTGAAGCGCGGTCAGGATTTCCTCGCCAATGGCGATCTCGCCGCAGCGCGCTTGCTCCTTCGCCGCGCCGCTGAAGCGGGCAGCGCCGAGGCAGCACTGGCCCTCGGAACGACCTTTGATCCGGTGATGCTGCAGCGTCTCGGCGCGATTGGCGCAGCGGCCGACCCGGCGCAGGCGCGTCAATGGTATCAGCGCGCTGCCGAGCTCGGCTCAAGCGCCGCCTCGCGGCAACTCGCGGGTCTCGGCGACGTTCGCTGACCGCCGCTGGGGCAGCGATCGAACAGCGTCCGGTTATTATTTTATCGTCGACCGCCGATCCTCGGGTATCGAGGACGCGAAGCGGCGATATGTTTTGTTGGGGGCGCTGATTGGCTGGCGCTTTTCTTATCACGCAACCTAAATCCGGCCTCAAACTCCCAAATATCGGTGCTGAATAGCGGTTGCCTCGGCCAATTCTCGCGAGTTGCCAACCCAGACCACGCGCCCGCGTTCAATGATGTAATGGCGATCTGCGATACGGGTCAAAGCTTTCACATTCTTGTCGATGACCAGGATGGACTGACCGGTCGCGCGCAAGCGTTCCAGCGACCGCCAGATTTCATCGCGAACCAAGGGCGCCAAGCCTTCCGAGGCCTCGTCTAAAATCAGCAATTGCGGATTGGTCATCAGCGCGCGCCCGATGGCAAGCATTTGCTGTTCGCCTCCGGAGAGCAAACTCGCCATGCTGTCGGCGCGCTCGGCAAGCCGCGGGAACAATGTCAGCACTCTGTCGAGGATCCACGGTTCGCCGGCTTCTCCATAATTCGCCGCCGTCGCAATCAGGTTTTCACGCGTGGTGAGATTTGGGAATACTTGTCGTCCTTCAGGAACCAGCCCAATGCCGCGCTTGGCGATGCGATAGGCAGGAAGGCCGCGGATTTCGTCGCCGTCAAAACGGATAGACCCCGCCGACGGCGGCGTAAGACCCATGATCGAACGCACGGTTGTGGTTTTGCCCATGCCATTGCGGCCGAGTAGCGAAACCATTTCCCCGCGCCCGATCGTAATTGAAATGCCGAACAGAACGCGGCTCAATCCGTAGCTCGTCTCGACGTCGCGGAGTTCGAGGAGCGCCCTTGCGGTCTCAACCATCGGCCGCGCCTTCCCCCAGATACGCTTCCCGAACCATAGGATCCGCACGAATGGCTGCCGGACCGCCGGTCGCGATGATGCGACCGTACACGAGGACGCTGATGCGATCTGCCAAAGCGAATACCGCATCCATGTCGTGTTCGATCAACAAGACTGTTATCTCGCCCTTGAGCGCCTGAAGCAGCCGCACCAGCCGGATCGTTTCTTCCGATCCCATCCCGGCCATCGGCTCATCGAGCAACAGCATGCGGGGTTTGGCGGCAAGCGCCATCGCGATTTCCAGCTGGCGGCGCTCGCCATGGCTGAGATCGGCGACGACGGCGGCGGCGCGGTCTGCAAGACCCACTCTGTGCAGCGCCGCCCTGGCCGGTTCACGCAGTTCCTGTTCGCTTCGCGCATTGCGCCAGAAGCGAAACGAGTGGCCGCTATGGGCCTGCACGCAAAGGGCGATATTGTCGAGTGCGGTGAAATCCGGAAACAGCGTTGTGACCTGAAAGGACCGTGCCAGACCGAGCTGGCTCCGCCGGTGCGCCGGAACGGTCGTGAGCTCCTCGCCATCAAAACGGATACGGCCGCTATCCGGCGCAATTTCTCCGGTCAACTGAGCAATCAGGGTCGATTTGCCTGCGCCGTTCGGACCGATAATGGCATGCAGTTCGCCCGCCGGAATGGTAAGCGAAATTCCGTCGGCCGCGACCACACCACCGAACCGCTTGGTCATGCCTTCAATTTCGAGAAGAACATCAGCCACTGCGCCGCCCCGTCACCAAACCATCGATACCGCCGTTTATCGAAACCGCCACGACGAGCAGCAAGGGGCCAAGAATCAGGTTGGAATAATCGGTTAGCCGTGAGAGCCCCTCCTCCAGAATGAGAAAGGTGAGCGCGCCAATAACCGGCCCGAACATTGCCTGCATGCCGCCCAGCACCACCATGACGATGAGATCGCCTGAGCGCGTCCAATGCATCATCGCCGGACTGATGAAGTTGGTGTGATTGGCAAGAAGCGCCCCGGCCAGCCCGCACATTGCGCCGGCGACGACAAAGCAGACCAGGCGATAGCGAAAAGTCGGAAAGCCGATCGCGCGCATGCGCCTTTCATTCGATCGCGCACCTTGGATGACCATGCCAAAGCGCGAATTGACGATGCGCCAGACCAGATAAACGCCGGCAAGCAGCAGTCCGAAGCAAAGATAATAAAAAACTGTGCGATTGCTGAGATCGACCAGGCCGGCGAACTGGCTGCGCCGGTAGATCGTCAGGCCATCGTCACCACCGTAGCGATCGAGCCCGATGGCGACGTAATAGATCATCTGCGCGAAAGCCAATGTGATCATGATGAAATAGACGCCGCGCGTGCGTAGACTGAGCGCGCCGACGACAAGCGCATAGAACGCGGCAGCGCCGACCGCGACCGGCCACTGTATGAAGCCGGAGCCGACGCCCTCCTTGGCCAGAATTCCCACCGCATAACCGCCGATTCCCAAATAGGCGGCATGACCAAAGCTCACCATCCCGCCAAAGCCCATGATCAGGTTCAGGCTTAGAGCCGCGAGCGCTAAAATCACAACCCGCGTGAACAAGGTCAGCGCGAAAGCATTGCCCGTGAGCGCGGCATAGGCCGGAACCACGGCCAGAATAGCAATGACCCCGATATTCAAGACGATGCGCGGCGTGACGATCCCGATCGACCGGCCCGTCTTAACCGGAAGCTCGGGTGTCGCACTCATTTACCTGCCGCCGGAAAGAGACCCGCAGGGCGCGCGATGAGTACAACTGCCATTACCAAATAGATCATCATTGAAGACAGCGCCCGGCCGAGACCTGAGGAAGCGCTCTCGCTCAAAAAAGTACGCAGCAGATCGGGTATGAAGGCGCGTCCAACGGTATCGGCCAACCCGACCAGCAGGGAGGCAACGAAAGCTCCGCGGATGGAGCCGATGCCGCCGATGGTGACGACGACGAACGCGGCGATGAGAATATTTTCGCCCATGCCGATCTGAACCGTCAGGATCGGCGCCTGCATGAGACCCGCGAATCCGGCGAGCGCCGCACCGAGCCCGAACACCATCGTGTAAAGGAGCTTGATGTTCACCCCGAGCGCACCAACCATTTCACGATTCGATGCACCGGCGCGGATCAGCATCCCGAGGCGCGTGCGCATGATCAGCAGATACATCAGCACAGCCACGGCAAGCGTCACGCCAATTATCACCAGACGATAAAGCGGATAAAACAATCCCGGCAGGACTTCGACCGCATTGAGCATTTCGCTTGGCAACGACAGCGTCATGCCGGCCGGCCCCCAAATCAACCGTACCAGCTCATTGAAGAACAGCAGCAAGCCGAAGGTGCCGAGCACATGATCAAGGTGGCTGCGGCCGTAAAGCCTGCGAACTGCGACCACTTCGAGCAACATCCCGACCACAGCAGTGGCGCCAAGTGCCAGCAGCGCGCCGAGCAAGAAGCTTCCGGTCCAATCCGCAAAGCTCGCGGCGAAGTAGGCGCCGAGCATGTACAGCGACCCGTGGGCCAGATTCACGAGGTCCATGATGCCGAAGATCAACGTCAGCCCTGCCGCCAACAGAAACAGCAGCATGCCGAGCTGGATTCCGTTGAGAAATTGCTCGAAGAAATAAAGCATGATCGACAGACGCAGTTTATACCAGGGCTTGGGCTCGGCGCTGCGCAGCACGCGCGCTGGTCGCAGTCATCCATTCCAGCCCGGCTCGGGCCATACTTGAGTGCCCCGCTGCGTGACGCGTGGCGGGGAGTTCAAGCACATCACCCAAGCCGGAACCGCAGCGCAATCATTTCATCGGACATTGATCGTGGAATCGATCCTGGTCGTTCTTGACGATCGTCGCGACGGTATGGAGCGAATAGCTGCCATCGGAATTTTTTGCGGCATCCTGCAAATAAAAATCCTGGATCGGAATGTGGTTATTTCCGAATTTGAAATTGCCGCGAACCGATTTGAAGTCCGCTTTCTCCATTTCTTTGCGCATGCCGTCTTTGTTGCTGAGATCGCCTTTGACCGCAGTAACCGCAGAATCGATCAACCCTACGGCATCGTAAGTCTGCGCGCCGTAGAATGACGGCGACGCATTGAATTTCGCTTTGTAGTCCGCGACATATTTCTGATTGGTCGGATTGGGAAGGTCGTTGACCCATTCCTGAGCGCCGGGAACGCCGACCGCAAGATCCTTCAGGCGCGGTAGCGAAAGATCGTCGACTGTGAACGCGGTGTACAACGGGATTTGTCCCTTCAGCCCGGCTTGGACATATTGCGTGACAAATTGGACGCCGGCCCCGCCCGGATAGAATGCAAAGATCGCATCCGGCTTTGCGGCCCGCGCCTTCGACAATTCAGCCGAAAAATCCAACTGATCGGGCCAACGCGTAAGCTCCTGGCCGACGATCTGACCTTTGAAAGTCTGCTGGACGCCAGCCAGCATGTCTTTTCCGGCCGCATAATTCGGGCCGATCAAAAAGGCAGACTTGACGCCTTTTTGGTTCATGTAGAGGCCGACTGCGGCCGGCGTCTGATCATTTTGCCAGGACGTCGAAAACGCGTACGGCGAACACAATTCGCCGGCGAATTGTGAGGCGCCGGCATTGGTAACAACGGTCATGGTCTTGGAATCGACCAGCGGCTTGAGCGAGGCCAACAACACGTTCGACCAGATGTAACCAACAACGAAGTCGACGCGATTGGACTCGATTAGCTCTTGCGTTTTCTGGACACCGATTTCCGGCTTGGTTTGATCATCGGCGTAGATCACTTCGACCGGCAAGCCTCCGAGCTTGCGGCCATGATGATCGAGGCCTATTTCGAACGAATTCTTAATATCGTTTCCGATCGCGGCCGGCGGCCCGGTGAAAGTCGAAACGACTCCGATCTTGACGGTTTTGCTCTGTGCAAATGCTGGTCCGGAGGCCAAGGCCAGCGCGGCCCCTGCTGCGATCCATAATTTCGTCATCTCAACCCCTCCTGGTGGGCAACGGCCGTGCGTCAGAGCATATCAAAGTACTCTCGATGCTCCCATTCGCTGACGTCGGCTTGTTCTGGGTTATTGGGCGTTTCCTTGCGGCACCGCGTGATTTCAGCTTCCTTCATGCGAGCATAATAGTCCACAAAGTCTTGGCCAAATCCGTCGCGGAAACAAGCGCTGGCGCGTAATGCCGCAAGCGCCTCTTCAAGGGTCGCCGGCAGGGAAGGTCCGGAGTTCTTTTGATACGGCGCCTCGGTCGGCGGCCCGAGATCGAGATTACGGCTTATGCCGTCGAGTCCTGCATAAATTTGGCAAGCCATATAGAGATAGGGGTTGGCGAGCGGCTCGCCGCTGCGATTCTCAAGGCGGGTTGCCGGATGGCCCGCCTCGCCTATGACGCGGATCATGGCCCCGCGATTGTCCTGGGCCCATACCGCTTGGATTGGAGCCATGGTGTTGATGCCTTGATAGCGCTTGTAGCCATTGATGGTCGGGGTGGTAAACGCTGTCGCGGCGGCCGCATTGGCCAAGAGGCCTGACAAAAACTTCCGTCCCAGCGGCGACAATATGTCTTTGCCGTGCTGCGACATGAAAACGTTCGCCCTCGATTTCGTTTCAACCAGCGACTGATGAAGGTGCCACCCGCTCGCGAGTGTGTTGGGAAGTCGCGGCCGACACATCAGGCTCACGAGATAACCGTGGCGCCGCGCCACCTGTTTGAGCGCGCTACGCAGCAGCATCATGACGTCGCCGGCGCGAACGCCGCTTTCGGTGGCGAATGTGAGTTCATATTGGCTGGGGCCGAATTCCACTTCCAGCGATTGCAGCGGTAGCCCCAGCGCGACGACGTTCCTGCGCAAAATGTCGAGAATTGGCGCGACCTGATCGTAGCGGGCTTCCGTCAGGTACTGGTAGCCGTGTGTCGTGTGGCTCACCACCGGCGGCTCGGCCGGCCAGTTCAGTGTCGCCGCGCCAAGCTGCGGATCTTCTATCTTGAACAGATGAAATTCAATCTCGATGCCGGCGACGTAATCGAAACCGAGTTTTGCGAGCTTGGTGAGCGCGTTGGAAAAAAGCTGGCGCGTTGCTATCGGCACTTTTCTGCCGTCGGCAAAATAGCAATCGCACAAGAGCCAGCCGGTATTCTCAGCCCATGGCAGGACGTGAAAGGTCCGCGGATCTGCCAGCATGATGAAATTGCCGGCCCCGGCCATTTCCGGCACACCTATTCCGGCACCAGAATCAAAAACCGGAAAAACCGTGCGATGCGCGGTGTCCTTGGCAAACAAGGTGCTGGTCATCGTGACGCCATTGCGCATTGCCTGCGCGGCCTCGCGGGCAACAAGAGTCTTGCCACGCAACACGCCATGCTGATCCGGGAAAGAAAAACGCACCAGCTCAAGATTGTTTTTGACGATCGCTTTGTCGACGGCCGCCGCGGCGCGTACTTGTGCTTCGCTCCACAAGCCATACCGATCGACAAAGCTTGGAGCGGAAGACCGACGTCTATGCGAAGACATGCTGCTGCCCGACCTGGTTCCCGGCTGCAGCCGGCTCACCGCGTTTGCAGCAAATCGGCCCAGCTCGCGGCGTTCCTCTTGCTGGCATCGGTACGCTGCCAGTAGCCGCGCCAGTCCGCTGTAGGGCCGATGCCGTCGATCGCCGGCGGCCCGATCATGGCCTGTGCCGCAGCCGCATCAAAAGCGATTGGCGGGGAGTCGCCCTTTTCCACGGCATCGATTGCGCTCCGCAACAGCCGCCGGTACGCGGTGATTGCCTTGTCTGATTGACCGAGGTGCTCCTGGGTGCGATCGGCGATCGCCCCCATGGACTCGCAAGCCCACTGGTCGTGAACGTTAATGTCGGCTCCCATTCCGGTATATGTCTCGTGCTCCTGCTCGTGCGGATCGAAACCGTAATTATTGCTCTTGTTCTTGCGCGGTACATAGTCGGGCAGCTCATAAAGCTGCAGGCGCTGGCGCCGCATCTCGTCCTTGTCCACCGGTGCTCCGAAACTGGTGAAGATGGCGTACCAATAGTGTCGCGTATCGTCGATCGGCACATGCCATTGCGTGATGGTCATCTCGCGACTCATCGGAATGACGAAGGCATTGGGAAAAATCAGGTTGGTCACCCGGACATGCGTGTTTTGCGGATCGATCTGACGCAGCGTCGTTATGCGAAAGCCGAAATCAGTCGGTTCGACATCGATGCGCGGCCTGGGAAATTCGCGCATGATTTTTGTCATCGGCATCGCGGAATCGATCGAAGTGTCGCGAAACAGCTTGCCGTAACCTTGGGTCGGATCCTCGTCGTGAAAAAACCGGTGCAAGAAAGAGGTGTGTGCTGGGTCAATCCCGACTTCAAGGGACTGAAGCCAATTGCAGTCGATCATTCCCTTGAAAGCAAAGGTGTGCGAATTGGGAGCAATGAAGCAATCGAAGCGCGGAATTTCCGGCGGTGAGCCGCTGCCCATATACGCAAACAAAATGCCGCTGCGTTCGACCACCGGGTAGGATTTTTGCCGGATGTTGCGGCACAAATTGCTGTCCTCCGGCTCGGCGGGCGTTTGCAGGCATTGGCCATCGACATCAAACAACCACCCGTGGAAAGCGCAGCGCAAGCCGCCGTCTTCGAGGCGTCCATAGGCAAGGTCGGTGCCGCGATGCGGACAGGACCTGCCGAGCAGTCCGTAGCGTCCGTTGTCGTCGCGGAAGACGACCAGGTCTTCGCCCAGAAGCTTGACCGGCTTGATCGGCCGGCCGTTGCTCAGTTCATCAACCAGCGCCGCCGGCTGCCAATAGCGCCGTAATACCTGCCCAGCCGGTTTGTCCGGACCAACGCGAGTGATGCGATCATTCTGTTCCGCGCTAAGCATAACGATCTCCAAGTCCTACGAAACCAATGGTCCGTTCATGACCGAGAGTTGAACGCGATGAATAGCCGATTTTTCCCAAAATTGCAGTCCCGGATGCTTGCACCGCAGCGACAATTGATCTCAACAGATCGCGACGATAATGGAGGCCGGCGCGTCTGTGGTCCTGACAGATATGACCGCAGGCGCGGTCAACCGCGGAATGAGGGGACGAATTGATGAGCCAACACATTGAGCTTGGGCTAGACACCTTCGGCGACATTCAGGCCGGCGCCGACGGCCGCGTGCTGGCCCATGCCCAGGTAATCCGGAACGTGATTGATGAATCGGTCCTCGCCGACCAGGCTGGCGTGTACTGCATCGGGCTCGGGGAACATCACCGGCCGGATTTTGCCATTTCATCACCGGAGGTGCTTCTCGCTGCGATCGCTGCGCGCACCACACGCATTCGCCTGGCGTCGTCGGTGACCGTGCTTTCGTCGGACGATCCGATTCGGGTTTTTCAACGTTTCTCGACGGTGAACGCAATATCGAACGGCCGTGCCGAGGTGATCCTCGGCCGTGGCTCATTCACTGAATCTTTCCCGTTATTTGGCTTCGAGCTGTCCGATTATGAGAAACTGTTCGACGACAAACTCGATCTGTTCGCGGCGATCTTAAAAAACGAACCAGTTACATGGAGGGGTCAAACGCGCCCTCCCCTGACCAAGCAAAGCGTATTTCCACCGGTCGAAACCGGCACGTTGAAGACCTGGATCGGCGTCGGTGGCAGCCCGGAATCCGTTGTTCGCGCCGCGCATTACAACTTGCCGCTGATGCTGGCGATCATTGGCGGCGACCCCAATCGTTTTCGGCCCTATGTCGACCTCTATCATCGCGCTTTCGCGCAATTCGGCAGACCGGTTCGTGAAATCGGCGTGCATTCCCACGGCTATGTGGCCGAGACCGATGACAGAGCGCGCGACGAACTGTGGCCCGATTATAAGAAGATGCGCGACCGGATCGGCGCCGAGCGCGGTTGGCCGCCGATGACCCGCGAGGCTTTTGACTATGAATCCGACCATGGCTCGCTTTATGTCGGCGCACCGGAGACCGTCGCACGCCGGATCGCCACGACAGCCAAAGCGCTCGGCATTTCGCGCTTTCACATGAAATACAGCGCCGGGATGTTGTCACATGAAAAAATCATGCGCTGCATCGAACTTTATGGCGGCAAAGTGATCCCGCTTACGCGTGATATGCTCGCGTAATCATCCTGAAAATTTATTGGCGTTCACCGGCGACCCAAGTGTGATGCACTTCGAAAGTTTCGCAATCGATCGCCACCAGATCGGCGCGACATCCTGGTGCGATCCTACCGAGTTCGCGCCCGAGTCCGAGAAATTCTGCTGGATGTCTTGAGGCGAATTTGAGCGCGTCGGCCAATGGTACACCCAGCAGCCGGACACAATTGCGCACCGCTCCAGCCATATCGAGGCAGCTTCCGGCAAGACGCCCGTCTTGCCGCTCGCAACGGCCATCGCGCACGGCTATTTGCTCGCCATAGAGCGTAAATGTCGCGTGTGTGCCACCGACCGGCGGCATCGCGTCAGTGACCAGAATTGGTCGCCCACGGCCCCGTAGTGCAACCCGCAGCATTGGCGGCGCGACGTGAACTCCATCCACAATCAGCCCGTACCATAGATCAGCGCAATCGAGTGCCGCAGCAATCGGCCCCGGTTCGCGTGAATCGAGCCCTCGCATCGCGTTGAACAGGTGCGTGAAGCCGGTCAGACCGGCCGCGATCGCTTCGCGGGTTTGCACATAGCTCGCCATGGAATGACCGAGTGCGACGCGCACTCCGGCCCGTGTAAGCTTACCAATAAAGTCCGCCGGCACCCGCTCAGGCGCCAACGTCACGAGAGTTACACCTCGACGACGTGCCGTGATCAACTCGAGATCCTCCGCCGTCGGCGGCCTGATATGGCGCGGCGCATGCACGCCCGCTTTCTCCGGCGAGAGGAACGGACCTTCGAGGTGAATTCCGAGAACACCCGGCTCGATCCCGGCAGTGGCATCCACGGCTTTCACAGCAGAAGCCATCTTCGCGGGAGTGTCGCTGATGAGCGTCGGTAGCAAAGCCGTCGTTCCGAACCGGCGATGCGCGGCTACGATCCGGTGTATTGCCTCAGGTGTCGGCGCGTCGTTAAACAGAATATCGCCGCCACCATTAACCTGAAGGTCGATAAAGCCCGGCGCCAGC
Source organism: Xanthobacteraceae bacterium (assembly GCA_051961815.1). GTDB lineage: Bacteria > Pseudomonadota > Alphaproteobacteria > Rhizobiales > Xanthobacteraceae > BOG-931. The sequence goes on from JBQCCX010000185.1 coordinate 12,270, forward strand.
CATGCAGACCGCGGCAATTCATATACCGGCACATCGGGAGGAAGCTCTGCGCGCTGCGTCAGCCGCTCGATCCGCTCGCCATCGACGATCACCGCGGCATCGCGATGAGCGGTTTCGCCGTCGAAGACGCAACTTGCAGCAATTGCATAGCGCGGTCGGCTGCCTTCGGCGCTCATCGCGTGCGCGTAATCTTTTGCAAGTGCCGGGGCCGATCCGCATCGGTTCCTCGCCGCGCTGCGAGTTTGACCAATAATGCGTAAAAGCTTTGGATCATACAGATCGCGTCGGCGTCGGGGTGATCTGGCTGCAGGACTGGCAAACGACCGCCCTGCGGATCTCCCGGCTCGGCAACGAGCACGCGAGCGCCTTTGCGGCGAAGATCGGTTGCGAGAGCGCTCAAACTGGTCGCGGCATCATCGCAGGGATTGAATGCGAGGATCGGAAAGGCGCTGGAAATGAGAGCAATCGGTCCGTGATGAAACTCAGCGGCACTGAATGCTTCGGCGTGGAGTTCGCAGGTCTCCTTCAATTTCAAGGCGGCCTCGCGGGCAATCGCAAGCGTCGGGCCGCGGCCGATCGTGATCATGCTTTCGGCGCCGGTGAGGGCGGCAACCGCGGCATCCCAATCGAGCCGCCCGGCCTGCGCCAAACGGCTCGCCAGCCGCGCATGTGCGGACCGCATCGCGGCGTCATCGCTCCAAACCGCCGTAAGCTGCAGCAGTGCCGCAAGCGATGCGATAAAGCTCTTGGTTGCCGCGACGCTTCGTTCATTGCCCGCGCCAAGCGGCAGAACGATTTGCGATGTCTGCGCTAGTGGGCTCTTCACATCGTTGACGATGGCCGCCGTGATCGCACCTGCCGCTCGCGCCATCGCTGCGGTCTCGATCAAATCGTCGCTGCGGCCGGATTGCGAAATCGCCAAAAACAACTGATCTTTCAGATTCAACGCGCGATGATAGACGGTCGCGATATTCGGCGCCGCGGCAGCTACCGGGATTCCAAGCCGAAGTTCGATCAGGTGCTTGGCAAAGGTCGCTGCGTGTGCCGAACTGCCTCGCGCGCAAGTCACGACGACGCGCGGCTGGCAACGCTTAAGCTCGCCGATCAGCGTGTTTATCGGCGCAACCAGGACAGTGCTTTGCCGCTCGACCGCGGCCGCCGCTTCGTGCAAATCGGTTTCCATTCCGGCGGCAAGTCTCACGCGTGCTCCCCGTCGTAAAGATCACGCCACATGTTTCAGCGATTGAGCTGCCGACCGCGCCAGGGTGACGGCGCCTTGCACGGCATCGCCGATCGGCTCCAGGAGGCGCGACGTTGTTTGCTTCGCAAGCCAGGTCTCCACCGCGCCGGAAAAACCGCCCACCAAGGCCAATCGTGGAACGCCGAGCGCAATCAATCGCGCCGCAAGAGCATCAATGTGGGCCGCCGCCGCCCGCATCAACTCAATCGCGACTGGATCGTCGTGCCGCGCAAAGTCCGCGACGCGCGGTGCAAACGCGCCGAACTCGCGCGGCGATGCGCCAGCAGTCCAGCCGACGATGGCGTGAGGATCGTTGGACAAATCCGCAAACAATGCGCGCAGCAGCGGCGTCCAAGCGATGCGGCCGTCGTGTGCCCACAATACGCGGCGCAGCGCCTCACTCCCGACCCACGACCCACTGCCTTCATCGGAGATGGGCAGCCCCCAGCCGCCAAAGCGATAAGTTTTTCCTTTCAGGAGCGCCCACGCGACGGCTCCCGTTCCGGCAACGATCACGCCGCCGTCCCGGCCGCCATGGGCGCCGATGCAGGCGGCGTGTGCATCGGTTGTGATAATAGCGGCACGAAACGGATGCCGATGACGCTTGGCGGCGTCCAGATGACCCGGCTCGCTGGCGCCGGCGAGCGCGAGACAGGCGACAACGCGCGCAAGGCCTTTCTCTCCGATGCCGGCATTCGCCAGACACTGCCCCGCAGCATCAAGGACCGATGAAAAACTGGCCTCAATGCCAAGACGCAAGTTGGCCGGCCCGCTCACGGCCTCACCCAGCAGCCTGCCGGAATAGGCGCACAGCCGAGCCCGAGACTGCGTCCCGCCGCCGTCAACGCCCAAAATCAGATGGTTTCGGTCCGTCATCAACTTCCTAAAGTCATGGAATCGCTCCAGACTATCAGAATAAAATAGGGCCAATTTGGTTTGATTTAAGGGTCATTCCCTTTAACGCCGGTTATGCCGATATTGAATCCATGGAGACTGAACGCGCCAGTCCACGTTTTTCGGATATCGATCGGTGGGAACCCGGCGATATTCTCGAGGCCTTGATTGAAAGCCAAATGGCAGCAGTGGCCACTGTGCGGGCTGCCTTGCCCGCAATCCAAGCCGCCGCGGCGGCCATGCAGGCGCGGCTCTCCGGCAGCGGAAGACTGATCTACGTTGGCGCGGGGACGTCCGGCCGTCTCGCAGTCCAGGATGGCGCCGAGCTTATACCGACGTTCAACTGGCCGGCGGATCGCCTGTTGCTGCTGATGGCCGGCGGCAAGGATGCTCTGCTGCGCTCCGTGGAAGGCGCCGAGGACGCGGTCGATCAGGCGGCGCAGTTAGTCCGGCAACACGCGATCACACCCGCAGATGTCATCATTGCCGTAGCGGCGAGCGGAACGACGCCGTTCACACTGGCGTGTATGCGTGAGGCCAAACGGCGCGGCGCCTTTGCCATCGGCATCGCCAATAATACCTCGACGCCGCTTCTCGTCGATGCAGATTGCCCGATCCTGCTCGACACCGGTCCCGAGGCGATCGCGGGCTCCACGCGTATGAAGGCCGGCACCGCCCAGCGCGTCGCGCTCAACTTGCTGTCGACATTGGTGATGATACGGCTCGGCCGCGTGCACGAAGGCCTCATGGTCGACGTCC
>JBQCCX010000186.1:0-4482 GCA_051961815.1 Xanthobacteraceae bacterium
TGCCGTATTGGGGAGTGTGCGAGGTGATCGCGGTTGGCGGAGTAGCTCAGTTGGTTAGAGCAGCGGAATCATAATCCGTGTGTCGGCGGTTCGAATCCGTCCTCCGCTACCAATCCCATTCCGAGCGCGACGACAGGGCACCGCGCCCGGCGCGGGCCGTTCTCAAGAGGCGACGATCATCTTTGCCGCTTACCGACGCGGCGCGCGCAGTCAATGCGTCTTTTGCAAATCATTCAATGTATGGCGTGGGCGATGACGAAGTAACCGCCGCCGAGAACGATGGCGCTGCCCGCGACCCATAAAACTGGGATCAAAAGAACCGGCATTTTTCACTCCTGTTCCGAGTTGATGGATAACCGCGGAACCAGCGATTTGTTCGCGGTCATTTCGGGGGTCACGCTGCGCTGCACAAGATCGGTACGAGGCGTATTTGCTTTGGGAACGCGCTTGCGCCGCATGCGTTTTTCTGTTGGTGCGGGACCGATAGGAGAACCGTGTCGTGGCCCTTCGCAATTTCTCTTTTGCCGGCTGGAGTTGGTCGGCCGTTATTGTTGGAGCGATTGTTTCCTTGATTTTCCAGGTGCTGTTGGTGATGGCGGGTTTCGGATTCGGCCTGCTGGCGATTGATGTGCCGACTGCGGAATCGGCGCCGACGGCCTCGAGCTGGGCGGTGTTTTGCTGGTGGGCGGTTTCCGGCGTGATCAGCGCATTCGCTGGCGGCTGGGCCGCGGCGAATTTCTCGCCGAGCTTCACCGCCGAAGGCCGCGCCGCGCACGGCCTGTTGGCCTGGGCCGTGGCTACCCTTGTGGTCGTCGCTGCCGCCGGATGGAGCGCCAACAATTCGCTCGCCGGCAATCTTGCCGGTCCGACTGTCACCGCGATCGGTCAATACCGAACCTTCGAAACGCGCGGAACGGCGCGGCCGACCCAGGCGCAGCTTGAACAGGCGCGCCGCAATCTGGCGCTGGCCATGATCGGCAGCTTTGTCGCGCTCCTGGTCGGCGCCGGCGCTGCGGTCGGCGGCAGTCAATGGCTGCCTGAAACCGCCGCGCGCACGACCTTCGCCGAGCAACAACGGAGTTAGACCATGGGTTTCGGACGCGGCGCCTTATTGTGGCTGTTGGGCGTGCCCCTGCCGATCGTGATCCTGCTGGCTCTGTTCTGGCGCTAGGCGGCTCGGCAAATCGTCTCTAGGCGAAGCGCGACGGCGAGGCGCCGGGAAGCGCCTTGACCGCCGCGGCCTCAGCTGACGTGAGGCCCGCGCATGAATTTGAGGACCGATTCGATGTGCCGCCAAGTCTCGGCGTCTTCGGTGTGGCCCTTTTCCTCGTAGCGACAGGCCCGCTGAGCCGCCGTCACCACCGCCTTGTCGCCATAGGCCTCGAGCATTTGCCGCGCATAATCGTGAATTTCGAGTTCGCCCATCCTCATGAGTTCCTCGCCGATGTGAATGCTGATTGGCGTTAGGCTGGACGCTAATTCAACGCGGGACCAAAAGTTTCCGGCGTTGCGGCATTGTCGCCGCGGATGCGGCTACCGGCGCGGCTGAAGGGTTCGTCGGGGACCCGACTCGCCACGGAACGCCGCAAAAGGTTGAGGATTCGGCGAGGATCGCCGCCGCCGGTCACCCGCCGAGACTGTCCGGTTCCGGAACCTCTTCCATGAGGCCGGTATTGAGCGGGCCTCGCTCTTCGGATGGCAACCTGGCCCGCAGCGGTGGGGCGTGCTCGCCGCGCCAGCGCATCCGCGTGAGCGCCGCTTCCGTCTCAGTGACGAGCTTGCGTATGATCTCCTCGACGGTGAGGATTTCCTTGATGCCGCCCGCGGTCTGACCGGCCGTCAACAAGCATTCGTGCTGGCGGCCGGCCTGTGTCGTCGAGACAATTTGACCGCGCAGACGGTCGCGCTCGCGGCGGGCCTCGTCGCGTTTGCCGGTCCATTCGGTCAAAAATTCCGTCGGCAGTGAGCGCAGCACCGTCTTGAACCCGGCGGTGCCGGGCAAGGGCGCGATGTCATTGAGTACCTCGGCCTTGATCGCCTGCTCCGACTTGGCGTCGACGATCGCCTGCTTCCATTCCTGCGGCGCCGGAGCCTCCTTCGAGGCGATAAAGCGGGTGCCGAGATTGACGCCGGCGGCGCCAAGCACGAGTGCGGCGGCAACGCCGCGGCCGTCAAATATGCCGCCCGAGGCGACCACCGGAATCGGCGACACCGCGTCGACCACTTGCGGCACCAGCGTCATGGTACTGACCTCGCCGCAATAGCCGCCAGACTCGCTGCCCTGCGCGCTGATCACATCGGCGCCGCTCTCGACCGCTTGCAAAGCCTGATCCACCGTTGTGACTTGCACCATCACTCGCGCGCCGGCGTCGTGGGCTTGCCGCACCAGATCGCCAGGATCAGCCAGCGTGAATGAAATCACCGCGGGGCGGGCTTGCAGCGTGTAGCGAAACGCTTCGTCGTCTAGCGTCTGCGGAATGTGATTGATGGCGAATGGCCGCTGCGTCAGCCGCTGCACCAGATCGATGTCCCGTTTGACCGCGGCGAAGCTGCGAAACACCGTGCCGATGCCGCCCAAACCTCCGGCATTGGATACCGCCGCCGCAAGTTCGGCCGATGTGCAGGTGCCCATTGGCGCCAGAATGATGGGCACCTCGATGCCAAACACGGAGCAAAGCGGCGTCGTCAGCATGGTGTCGTCTCCACACATCCGCTCGGCACGCCGGACTGTCACTTTCCACAATCGGCCGGCGTCGAGACACCTGCGCTATCCGGACATCATAATACGTCGCCTCGCCGCCTTCGCAACCTGGCGGAGCGGAGCTTATTCGCTAATCCCGTTTGCTGAAGAACACGTGATAGGAGACCGCGTCCCAGGCGTTGTGAATGCCGATGAACAGCAACAGCAAACATGCGGCGGCAATGCCGAACAGCGCCGCGCGCTCGATCAACATGGTGGCGACGGCCGACAAGGTCAGCACGGCATAAGCTGCCATCGGCAACACGATGTGAAATAGCCAATCCTCGAATTGCGGTTCGTAGACGCCCTGCCGGCGCATGCGCCGCCACACGACCACGACGTAGGCAATTCCAGCGCAGCCGACGACAGCCCAGAGCGCGGCCGGCGCGGCAATCGTCGGCCATGGAACGCGCGAAAGCGCCGCCAACAGCAAGGCGGTGCCGAAGTGGACGACGGTCGGGGTGCCAAACGCCGCGGATCCGTCCGGCGACGCTCGCACCGGCCGTTGCGCAATCAGGGTCACCACCACGAATTGCAATCCGATCAGGGCGCCGGCCGCCGAGCCGACGATGACGTAGAAACTCTCCCATGCGGCAAGATCGGGCATCGAGGAATCGCTAACGCGCGGACTTCCGATAACTAAACGTCTCGTGAGCGCCGCGGCGCCATTGGTTTGTCTATTGTCATCATTGCGCCGGATCGTAACCCGGCTTCTTGTAGATCTTCGGATTGTTCAGGATATCCGGTTTGTAAACCTTTGCCGTCCAATCCCGCGGGTCGACGTCTTCGACGGCGACCGAAACGGCTTCGTCGCCGCAGTTCAAAGTCGTCGTGATCGCTTGCGCGAGCGCCTTTGCCAGCTTTGCCTTTTGTTGTTCCGACCTGCCCGAATAAAGCTTGACGAGGACGTGTGGCATTATTCTTTCCCTTGGTCGATGGTCAATGAGCCTTGGGCGCGCTGACGGGCCGATTGGACCATAATTTCAATCCGTAATCGCGGGTCGGCGCGTCAGAATTTTGACCAATCCAAAGCGCGGCCGCTGAAATCATAAACAATCCAGGCGTAATTGGCGCGCACGGAATCTTCGGGAACGTCCCGCAGCCGGACCTCAATGGCATGCGCGCCGGCCTGACGCACGAAAGGATGCGCGCCAATCGTCACACTTTCCAGATAAACCTGTTTGAGGCCGCCGAGTTTCTTGAGCGCATCGGCTTCGAGCGCGGCCAGCTTCTGTTCGTTCAACGCGGCCAGATCGACGATGGCGAAGCGCGGACCCATCGATTCCAGCGAAAAGCTGATTGTCGCGCGTGTTACGCCGTCGCCGGAGAATTCGAACGTCGCCGGCTGCCCGCCATGCACCGGATCGTCAAGCGTAATGCGCGCTTCACGCTCGTCCGCGACGATTGACGCAATCCTGGCGTCCGGACCAAAAATCGCGCCGATCCGCACGATGGCGCCGGCAAGTGCGGCCGGATCCCGCCAGTCTATTTTGGGACGGCGCGATTGCGGTAACAGCACACGCGTAATGGTGCCTTTGGTGTCAGCGAAAACCCGTGTGACTTCGCCGTCCGGATCTGTCACTTCAACTGTCCAAAGCAGGACAGGTTGCCCCGGCTGTTCGCTCGAACCCGCAAGCCCCACCCGAGTGACAAGCGAGCTTGGCACGCCGGCTTTGGCGATCGCAGCATCTTCGAGTTTGCCGAGCATCGTCCAATCGACGTCAGCGATCGCAAACGCCATG
>JBQCCX010000187.1:0-4339 GCA_051961815.1 Xanthobacteraceae bacterium
ATGCCGGCGATCTTTTGTATCTGATCGACTCCCGTCCACCCATTGCTGCGTCGCTTGGCATGATGTCGGCCGCCACTGCCCTGCTCTGGCTCGTCCACCCGACGAGCGGCGGCTCTCCTCTCATTTATATTTACTTGTTTCCGATCGCTTTGATTGCCGCTCTGTATAACGGTCGCATCGCGGTCTTGTGCATTGGCGTGGCTCTGGTCGGCGCCGATTTCTTCTTCCAGGAGCCAATTTACAGTTTGGCCAACGACAATCCCCGAGAATACGGCGATCTCGTTTGCTTCGCCGTCCTGGCGTTGACCGCGATTAAATTTATCCGGGAATTGGTACGCCCCCGCGGCAGCGGCCTCGAGCCACAATCGCCTTAACAGGGCGCTTTCGATACCCTAAGGCCGGAACACTAAGGCTCGGAACGATTGCCGCCGCTCGCAAGCCGGAAGGCACCGCGTTTTAACAGCTACGCAACCGCGCTCACTTTGATCTTGGTTCCGGCGCGCACCTTGCCGAGCGTCTTCACGTCGCCAAGCGCCTTCGCCCAAATGTTGCACGGGCTTGCGAGCCGCGTCTCGTCGCCCTTGGAAATCGGCGTGCGGCCGAAGCCGATCGCAATGGCATGACCATCCGGCCAGTAAGCGATCTCTCCCGGGGTGACCACCGCGCGGGCATCCTTCTCGCGCGCGACCTGCACCGGGACTTCGAAATAGACCTCCTCGCCCCAGGTCAGCGCCGAAGCCGTGATCGGCAGCGCCGCGGCGATCGCCTTGGCGGTTGGGGTATCGAGGAGTTCGGCATCGAGCGCAAACGAACCGAATTCGAAGCGGATTGTCGGCATTTTCGTCCCCCGTGATTGCCGGATTTTTCCTGGGCGCAAATTCTATACACTGCCCCGGTGGGGACACAGGGGGCATTCGGCGACAATGCAAAATCTGCAATCCGCGCTTGGTGTCGCGGCGATCATTGCGATCGCCTGGATTGTCAGCGAGAACCGCCGCGCGGTGCCGTGGCGACAGGTGATCACCGGGCTCGCGGTTACCTTTGCACTGGCGCTGCTCATGCTCAAAGTGCCGCAAACACAAGCGGCGTTCAACGCGATCAACCGCGCGGTCGAAGCGATTGCGGACGCGACCAGGGCCGGTACGTCCTTCGTATTCGGCTATGTCGGGGGCGGCCCGCTCCCGTTCGATCCGAAATCGCCCGGCGGCGATTTCATTCTTGCTTTTCAGGCGCTCCCGGTCGTTCTGGTGATGAGCGTTTTGTCATCGCTCCTGTTTTACTGGCGGCTCATGCCGCCGATCGTGCGCGGCTTTTCGTGGGCGCTGGAGAAGACACTCGATATCGGCGGCGCCGTCGGGCTGTCGACCGCGGCCAACATTTTTGTCGGCCAGGTCGAGGCACCACTCTTCATCCGGCCGTATCTGCCGCAGCTCTCGCGCAGTGAAATGTTCGTGGTGATGACCGGCGGCATGGCCGGCATCGCGGGCACCGTTTTTGTGCTTTATGCAACGATCCTGGCGAATGCGATTCCGAATGCGGCGGGCCACATCGCCGTGTGCTCGGTGCTCGGCGCACCGGCAGCGATCTTCATCAGTCTCATCATGGTGCCGGATCCCAAGCAGAAGCATACCGGCGCCACGCTCGGGCAAAGCGGTGCAGAAGGCGTGGACAAGGTCGAGCAGGTTGCCGATTCGACCATGGACGCGATCGTCAAAGGCACCGGCGCCGGCCTCGAGCTCCTTCTCAACATCACGGCCATGCTGATCGTCTTTATCGCGCTGGTGCATCTGGCCAATGCGATGCTTGGCCTGTTGCCGGACGTTGTGGGGGCGCCGCTGACATTGCAGCGCGCGCTCGGCTGGGTCATGGCGCCGATCTGCTGGCTGATGGGGATTCCCTGGTCGCAGGCCGTCACCGCCGGCGGGCTGATGGGAATCAAGACCATTCTCAACGAGCTCGTCGCCTATCTCCAGCTTGCCGCCGTGCCTGACGGCGCGCTGGATGCGCGTTCACGGCTGATCATGCTCTACGCGATGTGCGGCTTCGCCAATTTCGGCTCGCTCGGCATCATGATTGCGGGCCTTGCAACCATGTGTCCGCCCAAGCGCAATGAAGTTGTGTCACTGGGCCTCAAATCCATCATGTCAGGGACGCTGACGACTTGCCTGCTCGGCGCGATCGTCGGCGTGCTGACGTGACGCCTTTTGTCGCTAGGGCGAAGTTACATGGCCCGAGGGCAAGCTCCACGAATGGTCCCCTCACAATACTCCGCTCGTCCCCGCGGAAGCGGGGACCCAGTCTTTTTCAGAAGAGTCTGGATTCCCGCTTGCGCGGGAATGAGCGGAGACAAGAGTGCACGGTCGCTAATGCAATCGGAATTCGCCGTCGACGGCGCGGATCTCGGTCGGCCGGATCAGTCGCGCATGGGCGACGGTGACCGAATGCAGCGGTCCCTCAAGCGTCTCCAGCCAGAAATTGAGGAACTTGTTGAGCGCCGGAAAGGCCGGGCAGAGATCGTAGTCCTGCCAGACATAGGTCTGCAGGAGCCAAGGGTGATCGGGCCGCCGGTACAGGATATTGGCCGTGGTCAGTCCATAGCCTTCAAGCTGTTTGCGAAAATCTTGCGACACCATAGTGCCCTCCATCCCGCCATCGGGAATGTTCAAGTGACTCGCTCCTCCAGGCAAGCCTCCAGATTAGGAAACCTGTTTATTTACAAGGCACTAGCAGCATCCAGACGCCTCTGCTAACAGAGCAGCCCGTGCATGACGGTACGGCTACGCTACGCCTGACGACACCATCAACGTGACGGCAGCGCGCCGCGTTTCCTTCCCGCTCCCCACTAAATTTTGGTCGCAGGGCGGAACCCGCAGCGTTAACCGGCGGAAAAAGACTTGTTGGCAATCCGCTTGGGTGAGTGCTAAAAAATTTTGCGGCGCACCTTGCGGGCGAAAAACCGTGCCCCCATGTCGCAGCCAAGCGGTCCCTCGGGAGGGGAAACAGCACTCGATTTCAAGCTTTTCCGGCGGCCGCTCTCTTCTCTCAATCTACAATGTTGTCAACAGTTTAGGAGGTCCCCATGAAGTTTCGTCCGCTTCACGACCGCGTCGTCGTCAAGCGCATCGATGCCGAGGAGAAGTCTGCCGGCGGCATCATCATTCCGGACACCGCCAAGGAGAAACCCTCCCAGGGCGAAATCATCGCCGTCGGCCCGGGCGGCCGCGACGAATCCGGCAAGCTAATCCCCATCGATGTGAAGGTCGGCGACCGCGTGCTGTTCGGCAAATGGTCCGGCACCGAGGTCAAGATCGACGGCCAGGAGCTCCTGATCATGAAGGAGTCCGACATCATGGGCGTGCTCGACGAACAGGTCAGCCGCCGCAAGGCCGCGTAAATCCCGCCTGTCATGGCCGGACCTGTTCCGGCCCTCTCGATGAAGCGGGCACAACAGTGCCAAGCCAATCGAGATCGCCGGGACAAGCCCGGCGATGACGCAGCGAAAAACGAGCGTTGTTATTCAGGAGAAACCGAAATGGCTGCTAAAGAAGTCAAATTCTCGGTCGATGCGCGCGACAAGATGTTGCGCGGCGTCGACATTCTCGCCAATGCGGTGAGAGTGACGCTCGGCCCCAAGGGCCGCAACGTCGTGCTGGACAAATCATTCGGCGCTCCCCGCATCACCAAGGACGGCGTCACCGTCGCCAAGGAAATCGAGCTCGACGACAAGTTCGAGAACATGGGCGCCCAGATGGTGCGCGAGGTCGCGTCCAAGACCTCCGACATCGCTGGTGACGGCACGACGACGGCGACTGTGCTCGCCGCCGCGATCGTCAAGGAAGGCTCCAAGGCGGTTGCCGCGGGCATGAACCCGATGGACCTCAAGCGCGGCATCGATCTCGCGGTCGAGACCGTGGTCGAGGAGCTCAAGAAGAACTCCAAGAAAGTCACCTCGAACGAAGAGATCGCCCAGGTCGGCACGATTTCGGCCAACGGCGATCAGGAGATCGGCCGCTTCCTCGCCGAGGCGATGAAGAAGGTCGGCAATGAAGGCGTGATCACGGTCGAAGAGGCCAAGAGCCTCGAGACTGAGCTCGACGTGGTCGAAGGCATGCAGTTCGACCGCGGCTATATCTCGCCCTACTTCATCACCAACGCCGACAAGATGCGCGTTGAGATGGAAGATCCCTACATCCTCATCAACGAGAAGAAGCTCTCGGCATTGAACGAGCTGCTGCCGCTCCTCGAAGCGGTGGTGCAGACCGGCAAGCCGCTTCTGATCGTCGCCGAGGACGTCGAGGGCGAGGCGCTCGCCACGCTGGTGGTCAACAAGCTGCGCGGC
>JBQCCX010000188.1:0-5527 GCA_051961815.1 Xanthobacteraceae bacterium
GACGCGCCCTGCGCCGCGGTCTGCCCGGTGAACTGCTTCTACACCACCGCCGACGCCGTCGTGCTGCACAGCAAGGACCTGTGCATCGGCTGTGGCTACTGCTTCTACGCCTGCCCGTTCGGCGCGCCGCAATATCCGAAAGTCGGCAATTTCGGTTCGCGCGGCAAAATGGACAAGTGCACGTACTGCGCCGGTGGTCCGGAGCCGGACGGCAGCAAGGCGCAATACGAGAAGTACGGCGCCAACCGGCTTGCCGAAGGCAAGCTGCCGCTTTGCGCCGAGATGTGTTCGACCAAGTCGCTCCTTGCCGGTGACGGCGAAGTGATCGCGCAAATCTACAAGGAGCGCGTATCGCGACGCGGCTATGGCTCGGGCGCCTGGGGCTGGCAGACGGCCTATGGCGAAACGATTGCGACCTGAGCAAGCTCGGCGGCGCCTCGTGCGCCGCCAACCATAATAAACCGACACGTTTTCAGGGAGACTGTGGCATGGCCTGGCTTTCCGCGCTGATCCGCACGATCGCGTTCGGGCTCCTGCTTTTGATGCTTGTGCCCGCGCCATCGCCAGTGTCGGCGCAGGTCAATCCGAACGGCAGCGCTGTTCAGGAGCAGCAGCTCCTTAAAGACCTCAAGAGCATTCAGGGCCTCGGCACGATTCCGGATACCAAATCCTACATGCTTGAGCATCCGGCCGGGCGCGATTGGCAATACTTCCACAATGTGACGCTGCGCTGGATCGGCGCCATCGCCATCCTCGGTTTCTTGGCGGTCCTTGTGATCTTTTACCTCGTGCGCGGCTCGGTGAAGCTCGAGAGCGGCTTCTCTGGCCGCAAGATCGTGCGCTTCAATTGGTTCGAAAGATTTGTGCACTGGATGACGGCCCTCTGCTTCATCATCCTGGGCATAACCGGTCTCAACATCACGTTCGGGCGGCCGCTGCTGTTGCCATTGCTAGGCGCAGACAATTTCACTGCGTGGTCGGAATGGGCGAAATACGCGCATAATTTCTTGAGCTTCCCGTTCACGATCGGCGTGGTCCTGATCGCCTTGATTTGGATCGCCGGCAATATCCCCAACCGCGTCGACGTTGAATGGCTCAAAGAAGGCGGCGGCATTATCGGCGACCGGCATCCGGCGGCCGAGCGCTTTAATGCCGGCCAGAAACTTGTGTACTGGGTCGTCGTGCTTGGCGGAGGACTGGTCGCCGTTACCGGCTACCTGCTCATGTTCCCGTTTTACGGCACCACAATCGACACCATGCAGTACGCTCAAATGACCCATGGCGTGACGTCAGCGTTGTTCATCGCCTTCATGCTGGGCCACATCTATATCGGCACCATCGGCATGGAAGGCGCCTTCGAAGCGATGGGTGAAGGCACTGTGGACCTCAACTGGGCCAAAGAGCACCACAGTATCTGGCTGGCGAGAGAGCTCGAGCGCGACAGCAACCCCGCTCGCACGGTGCCGGCGGAATAGCCGCTAACGGCCGGACCGGCTCCGGCGATTCGCTGCCAAGGCGACAGTTGAAACGATAATGCCCGCCGTGAGCGGGCATCATCGTCTGATGGCATCGCGTTCGACCGTGTCGCTAGCCGAGCCGCGCATAGGACGTCGCAAAGGCCTGGTCCGCGAGTTCTTGCACATGATTGAGGACGACCACCCCGATCACCGCCAGGACGACGGCCGCAAAACAAGCAGCAATAAACGCCTTCATGGCGTGCTCCCCTTTCCGATATAGCTTTAGGCTATATAGCAAAAACTCAAATCGGGAGGAATGGCGGCCGGTTCATGGAGTCGCTGATTGCCCGGTGCTAAAAAACGCAGGGCATGAACGACTTCGCCGCAGCATTCCGCACCGCCTTCGCCCTGATCGGCAGCTTTGACGCCGAATTGCTCGGCATCGTTTTACTGTCGCTTGCGGTGAGTCTGACTGCCAGCGCCTGCGCCTTCGTGATCGGCGCCCCACTCGGCACCGCGCTCGCGGTTTACCGGTTTCGCGGACGCGGCGTGCTGATCGTCGTCGTCAATGCACTGCTCGGCCTGCCACCGGTGGTGGTTGGACTCGCCGTTTATTTGCTGTTGTCGCGCTCCGGGCCGCTGGGTGCGTTCGGTATCCTGTTCACGCCGGCCGCAATGGTGATCGCGCAAGGCATTCTCGCTCTGCCGATCGTCATCGCACTCGTCCATCGGCCCGCGGTCGGTCATTGGCAGGCCTATGGCGAGGCACTCCTGGTCGATGGCGCTTCGCGGCTGCGCACGATCCTGCCATTGATGAATATCGGGCGCGACGGATTACTGACCGCGTTTCTTGCCGCGTTCGGCCGCGCCATTGCCGAAGTCGGTGCCATCATAATTGTCGGCGGCAATATCCGCGGCTACACGCGCACGATGACCACTGCCATTGCGCTCGAGACCAGCAAAGGCGATCTCAGCCTGGCGCTGGCGCTCGGCATTATTCTCATCCTGCTGTCGATGAGCGTGAGCGCGGTGAGCCTGTTTTTCGGTCGTGCTCTGGCGCAGCGCTAATTCGTCGTCGTCTTGCGCGGCGGAAAAAACAACTGTTCGCCGTTGATGCGATAGGACGTGATCGCGTCGAGCCCGGCTTTCGACGTCAGCCATTCATGCCAAATCTTGGCATCGGCGGATTTGACCTTCGGCCATTTTGCGGGATTGACCAGAATGCTGCCGTAAGGGTTGAACAGCGCCGGATCGCCCTCGGTCAGGATTTCCAAGCCCTGCCGGTTCTTGAAATTGGCCCAGGTGGCGCGATCGGTGATCGTGTAGGCATTCATCGCCGCCGAGATATTGAGCGTCGCTCCCATGCCCTGGCCGAGATCGCGGTACCATCCGCCGTGCGGATCAGGCTGGATACCGGCCGACTTCCACAACCGAAGCTCCATGCGATTGGTGCCGCTGTCGTCACCGCGGCTCGCAAACGGCGTCGCGACCTGAGCAATCTGCTTGAGCGCGGTCCGCGCGTCCTTCAAGCCCCGGATATGCGCCGGATCGCTGACCGGTCCGACGATCACGAAGTCGTTGTACATGACATCGCGGCGATCGATGCCAAAACCGTCGGCGACGAACTTGTCTTCGCCGACCCGATCGTGAACCAACAGCGCGTCGGCATCGCCGCGCGCGCCGATGGCGAGCGCCTGCCCGGTTCCAACCGCAACGACGTGGACGCCGATCCCGGTCGCGGCGGCGAAGATCGGCAAGACGTGGCCGAACAATCCGGAATCCTGGGTCGAAGTCGTTGAACTGAGTGTGATGAACCGGTCATCGGCCTGCGCCGGACCAGCGACCAGGATGCCAATAATGAGTGCAACAATCCGCAGCATCGATCCCGCCTTTTGATCAATCAACGTCGAGCGCATGGCGCAAACAGCACGGTATCGCGCCCATTTATTGCTGAATATGGATGTTGTTGTCGCGGATCACCTGCCCCCAACGCGCGATCTCGCTGTGCATCAATGCGCTTGCCGCGGCCGGCGACCGCTGATCGGCAGGGAAGACCGTTACGTCTTCGGCGGTCCAGATTTTCATGAGAGCCGGATCGGCCACCGCCTTTTGCAGCGCCTTGTTGAGAGCATCAATCACCGGTTCCGGCGTTCCCGCAGGCGCAAACATGGCTTGCCAATAGACGACATCGAGCTTCGGCCCGAACTGAGACGGGAAACTTTCCGCAGTCGGAAACTCGGGCAGCTTGTCTTTCGAGGTCACGCCGTACGCTTTCAAGGCTCCGGTGGCGACCTGCTGCACTACCGACTGTGGGGTGGCGAAAAACAGGTCTACTTGCCCGCCCAACAGGTCGGTGACCGCCGGAGCTGCGCCACGATAGGGAATTTGATCGATCGCAACGCCGGCTTCCTGCGCAAACAGCGTGGTGGCGAGGTGTCCGGTTGTGCCATAGCCGGCAATGGCCACTTTCAGCCTTTGCTGTTTCATGAGCGTCAAGAGATCGTGCAGCGTGCCCGGTTCAAGCGTTTTGCGGCCAACCAATACCAACGGATTGCGGTTGATGAGCATCACCGGCGTAAAAGCTTTGACGGTATCGAATGGGAGATTTTCATAAAGCGAGACATTGGCGGTGATCTGCAAATTGTGGACGAGCAGCGTGTAGCCATCAGGCGCCGCGCGCGCCACCTTTTCCGAACCGATGATTGCGCCGCCGCCGCCGATATCTTCGACGATGAAACTCTGCTTGAGCTCACTCGAGAGCGATTGCGCGACCATGCGCGCGGTCTCGTCGGTCGGCCCGCCGGCCGGATATGGCACGATGATCGTAACGTTCCGGCTCGGATAGTGTTGCGCGGCGGCCGGAACTAGAGTCGAGGGCAGGCCGAGCGCTGCCACGATCAAGACCGCGAAACGATTTCTCACGCACTCCTCCCCGGTATCGCTCGTTTTACGCCGAACTCTACGCCTTCGGGATGATCGGCAACAACAGATAGGGCTGCTGGTCGTTTGCAAAGTGCAGCGCATTTTTGGTCCGGAACAGGCTTGCGGGTCTATCGTCCGGATCGATGTGAATAAACGGTCCGACACCTTTCATCGGATAGGGTGCATTCGGCAATGCGACGTCGTTACCGTCGACCTCGTAGTCGTTGCCCCTGACGGTGAGCGCCAGCTGATAGCCCGGCGGGACGACAATCGAGGTCGGCCAGATCTCAACATCAAGCTCCACGGCCTGCCCGGGCTGTAACGGCCATTCCTCGTCATGCGTGTGCCAGGGCCGGTACGGCAAGGATTTCTTGGGATCGAGCTTGCGATGCGAGGCCCGCAGCCAACCGAGCCCGACCGGCACGCGCGGGTCATTGGAGCCGATGAAGGTTATTTCCTTGCCGTGCGGATCAAACAAACGCAGGGCCAGGACTATGTCGGCGTCAATAGTCTGCGAGGACAGCCACAGTTTCGCGGCGACCGGCCCGGTGATTTCAATGCCCGTTGCCAACGGCGGCGTGCGAAAGGTGAGCCCCTCACCCGCGGAGTCATAACTCAATGTGACCGGTCCGGCCGGCGGCTGCGGCGCGAGGCGCATCCCGTCCGGGTGCAAGAAATATTTGGTCCATCGCGTGCGCGCCAAGGGCCATTCGTCCTCGCCGCGCAGGACGAATTGCTCGTGCGGATGGCGAATGTTCAGCGCGACGCGCGGCTGTTCGTCCCATCCGGTATCTTCGCCTTTGAGGAAGTATCCGAAAAACCGTTTCTGCAGCGCCTCGCCGTATTTGCTGTAGAAATGGGTGAAGTGGGTGTCGCCGTGGGCCTCAAGCCATTTTTGCTCCGAGCCTGCGGCCAAGTAGCCTTCGAAATTGCCACGCGTGTGCAATCCCATGCCGCCCCAATTGGCCGCCGACAACAGCGGCGCCGTAATTTTGGAAAAATCGGCGGTGCGCGCCGCGTAATAGGCATCATAGAGCCTGCGCCGTTTGGCTTCGCCCGGTGAGTTGGCGCGATTTGCCGCCAGCTCAGACTCGCTCATCGTGTCCGGGCCGGTGACCAGTTCGCCGGTAACAAGGCTTTTGGGACCG
>JBQCCX010000189.1:0-3170 GCA_051961815.1 Xanthobacteraceae bacterium
CTCAACGGCCGAACAAGCCTCGGCGCAACAATCAAGCAACCCTGCGCCCGCAGGTGCAATGATTGGCGGAGCAGACGCTGAAACCATTGCTGCCGAAGGTGAGCTCAAGGCAACCATTCGAACGTTCCAAGGCAGCAATCCGAGCGCGGTGTATCGTTATTACTGGTGGCACGAGGGCTGTTATGTCCGATACCAGTCCGGCAATTATCAGTCGGTCTCGCCCGAGTACTGCCATCAACAGCACTAGGCAGGACCACATCGTCTCGAAAACACGAAGGCGGGCGTTCAGTGCTGATCACGCCGGCGACGTTTTGGCTTTGCGGTCGCGCAGCACGAACTGAAGATTGCGCAGGTAGACGAACACGCCGAAGGCTTGCCCGGCGATGAAAACGATGTCCTTGCGGTAGAGCGCATAGACCAGCAGCAAAAGACCGCCACCGATCGAGAACAGCCAAAACGCCACGGGGATGGTGCTGTGACCGGCGCGCTCGGACGCAATCCATTGCACCAGAAAGCGCATCGTGAACAGCGCCTGGGCGAGAAATCCGAGCAACACCCACCAATCGAGCCTGGTAACGAAGACGTCGGTCAGATACGCGCCGACCGCGTGCGACATTTCAATGAGCACGAGTGATCTCCACCGATTGCGGAATACGCTTTTTGCGGCGAATGAGCCACCAGACGCCGAACAGGTCGACCATGCCGATCCAAAGCCGGTCCCAAAAGCCATAATTGGATGCGCCGTGCCGACGCGGCCGGTCGACCACCTCGACATACACGATCTCGAGACCTTCCCGCCGCACCAGCGCCGGAAGAAATCGATGCAGCCCATCGAAATACGGCAGCATGAGAAATAGGTCGCGGCGAAACGCCTTCAGTCCGCATCCGGTATCGCGCGTGCCGTCCTTGAGCACCGAGCCGCGGATCGCATTGGCGATACGCGATTGAAACTTCTTGAAGGGCGTGGCCTTGCGCCCGACGCGCTGGCCGGCGGCCAATCCGACGCGCGGCCCCCCCGCCGCGAAGGCGGCGATCAGCGCGGGGATGAAGGCCGGATCGTTCTGGCCGTCGCCATCGATGGTGACGATCAGCGGCGCGCGCGCCATGGCGACCCCGGTGCGGATCGCTGCCGATTGTCCGCAGGACGTCTCATGCCGGATTTGCCGCAGCCATGCGTGCGCCTGCATGAGCGCGCGCAGCTCCTGATCGGTCGCATCGGTCGAGCCGTCGTCCACGTAGACGATTTCGAACGCCCGCCCGGTCAAAGCTGCGGCGATTTCGGCGACGAGCGGCACGATATTGCCGGACTCGTTTCTCACCGGCACGACGACAGAAACGGCGGGATGATCGCCGCCTTGCGCCGCGCTCCCCTGCGACATGCCCTCATCCGCCATGGCGCAAGCTTCTAAAGCCCATCTCGCCGCGGTTCAATTGCCGAAGATCCGTTCAAGCAGCCAGGTCGCGCGGCGGCAGGGCTTGCCGCAGCGCCGCCGCAATGCGCGCGAGCGAAGGCGCCGGTTTGGCGCCAAGATCGCTTGCCCGAAATACCAGCCCACGCGCGGCAAACCAGCGGCGGAGGAGATAAGTTCCGATCAGCGCGACCAAGGCGCCGCCAATGACGTCGCTTGGGTGGTGAGCAAGCACAGCGACGCGGCTGATCATGATCGCCGCTGCATAGAGCCACATCACAATGGCGGTGCGCGGCCAGATCGCGCCGATCGCGATGGCGGCCGCGACCGCAGTCGTGGCGTGTCCGGACGGCATGCTGGCAAATGCCGGATGCCAGGCGAACGGCACATAGGCGAATGGATCCTCGTGGCCGCCGACCAGCGGACGAGCGCGGCCGATCAGGCGCTTGACAATCGAGACGAACAATCCCGGCAAACCGATCGCAAGAAAGACAAAGCCGAACCGCGCGCCCAAGGCGGCGAGCACGGCTTGCGCTGCAGTCGCCAAATGCGGCGAAGTCACCGCAGCCAAAACCAGCAAAACGAAGCCGCAGGGAAACAAAAACCAGCCTGAGAGCCCGAACCTGGTGATCGCCTCGAACGCGGCTCTGAACCAATGCGGTTCGCCGCGGGCCCACTCGACGGCGCGGGCGTCAAGCAAGACCATCGAAACCGCCGCCGCAACAATGAGAAGAACCGCGACAACAATGGTTACAGACGAGCGCGCGACGATGGCGGATCGCGGCGGGCGGGTCAGCGCGCGGACGCATAGCGTCACATTACGTCGGACATTGCCCGCGATGCGCTGGAGCGCCGAGCCTTGCGGCGCGCCCTGCCCGACCGGCGCCGCGCTCGCCCGATCAAATCCAAGATGCGATGCGTTCACGGCGCGCTCATGGTTTGGAACACCGCAATCGACACCGCCTTGCCGTTGCTGATGTCGTAACCTTCGATGAGCGGTCCGCGATTGTAGCGCAAGCCGATCGCCTCGGCGCGCAAGGCAAACGCCCGCTGCTGCCGCGCCTCGACGAACGCAAAACGACAACCGCCAGGGAGCAAGAAATCGGCGGCCCCCGCTGCGTCGGTGAGATATGTCTTGGTGCCGGCGAGAAATACCAGGCTCGGCTCTTCATAGCCGGCGCTGGCTGCCAGAGGGGCGGCGCAAGGCGCCTCGCGCAAAATCTCCGCCAGCGCCACGCTCGGAAAAGCAAGTTCGAGCGACGGCACGACGATGGCATAGATACCGATCGCCATAAGGACCGCCCCCTCGACTGCGCGCGTAAACGCGCGTTCGGCGCCTTCCTGATCGTACAATTGCCAGGCAAAGAGCCCGCAAACGACGGCAGCGGCAAAGAACGGCCACGCCAGCAAAGCGAGATCGCGTTGAATGATGACCGCGGTCACCACCGCGATGATGCTGACAATCACCGGCACCAAGAACCACCACATCACACCGCGAACGAGCCATAGCCGTTGCGACAAAACCTTCGACTCGACGGCGGCTGCGGTCAGAATCGCGATGGCCGGGTATAGCGGCAACACGTAATGCGGCAGCTTGGTGATGATCGCCTCGAAAACGATCCAGGACGGCACGATCCAGGCCAACAAGAACCGTGCAGCGGATTCGCGCCGCACCGCCCAGATTGCGGGTGCCGCCAGGCCAGCCAAGATCGAAGCGGGAAAGAACGTGACGAAGAACAAGATCAAGTAGAGGCCCGGCGG
>JBQCCX010000190.1:0-4490 GCA_051961815.1 Xanthobacteraceae bacterium
CATAGCCAAGATGCACCGACTCGCCGGTCTTGATCGTGCCCTGATCCGCCTGCTCTTGCCTGGTGATCATCCGGAACAGCGTGGTCTTGCCCGCACCGTTCGGCCCGATCACGCCGACAATGCCGCCGGGTGGCAGCTTGAAGGTCAGCTCGTCGATGAGCAGGTTGTCGTCGAAACCTTTGCGGATCTGATTGAAGTCGATCACGTTCTGGCCGAGGCGCTCGGCCACCGGGATGACAATCTGCGCGGTCTGCGTCTGCTTTTCGCCCGCCTTTTGCAATAGTTCCTCATAGCGCTGGTAGCGCGCCTTCGATTTTGCCTGCCGGGCCCGCGGCGAGGCGGCGATCCATTCCTGCTCGCGCGCCAGCGTGCGTTGCCGGGCTTCCTCCTCGCGCCCTTCCTGTTCGAGCCGTTTCTGCTTCTGAACCAGCCAGGCCGAGTAATTGCCCTCATAAGGAATGCCGCGGCCGCGATCGAGCTCAAGAATCCAGCCGGTGACGTTGTCGAGGAAATAGCGGTCATGGGTCACGATCAGGATCGCGCCCGGATAATTGCGCAAATGGCCCTCGAGCCATGCCACCGACTCGGCATCGAGATGGTTGGTCGGCTCGTCGAGGAGCAGGAGGTCGGGTTGCGCCAAGAGGAGCTGGCATAGCGCGACGCGCCGCCGTTCGCCGCCCGAGAGCTTGGTCACATCGGCATCGTCCGGCGGGCAGCGCAACGCGTCCATGGCTTGATCGACCTTGGAATCGAGATCCCAGAGGCCTTTGGCCTCGATCTCGTCCTGCAGCTTGGTCATTTCGTCGGCGGTGTCGTCGGAATAATTCGCTGCCAGTTCGTTGTAGCGGTCGAGAACAGCCTTTTGCGGAGCGACGCCCTGCATGACGTTGTCGCGCACGGTCTTGTCGCGATCGAGTTGCGGCTCCTGGGGCAGATAGCCGACGCGAGCACCCTCTGCCGCCCAGGCTTCCCCGGAATACTCCTGGTCGAGGCCGGCCATGATGCGCAACAGCGTCGACTTGCCGGCGCCGTTGACGCCAAGCACGCCGATCTTGGCGTCGGGATAGAACGACAGGTTGATGTTCTCCAAGACCTTGCGGTTGCCCGGATAAGTCTTGGACAGATCTTGCATGTGATAGATGAATTGACGGGCCATAGCGGTTTCGGCTTACGCGCCTTTCTGTTCTCGCTGGCCGCGGCTGGGGCTAGCCGCGCAGCGGCGGACGAGCCGGCGCTATTCGAGGGAAATCCACTTCCGATGTAGCGAGGCGAGCCGCTGCCGGCAAGCGGCGCGGTGAGGCGATCAGGCCGCCTCGCCCGGCCCGAGGGGGCGCAATCTTCCGTAAAGTTCGAGATGCAATTTCGAAGGGAATAGCACCGAATCCCTACCGATTTTTAATGATTCTTGCCCAAACTATGTCTCAAACAGGCGTTTGAAATTAGGTCAAGCGTTTGAGGGCTGCAGCCTCGGATGGTGCCCCAAAACTCCGGGAGCGTTCCATGTGGCACGATTTCTCCAAAGCATTCCGCCGTCTGTGGCGTACGTGCCTCGGCGGCGAAGGCGCCTATCGGCCCGACCTCTACTATATGCGCGGACCGGGCCCGAAATGGCACGCCAAGTACGGCGGCCTCGTTCCGAAAGCGAACGCTGCTGGC
Source organism: Xanthobacteraceae bacterium (assembly GCA_051961815.1). Classification (GTDB taxonomy): domain Bacteria; phylum Pseudomonadota; class Alphaproteobacteria; order Rhizobiales; family Xanthobacteraceae; genus BOG-931. Next base: position 1,657 of record JBQCCX010000190.1, read on the forward strand.
GGTGCAAGCACGCGGCCGAACCGCGCCCACGCGCATCGCCCGTGAGCCTCATTCGCCGGGTCTCATTCCCGATCGGGAAGGCAGAGCTGGCGTCCAACCCGTGTCCGTTCGATCGGCTTGTCTTCCGTGACCCGTTATGGGACGGCTAGAAAACCAAGCCTATTGAACGGGGGCGGAAAAACATGGCCGTGCGTTGTGCGATCCTCGACGACTACCAGAATGTGGCGCTCAAACTCGCCGATTGGGGCAAGGTCAAAGACAGCGTCGAAATAAAAGTCTTTACCGAACATCTCGGTGCACCCGAGAAGGTCATCGCAGCACTGCAAGGCTTTGACATCATCGTAGCAATGCGGGAGCGGACCGGTTTCCCAAAAAAGGTCATCGACGCACTGCCCAATCTCAAACTCCTCATCACCACCGGCATGCGCAACGCCTCGATCGATACCGAGGCCGCCAAGGCGCGAGGTGTCGCCGTGTGCGGCACCGGCACGTTCGGCAATCCCACATCCGGCGTCGCCATTGGGCTGATGCTCGAATTGACCCGGCGGATTGGTTATGAAAATGCGCGGCTGCATGCCGGCGCACCGTGGCAGACGACGATCGGCCTTGATCTCGATGGCATGACGCTCGGGACCCTCGGACTGGGCAAACTTGGCATGCGCACCGCCAATATCGCCAAGGCCTTTGGGATGAAGGTCCTCGCCTGGAGCCAAAACCTGACTGCCGAGAAGTGCCGCGAAGCGGGCGTCGATTATGCCACCAAGGATGAGCTGTTCCGCCAGTCCGACGTCATCACCATTCATGTCGTGCTGTCGGACCGCACGCGCGGCCTGGTCGGCGCCGCCGAACTCGCGCTGATGAAGCCGACGGCTTTTCTTATCAACACATCGCGCGGGCCGATCGTCGACCAAGCTGCGCTTCTTGCTGCCTTGCAGCAGCACAAGATCGCGGGCGCCGGCCTCGATGTCTTCGATATCGAACCGCTGCCGCTCGATCATCCGTTCCGCAAGATGGACAATCTCGTGATCACGCCGCATCTCGGCTATGTCTCCGAGCAGAATTACCGGCGCTATTTCGCCGATGCGGTCGAGGACATCCGTGGCTTCCTCGACGGCAAGCCGGCGCGGTTGCTGAGCTGACCTAACGTTTTCGCGCGAAAGCCGTTAATGTTGGCGCTGATCTTGGCCGCAGGAAAAGCGCCATGACGACGCGCGACCATAACAGCTTCCTCACGCAGACTGGCCCCGGCACGCCGATGGGCAGCCTCATCCGGCGTTACTGGATCCCGGCACTGCTGTCGTCCGAAATTGCGGAGCCTGATTGTCCGCCGGTGCGCCTGAAGCTCCTTGGCGAGCGTCTGATCGCATTTCGCGACAGCCAGGGCCGCATCGGCGTGATGGATGAGTTCTGCGCGCATCGCGGCGTGTCGCTGTGGTTCGGCCGCAACGAGGACAACGGGCTGCGCTGTCCGTACCATGGTTGGAAATACGATGTGACCGGCCAATGCATCGAAGTGCCATCAGAGCCGATCGAAAGCGGTTTCTGCCGAAAGATAAAGCTTGCTGCCTACGACTGTGCCGAACGTGGCGACGTGATCTGGGTCTATATGGGCCCGCCGGATCACAAGCCGCCCTTGCCGAATTTCGAGTGGGCAACGGTGTCCGCGGCGCACCGTTTCGTCTCGAAGCGCAGCCAGGAATGCAATTGGCTGCAGGCGTTGGAAGGCGCCATCGATTCCGTCCACGTGTCGTTTCTGCACCGCCATGATCTGCGCAGCGATGCGCTGCATGCCAGCAAGGGCGCAGAATTCACGCGCGAAACCAATGTCCGGTTCGAAGTCATCGAGACCCGCGGCGGCATGGTGATCGGCGTGCGGCGCCCGGCGACAGCGCACCAGCTTTACTGGCGAATTACGCAATGGGTTATGCCGTTTCACACCATGATACCGCCTTACGGCGATAACGCGCTCAACGGCCACGCTTTTGTGCCGATCGACGACGAGAACTGCACTGTGTGGTGCTTCACCCATCATCCGGCGCGAACGCTTTCGGCCCATGAACTTGACACCATGCGCGACGGCGGCGGCATTCACGTCAAGCTGCTGGCGGGTTCATTCCGGCCGGCGGTCAATAAAGACAACGACTACATGATCGACCGCGTGGCGCAGCGGCACCACAAGTCCTATAGCGGCGTCAAAGGCGTCGCCATGCAGGACGCCGCGATTCAGGAAAGTTGCGGACCTGTTCAGGATCGCAGCAAGGAGAACCTGGTTTCGACCGACAACGGCGTGATCATGGCGCGCGCCCGGTTGCGCAAGAGTGCACTCGCCGTGGTGCGGGGCGAAACGCCCGACGGGCTCGATCCAGCAACGCATGCGGTGCGCTCGGCTGCAATCCTGTTGTCGGAAGGGGCAAATTTCTACCAGGCCGCGGCCGATGCGCTGGTCGTCCGGGAAGGAATCGCGCACGCCTCGGTATGAGTTCCCGGCGGCACGGTGCGCCACCAAGTCAGCCGGCGAGCCGCATCATCCAATCGCTTTGCGGATAAACGATCAGCGCGGCGCCGGCGAGCGCGATGCCGTAAGGAATGCCGGAGTCGCACCGGTGCAGGCGTTGCGCCCATTCCGAGCCCGCCAGAACGGCGGGCAAGGGCATGGTGCGAAACAGAATAATGAGCACCGTCAGTGCACCGCCCAGCATCGAGGCAAAGATCAAATAATCGAACAGATGGCCGAAGCCGAACCACAGTGCCGTGGCCGCAGCAAGTTTACCGTCGCCGCCGCCAATCCAGCGGCGCGCAAAGCAGAAAAACGCCAGACCGAGAACGGCGGTCCC
>JBQCCX010000191.1:0-28452 GCA_051961815.1 Xanthobacteraceae bacterium
CGGCGCCATTGCCATTCTGTTTCTAAGCGGGGCGGGTCGAGGTGGCAATTGACAGGCTGCGGAGGCAGGCATGGTGCAGACGACGAATCGGTTTTTCGATGAAGTTGCCCGGCTGATGAACGATGCGGCCGGCGTTGCGCAAGGCGTCCGCCGCGAATTCGAGACGCTGTTCCGCAATCAGACGGAGCGGTTTCTACGCGATCTCGATATCGTCAAGCGCGAGGATTTTGAAGCCGTCAAGGAGATGGCGCGGATCGCGCGCGAAGACAACGAAGCGCTCAAGGCGCGGGTCGCTGCGCTGGAAGCGCGACTTTCGCAATTGACGCCGGTGACCGGGCCGGCCGCCGAGCCCGCGCCGGGCCCCAGCCCGAATATCGATCGGCCGACGATGTAGGACCGATCCGGGCGCTGGTCCCTTTCTCTCGGTTTCTATTCACCCCGCGACGGGCAAATTTGCCTCGCCAGTTGCTGCGGCGTTTTTTCGCCAGGCGGCTGGAGGGACCCCGAAGTGCCGCTTAAAGGCGCGATTAAAGGCAGCCTCGGATTCGTAGCCGACCTCCTCGGCGACGCGGGCCAATGGTGTGTCGCCGTTGCGCAATTGGTGAGCAGCGAGCTGGATTCGCCAGCGCGCCAGGTAGCGCATCGGCGGTTCGCCGATCAATCGCGTGAAGCGCTCCGCGAGCGCCGAACGCGACAGACCGACCTCACGTCCGAGATCGTCGACTGTCCACTGCTCGGCCACGCGCCGGTGGAGAAGGCCCAGAGCCCGAGACACGAAGCTGTCTTTGAGACCGGCGAGCCAGCCGGTCTGTTCGTCTGGAAGTGTCGCAACATAGTGCCGCAAGGTTTCGACGAACAGCAATTCAGATAATTTTGCCAGCACCGTCCCGGAGCCGGCCCGGCGCGCCGCAATTTCATCGGCGGCAAATTCGAACGAACTTTTGATCCAGGACGCAGCGCTGCCCTGACGGGCGTCAAAGTGCAAGACCGGGGGCAGCGCCGCGGCAAGAGGATTGCCGTCCAGCCGGTCACAACCGAGAAAGCCGCATACGACCCGTGTTCTCGCACCGCCGCCACCATGACGAATAACGAAGAGGCCGCTTTCGGGCAAAAAGCGCACGACTTCTCTTGACGGCACCGGCGGCAGCTTGAGGTCGCTTCCAAGCAGGTGGCCGTCGTTGTGCGGAAAAATGACGACCTCGCCAGCCTCGATTTCGACTGGCGCATGATTTGGAATCTGCGCCGTCATATGGCCTTCCACGACATAGTGGTAAGGCACCATGTGCTCGGCGCCGTCGAGCAGCGGGCGACAATCCTGCGGCGTGACCTGCGAAAAGATGCACCACGGTGTGGTGAACTCGGCGTGCAGGAAGATTGCGCCTTTGAGGCGAACGACCCGCAGCACATCTGAAAGTGCGTCCATTGGACTGACACTCGGGTTTCCGGTGTCCTGAGCAAGACATCCGGCGTGCGCGTCATTCGTTTGTGCCGGTCTTCTGGATATATCCATCACCGACAAATGGCCCTGCTCAGGCATTCGGCCTGTGCCGGGACCAGAAGAATACGATGCCGGAGAAGACCATGAGAACGCTTTCCAGCACGCCCGCTCGGCTACAAAGCGTCGCAACCCGGACTAACCCGTTGGCCGACCAATTCATTGCCAGGCTGCAGTCCTGGTGGGTGGCCTATTTGGGTTGGCGTCTTGAGCGCGAGGCCACGTTGCAGCTCGAAGCGATGAGCGATCGCGACCTGCACGATATCGGCTTGCGGCGTTGTGAAATCGAAGTCGCCGTCAAGGGTGAACTGAACGGCGCGCGCGCTTTCATTCGCCATCACTGATTAGTCGGAGAAGGACTTGCGGAGTCGAACAGAGAGATCTTCTCTGCAACTCAGCGGACGGACTCGCCATGACCTACACGATTCCACATTATCCGGGGCACCTCGTCGATTCCATCTGGGCCGCGAACGGCCGTCGGGTGACTATCCGGCCGATGTTGCCTCAAGATCTAAAATTGCAACGGGAATTCTTCCGTTCGCTCTCCCCAAGGGCTCGCTACTCGCGCTTTTTGAGTTGGTTCAATGAACTTCCAGATGGCGTGGCGCAGCGCCTGGAGAATTTTGACAACAACAGCCATTTCGCGCTGCTCGCAGAAGTATTCGAGGACAAGCGTGAGATCATGATTGGCGAGGCGAGATACATCGTTGACCACGACGATTCGGACACATGCGAATTCGCCCTTGTCGTCGCCGATCATTGGCAGCGCCGCGGCATAGGCGGTGCTTTGCTTGCCCAGCTCGAGCGTCGGGCGGCGGCTTGTGGTCTGCGGCGCATGCGCGCCGACACGCTTTACGACAATAGAGCGATGCGTGGACTTGCCGCCAGCCGCGGTTACGCCATCAGAGCAAATCGCGAGGATGCCAGGCTTGTCAAACTGGAGAAGCAGATGAGCAGCCCCGCAGGGCTGCGCAACGTCCAAGACTTCGCTGCTTGAACGAGTGTCGAACCTAAAGCATGGAGACTGAGCATGCCGGCCGGCGAGTGGACTATCGCCAAATCTGTCGCAGCGCCGAACGCCGGACGCGAAGCGCGTTCTCTCACGGCATCGGCGGCGGCAAACGTGTGGAATTTCGCCAGCGCCAGGACCAGGTGCGCACGGCGCGTTGTCATGTCTCCGGCCCAGTTCATCGCGCTCGTAGCGGGATGGGGCGCGGGCCTCGTTCTGCTTCTCCTCGTTTCGGCGTTCGCCCGATACTTTAGTTAGTGCAAGCGATACTTCGGTTGCGGCAACGATACCTGAGTTCACGAGGACAAGTCATGATCATCTGTTCTTGCAACGTGGTCAGCGACCAGCAGGTTCGTTCCAAGCTTGCTGACGCCGCGCAACGGATGCGGATGAGCCAAATCTATGACTGCCTCGGCTGCAGCGTGCAGTGCGGCCGGTGCGCCCACACCATCAAGCAAATGATGAGGGCAAATAACGATCCGGTGTTTCAGTCATGTCTTCCGGCGGCCTGGTCATAGATTCCCGACCGCTCGACGACTTAGTGATTGCCCGATTGGCCGGCCGATCTGTCGCGTCGGCGCTCCCGGAGATAGGAGATCGAAAATGAATGCGATCGAAACAATCTCTCCCACCGACCGCTATGCGCGCTGCGTTGAGACATCGAAGCGAGTGCGATGGGACATCGACAAGGACGTGATTCGGGGGCGGCGTTTTGATAGGGCTCACAAATTCCTGCCGGATGGCCTGTCACTGGTCGACACGTTCACCACGCTGTCCGCCGATGAAAAGCGCTTCGTCGGTCAGATCCAGGGTCGTACCTATGCCAACATCTTCGGGCTGGTGGAGCGCTTCCTCAACGCCAAGGTCCTGGAATTGAGCCACGAGCACTGGTTCGGCGACCAGATTGCGCTCGAGGCGCTGGTGCGTTTCAGCGATGAAGAACTGAAGCATCAGGCGTTGTTCCGCCGGATCGATGCGATGATTGGCGAGGTTTTGCCCGACGGTTATCGCTTCGACATTGACCCCAACGGCGTCGCCCGCGCCGTGCTCGGCAAGAGCACATGGGCGGTGTTGGCGCTGACGCTCGATATCGAGCTGTTCACGCAACTGCATTATCGACAGAGCATCGATCGCGATGGCGGGCTCTCCGAACTGTTCAAGGACGTCTTCCTCTATCACTGGAGGGAAGAAAGCCAGCACGCCATCCTCGACGAGCTGGAATGGCTGCGTCATGACGCGGAGTTGACCGCGGAGCAACGCGACCGAGCCGTCAACGAGCTTATCGAGCTGGTCGCCGCCGTGGACGGCATCCTGCAGGCTCAAGCCAAGGCCGACGCCGGCTACTTCACGGCCACGTGCGGCCGGGCGGTCGGCGCGCCGGAGGCACGAGCGATCGAGGCTGCATTTCTGAAGGCTTACCGGTGGCAATACATCCATTCGGGCGTTCAGCACCCGCACTTCGGCGAGGTGCTATCCGGCCTGATCACCGCGCAGCAGGGTAAGCGCATTCAGTCGGCGCTCGCCACGCTGCAATAACGCCCCTCTGAACCGCAAACACCACCCATAGAAGGAAATCCGCCATGCTTACGAAAACCGAGACCGCCAAGCCCAAGGTCGTCAACGGCATCAATGTCGACGACCTGATGACCCTGATCGACGGCGTAAAGAGCGATGCCGCGAAAGCCAACACGCACTGGCGCGTCCGATCGGCTTGGCAGAACCAGACGCGCAGCCGCGCGCAAGTCGATGGCTTCACGATCGGCGGACAACAGGTGGCGCGCCAATTTTCGTTCGAGATTGACGAGCCTGTCGAGCTCGGCGGTTCGAATCGGTTCGCCAACCCCCAGGAGCATCTGCTTGCGGCGCTTAACGCCTGCATGATCGTCGGTTACGCAGCGCAGTGCTCGGTGCGCGGAATTACGCTCGAAAAGCTCGAGATCGAAACCCATGGCGACATAGATCTGCGCGGCTTTCTTGGAATCGATTCAGCCGTGCCGCCAGGTTACGATCATCTGAACTACGTCGTCCGCATCAAGGGAAATGGGACGAAGGAGCAGTTTGCCGAAATCCATAAGGCGGTCATGGCGACTTCACCCAATTTTCACAACGTCTCGCGGCCCGTGGATCTCAAGCCGACGCTGATCGTCGAATAGCTGGCGCCGCAAACTCCGAGGCAGCTTCGGCCGCCTCGGCTTTGTGCAAATTTGCAGCATTGCGCGGCCGCCGCCGGCTGCCTCTCTGGCCCTTCGCAAATAGTGCCGCGACGCCTTCGGCCTCGCGGCATTTCCTTGTTTTCCGGCAGGTGCGCCGTTATAAGCGGCTCACTTCCGCGGCATCACCGGCACCCCTGGAGGCTGACGCGGAATTTCCTTTGGATTACAAGGCTTAAGACGAGGATCACCGATGGCGACTGTCAACCAAATCAAGGCGACGTCGCGCTCGCGGGCAGGCAAGGGGGCCGCCCGGGCCGAGCGTCGCGCCGGCCGCGTTCCCGGAATTATCTACGGCGACGGCAAGCCGCCGTTGGCGATTTCGCTCGACTATGACGATCTGCGCCAGCGCATCTATGCCGGCCGCTTCCTGACCACGATCCATGAGGTCGAGGTTGACGGCGTCAAGCATCGCGTCATTCCGCGCGACTTCCAGCTCGATGCGGTGCGCGATCTGCCCCTGCATGTCGATTTCATGCGGCTCGGCGAGGGCGCCACCATCCGTGTCAACATTCCGATCCATGTGCGCGGCGCCGATTTGTCGCCGGGCGTCAAGCGCGGCGGCACGGTGAGCATCGTCACCCACACCGTCGAGGTGCGCTGCCTGGCCGATGCGATCCCGGGCGGTATCGAAGTCGACATCAGCGAGCTCGAGATCAATCATTCCAAGCATCTGAGCGACATCACGCTGCCGGATGGCGTGCGTGCAGTCGCGGGCCGGGACATTACGCTCGTCACCGTCGTGCCGCCGTCGGGCTATGCCGAAGAAATGAAGGCGGCCGCCGAAGCCGCCGCCGCAGCGGCTGCTGCCGCTGCCGCAGCCGCGGCAGCGGGCGTTCCGGCCGAGGGTGCAGCGCCCGGCGCTGCTCCGGGTGCAGCGCCTGGCGCCGCTCCGGGTGCGGCGCCGCCGGCCGCTCCGGCCGCGGGTGCGCCTGAGAAGAAGTGAGGTCGTCCGGCCGGGGATGAATGCTCATGCTGCTCCTGGTCGGTTTAGGCAATCCGGGAGCGCGCTATGTCGGCAACCGGCATAATGTCGGCTTCCTCGCCGTCCAGGAGATCGCCAAGCGCCACGGCATCGGCCCGTGGCGGCGGCGTTTTGCCGGCGTCGCCTGCGAGGGACCGCTGGGCGGCGTACGCTCGCTTCTGTTGTTGCCAGGCACCTACATGAATGAATCCGGACGGGCGGTCGCCGAAGCCGCGCATTTCTACAAACTGGCGCCGGCGCAGATCACCGTTTTTCACGACGAGATCGATCTGCCGCCGGGCAAGGTGCGGGTGAAGATCGGCGGCGGCATTGCCGGGCACAACGGCTTGCGTTCGATCTCCGAACATATCGGCAATGATTATCGGCGCGTGCGCATCGGGGTCGGTCACCCCGGCGACAAGGACCGGGTGCAGCACTATGTGCTCAGCGATTTCGCCAAAAGCGATCACGGCTGGGTTGACGCGCTGATCGCGATCATCGGTGACAACGCCGAACTCATCGCGCGCGGCCAGGATGCGAGTTTCCAGAACAAGGTCCATCTCGCCATGGTAGCGAAAGGTTTTGGCCAACCGGAGAGCGATGACGAAAACGATGATGACGAAGGAAAATGAAGTTTTGCGCGAGAGAGCATTTCCACTTCATTGCAAGGAGCGCTAGCGCGTTCGCAATGACGCAATCATTTCTGGAATAAAGACCTGATCCTATGGGCTTCAAATGCGGCATCGTCGGCTTGCCGAATGTAGGTAAGTCGACCCTCTTCAATGCGCTGACCGAAACTGCGGCGGCGCAGGCGGCGAATTATCCATTTTGCACGATCGAGCCGAATGTCGGCGAAGTTGCCGTTCCGGACCCGCGGCTCGAAGCACTGGCGGCGCTGGCGAAATCCGCCGCGATCGTGCCGACGCGGCTGACCTTCGTCGACATTGCCGGTCTGGTGCGCGGCGCCTCGAAAGGCGAGGGGCTCGGCAACCAATTCCTCGCCAATATCCGCGAAGTCGATGCGATCGCCCATGTGGTGCGTTGCTTCGAAGACACCGATGTGACCCATGTCGAAGGCAAGATCGATCCGGTCGCCGACATCGAAACCGTGGAAACCGAGCTGATGCTCGCCGATCTGGAAAGCCTGGAACGGCGCTCCGAAGGGCTCGAACGCAAGGCGCGCGGCACCGATAAAGACGCAGCCGAGGCGCGGCAGACGCTCGATCTGATCGAGCGCACGCTGACATTGTTGCGCGACGGTAAGCCGGCGCGGTTGACCCCGCGCAAGCCCGAGGAGGAGAAGCCGTTCCACATGCTAGCGCTATTGACGGCACTGCCGGTGCTCTATGTCTGCAACGTCGACGAGGATGCCGCCGCGACCGGCAACGAATTCTCCCGGCGGGTTCAGGCGCGCGCGCAAGCGGAAGGAGCGGGCGTCGTCGTGATTTCAGCCAAGATCGAAGCCGAGATCGCGGTGTTGTCGCACCACGAGCGCGACGATTATCTCGCCGCTATCGGCTTGCAACAGGCCGGCCTCGATCGCCTGATTGCCGCCGGCTATGTGCTTCTTGACCTCGTGACCTTTTTCACCGCCGGCCCCAAGGAGGCGAGGGCATGGACGGTGACGCGGGGCACCAAAGCGCCGGCGGCGGCTGGCGTCATCCACAGCGACTTCGAGCGCGGCTTCATCCGCGCCGAGACCATTTCATATGAGGACTATGTCGGTTGCGGCGGCGAGGCCGGTGCCCGCGACGCCGGCAAGATGCGGCTCGAGGGCAAGGATTACGTCGTCGCGGACGGCGACGTCATGCATTTTCGTTTCAGTCCATAGGATCGGCGAAAATCGCGTCGTGTCCTGCCTGCGAGACGCCAACCTGCGCGCGGTCTATTCCACCTTGATCCCTGCGAATTGGATGACTTTTGCATATTTCGCGATTTCGGCGGCGACGAAGTTTTTGAAATCTGCAACCGACATCGGCATCGGTTCGACGCCGAGATCGAGCAAGCGCGATTTCAGTTTTGGATCGGTCACGGAGGCGGTGGTCGCCGCGTTGAGCGTCTCGATCACCGCATCGGGCGTTCCTGTCGGTGCGGAAATCCCATACCAGCCGCTCGCCGCGTAACCGGGTACAAATTCCGCGATTGCCGGGATTTCCGGGGCGGCGTCCGATCGCGTCGGAGTCGTCACCCCGATCGCGTTGAGTTTGCCGGCGCGGACGTCCTGGATGATCTGCGCGATCGGACCAAATGCTATTGGAATTTGACCCCCAAGCAGATCGGTCATGTAGCTGGCCTTGTACGGCACCTGGACCATGTCGGTGCCGGTCATCATCTTGAACAACTCGCAGGCGACATGGGGTCCGGTTCCTGGGCCGGCGGAAGCGATGTTGATCTTGCCAGGATTTGCCTTGGCGTATGCGATCAGCTCGGGAACCGAGCTGATCGGAAACGCCGGATTGACCACGATCACGAACGGGGTACGGCCGATGGCGGCGACAGGCGTCAGATCGCGCGCAAAATTGAAGTTGAGATGCGCGTACAGCGTTGCATTGATGGCGTTGCCCGAAATCGTCAGCAGCACTGTATAACCGTCGGGCGCCCCGTGGGCGACGAGTTCGGTGCCGATATTGCTGGCGGCTCCGGGCCGGTTATCGACGATGAATTGCTGGTTCAGCCGCTCGGAAAGGGCTTGGGCTATCAACCGCCCCAATATGTCCGGCGACAGTCCCGCGGGGAAACCGACAACGAGGTGAACCGGGCGTGTGGGATAATCGAGCGCCGAAGCGAAACGCGGTACGGCGGTCAGCGCTGCGCTCCCGCCCGCGACTGCGAGGAAAGCTCTTCGTGAACGTTTCATCGCATGCTCCCTCTTGCTAGCCTAAGCGAGGCCAAAGTTTACAGCAATAATGTTCGCAGCAAGACGACAGCCGTAGTCAGGCACGATCGGACGAAGACTTTCCAAATGCAGTGAGCGTCAGGGAGGCTGCAATGGCGGCAAAAAAGGCAACAAAAAAAGTCAAAAGCAAAACAAAGGTCATGCGCAAAAAGCGGACCGTCGGTAAAGCCGCGCGCAAAAGGGCCGCAACAGTCCGAAAAAAATCGGCAAAAAAGGCTACGAAAAAAGCGCGCCGACAATCAACACCTAACAAGGCAAAGGCGCGGATCGCCCGCAAGCCGAAACCAATCGGCGCACGGACGCATCAAGAGACCCAACCGACGCCGAGCCGGCAGGCAACGCCGGTGTCGTCAGAGCAGCGCATCGGCGTCATCACGCACTATTACAGTCACCTTTCAGTGGTCGCTATGAAGCTCGAACCCGGCGCGACGCTGCGCGTTGGCGATATGATTCACATCTGGGGACATACCACCGACTTCACCCAGAAGGTCGAGTCGCTGGAAGTCGATCATGGGCCGGTTGCTGAAGTGGGGTCAAAGGACGATTTCGGACTGAAGGTGAACGCGCATGCGCGCGAGCGCGACATCGTGTTCAAGATGCGATCCTGACGCCACCGAGCAGCAATCTATTCGTGTGGAGTTCAATTAGCCGAGGAAGAGGCTTGAATGCTCCTTGCGCTTACGGGCGCGACTGGCTTCATCGGCCAACATTTGCTGCGTGATTTGCCGAACCGCGGTCACCGGCTACGCGTGTTGCTGCGCCACCCGCCGTCGGTGCCCATGCCGTGCGCGAGTGCCGTTATCGGCGATCTGGCTCAACCACGAAACATGTCGGCAGCGCTGGAAGGAGTCGACGCGGTGATCCACTCGGCGGGGTTCACCCACGGCATGTCCGGCGTTCCGGAGGATGATTATCGGGTACTCAACACGGAGGCGACCATCGGCTTGGCCCGCGCCGCGCGGCGAGCCGGCGCCAAACGCTTCGTTTTTCTTTCGTCAATTCGCGCTCAATCCGGACCGACGGCCGCGGCGATGCTGACCGAGGCCGATGATCCCACTCCGACCGACGCTTATGGAAGGTCCAAGCTTGCCGCAGAACGCGGCTTGGCGGATCTCGACCTCGATTGGGTTTCGCTCCGCGCAGCTTTGGTTTACGGACCAGGCGTCAAAAGCAGCATAGCGCGGCTCATGCGGCTCGCTCGCTCGCCCTTTCCACTGCCGTTGCGCAGTCTCGGCGGCCGGCGGTCCCTGCTTGCATTGGACAATCTATCGGCGGCGATCGAGGTCGTACTGAAAGCGCCAGGAATGTTGCGCCGGCCCTTGATCGCCGCCGATCTTGAGTCGTTGACGGTCGGCGAAATGGTCGCGGCAATGCGCAATGGCTTGGGACGCCGCCCCAACATATTTCCAGCGCCGCCGGCGCTCATCGGGCTCCTGCTGCGCTCGCTAGGCCATGAACAAGTCTACCGGCGCATGTCCGGCTCACTGGTCGCAGATTCGTCGGCATTGAGAAATTTGGGCTGGGCTCCGCCCGTGGCCACCCGCGACGGGCTTTGCCAGTTGATGCGGGTCGGCGCGCGTGAGACGTCGGCCAGATCACAAACCGAAATCGCGAGTTGACCTGGCGATGTCGTTTCCGCTTCGAACCTCAAGTTTGACGCTATGAACGATACGGAAGCTCCGCGGCTTGCATTGCCGGTCAGACCCGACGGACCGCTGACGTTCCGTCAATTCCTTGCGCTTGTTCGCGATAACACGCTTGCGACCTATCCGCCGGAGGCATTCGACGAGGACATTATCGCTGGCCGGCTGTTGTGGCGGCGGCGTTTCGTTATCAACGAGCCGAGTGCAATCCGCCATGTGCTGCTCGACAATGCCGCCAATTATCGAAAATCCGAACTCACGCGCCGGCTGCTCGAGCCCGGGCTTGGCCGCGGCCTGTTGACCAGCGAGGGCGAGACCTGGCGGCGCCACCGCCGCATCATGGCCCCGGCCTTTGACCGTCGCAGTATCGAATCCTACGCGCCGATCATCACCGCCGTAGCAGGCGATCTCCTCGCCCAATGGGATGCTTTGCCAGGCGCAAGCGAGGTCGACATTGGTGCAGCGATGATGCGCACCACGCTGCATATCATTTCGCGGACCATGTTCTCCGCGAATTCCGACGAGATCGTCGACATCGTCGAGCAGGGCGTCGGCCGCTATCAGACGGCGGTGCGGCCGAATCTCTTCGATCTGTTGGGATTCCCGGCATGGCTCACCAGACTTTTTTCTTTTCGTCGCGCCAGTGCCGCGTTCAGTGAGTTCGACCAGGCTGTGGATCGATTGATCGCGAGCCGGGCGCGCGATTCAAGCGGGCAGCCAAAAGATCTGCTCGCTCGGCTGGTCGCTGCACGCGACGCCGAAACCGGCGGCGCAATGACAGCGAAAGAAGTCCGCGACGAGGTGGTCACCATCTTCATGGCCGGCCACGAGACCACCGCACAGGCTTTGACCTGGACCTGGTATCTGCTGTCGCTCCACCCGGCGGCCGAGGCCCGGCTGCATCGGGAAGTGGACGAAGTCCTTGCCGGCCGGACGCCACGTCATGAAGACATTGCCAAGCTGCGCTACACGCGGATGGTGATCGAGGAAGCGATGCGGCTTTATCCGCCGGCGCACACCATGGCGCGCGAGCCGATCGCACCCGACACGATCCTCGGCCATCGCATTCCGGCGGGCGCAATCGTCTTGATTGCGCCCTGGCTTCTCCATCGCAAATCATCGCTGTGGGCCGAGCCGCATCGGTTCAATCCCGACCGGTTTGCCAGCGAACCCTCGCGGTTCACCTATATCCCTTTCGGCGCCGGTCAGCGGATTTGTATCGGCGCCGGTTTTGCAATCACCGAAGCGATACTCATTCTGGCGATGATCGCACAGCGGTATCGGTTACACCTCAAGAGCGGCCATCCCATCGAACCGCAAGGCCTCATCACCTTGCGACCGCGCTACGGCATGCCGATGAGCATTGAACCGCGGCGCTAATCGCAAACTTTGCTAAAGCCTGATTTCGCCGCCCGGCGGAACGCTTTTGACTACTGGCGAAATCCGCCCTGATTTCTGATCGCGCCAAGGTGCTCGTTGATCCGAAACACAATGAGCACGAACTCCGCGGCAATGCGCGACATCACAATGCCCATGCCGGCGCCGAGCAGGCTGGTGATGAGAAATATCAGGCCGACAAATGGATTATAGGCCATCGTGGTCAACGAACTGACCACGCCGGCGAATCCGAGCAGGATCGAAATCACAACCGCCAGCCAATAAAAGACCTTGATCACAGTGGGCGTGACGAATCGCTCCCACTGGAACAGATCACCAAGGCCGAACATGAAGCCTCCCCGATCGCCCCGATCGCGCCTTCGCCCCCAGCGGCCCGGTCGGGCTGGGAGACTGCACCGTGACATTGCAGGGGTCAATTGCGGCGCGCCATACCGATCCTGCCCGCTGGCAGCTTGCGGCCGGCGTGATCGGGCGCGATTGGCGCGCGCGGTGCTTGATTGACGCCGCCCGGTTGGCGATTTACGACGCTCCGCATGGTCATGCCGAGGCTTTCACTGGAGAAATTCGCCGGACTGACGCCGCGAATGTCCGGCGAGCAGCGGCGCGCCGCCTCGGTTGCCGGCGTCGCGCACGCGCTGCACGACGGCTATACCGATCTCATCTACATCATGCTGCCGATATGGCAGGCCGAATTCGGCCTGTCCTATGCCGCGCTCGGGCTCCTTCGCAGCATGTTTGTCGGCGCCATGGCCAGCCTGCAAATTCCTGCGGGCTACCTGTCCGAGCGATTTGGCGCGGCGGTCATCCTCGCACTTGGCACCGCACTAGCCGGTCTCGGTTATTGTGTGGCGGGCTTGAGCGCCTCGTTCGCGATGCTGCTCGGTGCGCTGCTTCTGAGCGGCATCGGCGCCAGCACGCAGCATCCGATTGCCTCGGCGCTGGTCGCCCACAGTTTTCCCGGGCGGGCCTCGCTCAAAGCGATCGGCGCCTACAACTTCGCCGGCGATCTGGGAAAGATGACGCTGCCGGCGGTGCTGTCGCTGATGTTGCTGGCGACGCCTTGGCGTCCGGCACTGTTCATCTTGGGCGGCTTCGGCCTCATCATTGCCGCAGCGATTCTGTTCGCGGCTCCGCGCGGCGAATCCGACCGCGCGCCGGTGTTGGCCTCCGCGCAGGCGCAGCCCGAGCACGAACGGCGGCCGCTGGCATTCGCATTGTTGACCAGCATCGGCGTGATCGATAGCGCGACCCGCATGGGTTTTTTGCTGTTCCTGCCGTTCGTGCTGACGGAAAAGGGCGCCACCTTGCAAACTGTCGGGCTGGCGATGACTTTGATTTTCGCAGGCGGTGCGGCTGGCAAACTCGCTTGCGCCTTCATCGGTGCCCGCATCGGCGCGATCGGAACGGTGTGGCTGACCGAAGGATTGACGGCGGCCGGTATTGTCTTGTTGCTGCAAGTGCCGCTGCAGGTCGCGCTGATCGTGTTGCCGCTGATCGGCATTGCCCTCAACGGCACATCATCGGTGCTGTACGGTTCGGTTCCCGAACTGGTCGAGCCGCAATGGCGCACGCGGGCGCTGAGTATCTTCTACACCGGCACGATCGGATCCGGCGCGATCGCGCCGCTCCTGTTGGGCCGCCTCGGCGACATTCTCGGCGTCTGGGCGGCATTGACGCTGGTGGCCGCTTTCGTCCTCACCACGCTGCCGATCGCAGCGTTGCTGCGCCGCTCGCTGCCGCAACGATAGTGCGCGCGAGATAGCGCTCGCGAGACGCGCGTCTGGCGCGCCCAAATTGCGGCGGCGGAACCCTCGCTGCGGGTCGCCGCTGCCACAGCGCAACAAAGTTCCATCACCGCCGCCGTGGAGGAACGCGCCGCGACCGCCCGCGTTGGGGTTGTGGCTCAAGTTCCAAGGTTCGCGCTCGGACAGACTGAAATGGAGTAGGCCAATGAGATTGCATCTTGTTTACGCGACGCTTGGTTTGGCAGGGGCATTTGGTGCGCCTGCCGCGCAGGCGCAGGCCGTGATTACGACGGGACCGGCACCCGCGGTAATCGCGCAGCCGCCGCTCGTCACCGCACCGGCACGGGTGCTGGCGCAACCCGCCGAAACCGTGCGAACCACCCGGACGGTGCGTACGGTTCACGCCATGGTCCCGGTCCGTCAGCGGATCGTCACGACCCGAACTATAACGCGCCGCGTGATGCCGGCAGAACCCGCACTGCCGACGGCGGCAGTGGCGGCCGCTCCGGCTCCGCAGCCGCTCTACAACGTCGCGCCCGCCGCGGCGATCACGCCGGTCGCGGACATTTCTCCGCCGCCAGCCTACGACTATGGTTATCGGGCACCAGCTTATGATTACGGTTATCGGGCGCCAGCCTATGATTACGCCTATCGCGCTCCGGCCCGCGACTACGCGCCCTATGACTACGCGCCGCCGCTGTACGACGTCGCGCCGGCCCCGGTGGTGTCGGCCCCCGCCGCAGTGGCGCCGGCGCCGCTAGTCGCTGCGCCCGCTGCTGCGGTTGCGCCCGGACCCGTGATCGCCGCGCCGATGGCAACCGCGCCGGTGATCTATCGTTATGTCTATGAGCCCGACCGCATTCTGGTCATCGATCCGACCACGAATATCGCCGTGCAGGCGATTCCGCGATAGCGGCGAAGGCACGAAACGGGTGAAACACGCGAGCAAGCGCGCGCCGTTTGTTTAAGCGTTGCGCGCCTGCAGTCATCGGAACATGAGGAGCAGCGCATGATCTCTCGCAGCTTGATATCCGCCTTCGTTGCGGCCGCGCTGTTCGGCTGTGCCGGCGGTTCTGGCGCCAGCGCTCAGACCACAACGCCGAGCGGGCCCGCGGACGCGGCCAGCGATACTGGGCTCGGCGGCGCCATCCAGCAAAAGCTCATTCTCAGTCCGGCGCAGCGCACCGCGATTTACGATCAGGTGAGCAAAGACAAGACCAAAGCCGCGCCGAAAAATTTTTCCCCGGTGATCGGCGGCGATGTGCCGCCGATGATCGAGCTCTATGCCTTGCCGGATGACGCGGTGGCCGGCGTTCCGGCGGCCAAGCTCTACAAGTACACGATGGTGGAAAACAAAGTCGTCCTGGTCGATCCGACCAAAATGCGCGTCATCGACGTCATCGGCCCGCCGCCATCGCATTGAGGGCGATCGAGCCCGGCCAGACCTGAGATTTCGGTGATTACGCCGCGCCCTACGGCGCGGCGGCTTTCTTCGCCGCCTCGACGATCAGCTTTGGCAAGGCGTCGAGATAGGGACCCATGAAAAAAGCCTCGCCCGATCCCTCGCCGTAATACTCATCGTAACCGTCGATCATGGCGCGCACCGGAGTGACGCAGGCCGGCATCGAGGCCACGATCAGGTCGCCGAGCTTGCTGGTGTCGCTCGCGCTATACTGAGGATCGGCGAATACCGCGTGCACGAGGCAATCGGTGGCCGAGTGCACCAAACTCTGCGTTGCCGCGCTTTTCTCCCGCGGCGAGAAGTGTGTAATTCCCATCGGATCGTTGACTGGACCGGTGGCGACAGCGATGAGCATAGCCGTGCCAAACAGCGGAGCAAGAATCATTGGCTGCTTCCCTTACCCTCGGCGACGGCAGGCATAACGGCAGCGCCCGCCGCCGGTCAACTCTTTTCTGCGCCGCAGCATGACTGTGTTTTTCGCAACAAGTGATGGTATATTCGGCAATCAACGGAATGACGGAGTTTGGCCATGATATTGCCTTCGACACTGCTTGTCGGCGTCAGTCTCCTCATTTCCGTCGTCGACGGAGTTCCAGCGCTGAATGTCGAGCAGGTGTGCGAGGGAATCGCGCAGCAGGGCGGCGTCTCGTTCCGCGACCCGAACATCGCGGTGGAGAAGAAAAATTGTCTCGAGAGCGAACACTCGACTCGCGACGAGCTCGCCAAGCAGTGGTCGAGCTTTTCCGCCGTCGATAAGACCGCTTGTACCAACGAGGCAACGATGGGCGGCGAGTCGAGCTACACCGAACTCCTGACCTGCCTGGAAATGGCGCGCGACGTGCGGGCATTGCACAGTGAAGCCGACAAGCCCGCGGCGGCAAAGCCGGTTTCAGCGGCGCCGCGCGGTCACGCCCAGCCGAAGCAGTAAATCTCGGCTCAATATCCGATCAGGATCTCGCTCACCGCCGGCTTGACCGCGCGTATTTCCGGATCTGCCGAACTGTATTCCTTGTCGGCGGCAAGGGCGGCGACGGTGTCTGCAGCCACTTTCGGATCCGCGCGCAGGCTCACTCCCGATTTGCAGCCGCCCGCCAGACTCCCAAGCGCGCCGCCGTCCCAATCGCTGACGGTGGCCGTGCCGTCTTTATCGAAACCCTTGATCTTGAAGGCCTTGTGATTGAGCTTTTCGAGCTGGGCGAGATTGAGCCCAAGGCGCAAGCCTCCGGGCGCGCTCCAGTCCGATTTGCCGTTGATGACAATCAGGTAGGTGTCGCTGCGCGCAGCCGGATTGGCCCACCACACTTCGAGCCGCCGCTTCGGATCTTTTGGAAACAGCACCGATGCCGGCACCTTGGTGCCAGTGCT
This sequence comes from Xanthobacteraceae bacterium, assembly GCA_051961815.1. Lineage (GTDB taxonomy): Bacteria > Pseudomonadota > Alphaproteobacteria > Rhizobiales > Xanthobacteraceae > BOG-931. The sequence continues at coordinate 16,188 of JBQCCX010000191.1, forward strand.
GGAGTCGACGTCAGTGAAGGTGATGTTCTTGGAGTCGTAGGTCATCGCCAGCTTGAGGTGGCTGGAATCCTTGCCGAAGGTGCCGCTGCAGACCACGGTGTGGCCGGCCGCGGCCGGCGCCGGACCCCCATGCCTTATCGCCGGCGCCGAGGCTTGGCCGGCGCCGCTCGCCGGGTGCGAGACTGCCGCCGGGACCGGCTGCTTCATCTGCGACGGCGCGAGCTGATCGTCGCTGTCGAGATCGGGATTGACCTGGTTGAAATGATGTTGCGGTGCTGCCGCGGCTTTGTCGGCAGCCGCCGCAAGCGACATCGCAAAACCCGCGGCCAGTGCCATGTTCAGGCAGCCGCCAAAACATACCCCACGCATACACCCCTCCCGTTGCGGGTAAACTCACGACTTTTAAGCTTTAGGCCCGGCGCGGCGGCCGGCATGCCAGCGTCCCCCGCGCGCAGAATAGCACGGCGGGGCCCGTTCGGCACGCCTGCGCTTTGTCGCTGACAGAATGGAACAGTTGACTGGCACGGCTGTTTCGTTGCCCAAGATTCTGGCAAAACCGAAGCGGAAATCCTCAAAGCTCTCCTGATTGTGAGGGGTTCGAATGCACAAGCATCGCCTGGATGCAGGACCGGACACCGTTCACTGGGGCTTTTTCGATGCCGGCCTCAAGCCGCTGCTCACAATCGATTCCGGCGACGAAATCACGATGTCCACCGTCTCCGGGCCGCCCGAGGCGATGCCGAAAGCCGATAGCGGGCTGGCGGTGCCGGCTGCCTTGTCGGCCATTCATGCCAAGGTGGCGCAACGGCTCGGTCCGCACATCATGACCGGCCCGGTCGCTGTGCGCGGCGCCAAAGCCGGGCAGGTGCTGGAAGTGCGGATCAAGTCGATCGCGCTTCATTACGACTGGGGCTACAACGCGATCCGCCCGCTCGCCGGCGCGCTGCCCGACGATTTTGCCGCGACCCGCCTCATTCATATTCCGCTCGACCGCACGCGAATGACCGGTCGCCTGCCGTGGGGCCTCGAACTGGCGCTCAAGCCCTTCTTCGGTGTCATGGTCGTAGCGCCGCCGCGCGCCTGGGGCGCGGTCGGTTCGCCGCCGCCGCGAAGGAACGGCGGCAACATGGACAACAAGGAGCTCGTCGCCGGCAGCACGCTTTATCTCCCCATTCACGTCGACGGCGCGCTGTTTTCGGTCGGCGACGGCCACGGCGTGCAAGGCGACGGCGAAGTCTGCATCACCGCGATCGAGACCGGGCTCATCGGCACGTTCGAATTGCATGTGCGCGACGACCTGGCGCTGGAATGGCCGATGGCGGAAACGCCGAACGCGCTGATCACGATGGGATTCGATCCCGATCTCGACGATGCAGCGGTGATCGCGTTGCGCAATATGATCAAGCTGATTTGCGCGCGCTCCGGATTGTCCCGCGAGGACGCCTATACGCTATGCAGTCTCGCCGCCGATTTGCGGGTGACCCAAGTGGTCAACGGCGCAAAGGGCATCCACGTCGTGCTGGAGAAGAAGCATCTCGAACGTTAAGCGCCGGCGTCAGTAAAGCCGGGATGACTTTAGAAGGATCGCTTCTTTCCCCGCTCGTCTCCGCGAAAGCGGGGACCCAGCGCGAGACGACTGGATTCCCGCTTGCGCGGGAATGACCGGACGTAAAAACGTCATGGTCTAAGTAGCGGGCTCATCCTCGAACTTGAAGCCGATTTTCTGCAAGCTCTCCAGCGCGCCCTTGCCGTAATCGTGCTCGATTTCCTTGGCGAGGCTTCCGGCATAGGAAAATCGGATCGCTCTGCTCGTCGCTCTCCGGCACGATCATCACCAACAGGCGCGCGGTCTCGCCGGACACGTTGCGGAAGCTGCGGTTCTCGCCACGCGGCATCGAAATCATATCGAGCGGCTCAAGCACGAGCTTGTGTTCGCCGCGATCGCCCCAGGCGATCTCGAAGCGGCCGGACAGGCAGAGAAAGTTCTCGACCGTATTGAGATGCCGGTGCAGGCCGGGCCCGTTGCCCGGTTCGCATTCGGCGATGCTGACGATGAGCCCGCGCGGGCCCTTGACCGGCGCGCCGGCGCTCCGCCCCTGGTAATCCGCCGGCGCCATCACCGGATAAACCCGCCTTGCCGTGATCTTTTCGACGGCGCCGGCGGGACTGCCGTGCGCCTCGAAATTCTGCCGCTGGTAGGTTTGCAGTTTGTTGAAGCGGGCGACGCGGGCTTGCATCGCCTCAGGCGCGAGCGATCTGTTTGTCACGGCGATCCTCCACAGGGAGTGTGTACGCAAGTGTACGATACACCTTCCCGTGGCCGGCTGCCTCAAGCGCGATCAGCGCTGCCGTCGACGCGAGCCTGACTGCTTTATCCACCCCAATAATAGGGGTGCGGATAGACGTAGACTGGTTCAACGACAGGCGGTCCCGGAATCCGGTTGCCTTTGGCGGACATGCACTGCGCGTAAACGGTGTCATATCTCGCTTGCAGTGAGCCGCCGGCGGCGCGCGCGTTGCCGCTTCCGACCGCACTGCCTGCGACTAGACCAGTGCCAGCGCCAATCGCCGCGCCGGTTCCCATATGTCCAGCCGCCGATCCGAGCGCGGCGCCCGCCAGCGCGCCCAGAGCGGTGCCAACGGCAGCGCTGCCGACCGCGGCGTCGTTCGCGGCTTGACCGGGAGATTGGTACCCGATCGCCTGTTGTGCGGACGCTTGGCAGTACTGATCGTCGCCCCGGAACGAGTCATAAGACTTGTTTGGACCGGGCATGGCCGCAAACGATGGAGCGGCCGGACCGCTATAGGCGCATGCCCCGCAGGTCAAACAAAAAGCCCCTAACAGCGTTACTGAGAGGGCTCTTTTGAACACGACTTGTTTGAACACGACTTACCCCCAACCTGTATCCCGAACGGCAGCGATTCGATCAGCACGAAACGTGTGGCAAGATTAAGAATGTAAGAAGGATCGACTAATATTCTGTTGCCGTTTGTCGATTTATAACGGCTGGCTCGCTTCGCCGCCGGGGCTATCGCCTGGGCAGGCATCTGCTTTCGAGATCAAGCGGATATTGGACGGAATTCGTCGAATGTCCGCTTTTGACCCAGCGGACATTGCGCAGCGCCGCCGACCACTTCCAACCCGCCGGTTTGACCCGTTACGATGCTCATCCCAGGCCGGGAAAGTTTATCGCGGTCACAGCAAGCCAAACGCATGTTAAGCGCCTTACCCATCGTCCCTGACAGCAAATCTCTATCCAACGCGGTATGGATCGATCTCCTCGATCCAAGTTCCACCGAAACAGCGGATTTCGAGAAGACATTCGAACTCCGCGTGCCGAACAAAGACGAACTCAGGGAAATCGAGACAACAAGTCGACTCCGTGTAGAGCACGATGCGCTCTATATGACTGCACCGCTCATACTGGCCACTGGCGACGAGCCATGGATCCCGGCCCCGACGGGATTTGTACTGTCGAAAACCGTTCTGCTGACCGTTCGCTTCACAGGATCGGCGGTTTTCGATGCAGTCAAAAAAGAGTTGAGCGCCGAGCGATTCGAGCCCGTGCAGGCTTACGTTTGCGTTCTCGAAGAGTTGGTTGACCACATGGCGGACCTGCTCGAAGCGACAAGCCGCGATCTCGATGAAGCGTCGCATGTCATCTTCCGGCACGACAATTTGCGGGGGCTATCGCGTGAAACCGCGCTGTTGCGTCAGCTTTTGTTGCGGACGGGCCGAACCAGCGAGCGAATGGCACGCATCAACTACAGCTTGGTCTGTCTTGATCGCATGGCGAAGTTCACAACTGACAGAGGCCGTGAATGGGTCGCGCAGAACCAAGTGAGTAGGCTGCAATCAATATCCGCCGACATTGCGTCACTCTTGCAATATACCGAGGGCGTCGTGAACCGCATTCAGCTCCTGCAAGACGCAGCGACCGGAATTATCAACGTGGCACAGAACGAAGTCATGAAAATCTTGACGATCGCTTCGGTGGCGGGAATTCCTCCTGTTTTGATCGCCGGCATCTACGGAATGAATTTCAAGAACATGCCGGAACTGAATTGGGCGTGGGGTTATCCATTTGCTCTCGCTTTGATTGTTGTCACGACGGTTATCCCGTTGCTTTGGTTCAAGTGGAAAGACTGGATCTGATACTCGGTGGCAATGCGCGCGCGGTGTGGGCAAAATCGTTCACGCGCGACGATTTTTGCCTATCGACGTAACCCACTTCGTCCAAATCGAGCGGCGTCATAGTGAAGGCAAGTGTGTAGTGGCCGATCGTCGGATTTTCGCGGGCCCCCGCAAGTCGAAGGGCCGACGACGGCAGTCGATCGGCGACGACTTTCTCCGTCACGTCAGGATCGTAACCGGAGAGCAGGACGATCCAGTCCGCGGTGACGTCGGCGCCGCGTATCTGTTGCTCGGTGGTGGGAGCGTTAGTTTTGGGCGTGTCGGTCAGCAAGAGGTGGGCGCCCGTCAATCCCGGTTTCGCCGCCAGCTCGCGGAGCATCTCGACAAGCATCGTTTTGAGATCAATCTCCCCTCCGGCATCCGGAGATAGCCGCATGGTCGCAAGCGATCTCGCGATGCCGCCGCCAAAACTCGCCGCGACCCGGCACTGGCTGCGGACCATGCTCAGATGATGGGGCATCATCTTGGTCGACCAAGGGGTCGGCGCGTTGAGACGATCGAGATACCCCTTGGACGTGAGGGTTTCGTATTGCTCAAGTTCGTAGAGGACGAAGAAGCCTTCCGCGTCCAGAGTGCTGGTCCAGCGCGATCCCCGTCGAAAGCCGGGAATGCTCATCCGCTCGGGAAAATGTTCGTGCGAATGCCAGTCGCTGAATTCCGAGCGCTGCTCGAGGCGGACCTTCCACCACATCGCGACGGCTGCTTGACCCAACAGCGACATATGGAGTTCAGCTTGTCGGCAACGCGCTAGTCGACTTTCCGAAACTTGTGCAGCGCGCGCAAATTGTCGGGCCGCGGCTTGTCTTGGTAAGTCTGCGGCCAGTTGGTCCACGACACTTCCCCGACATAGAGGTCGCCGCGGCTATCGACGCAAAGTCCATGCGGAGCCAGGAACTCGCTTGGACCGAGGCCGGGGCCGAGACCGCCCAGCCGGGAAATGCGCTTGCCGGTATTATCGACGATGGTCACGCGCGGGCCGAGATTCGGCAGATTGCGGTTGACTGCCTGCGTCGATCCAAGTTCGCCGATGTAGCAGATCGGGCACTTGCCCGGCGGCATGAACAAACCGCACGGGCGGTGCAGGTTGTTCCATTGCGTTTCGTACTTGCCGTTGCCGTCGAACACCTGCACGCGATGGTTCTCGCGATCGGCAACATAGACCCAGCCATCGGCGTCGCAGGTTATATTGTGTGCAATGTTGAACTCGCCCGGATCGGTGCCGGGCTCGCCCCAGGATAACAGCAGCTTGCCGTTCGGCGCGTATTTGTGGATGCGAGAATTGCCGTAACCGTCGGATACATAAATGTCGCCCTGCGGCGACATCGCGGTGTGGGTGCAGCGATGGAACGGCTCGCCGCTCATATACGGCGCCGGCTTGCCGGAGATGCCGAGTGTCAGCAGCACCTTTCCCTCTAGCGTGCACTGGCGGACGGTGTGATCGCCATCGTCGGTCAACCAGATCGTGTCGTCCGGCGCCATGAACACGCCTTGAGCGCGGGGAAACAGGCCTTCGCCGAACGAGCGCAAGAAATTGCCGTCGCGATCGAACACGATCATCGGGTGCGCGCCGCGATTGAACACGTAGACATTGTCGTTTCTGTCGACGCCGACCCCGCCGATTTCCTTGAACGACCAGCCCGGCGGCAGCTTCGCCCAGTTCGCGACCGGTTCGTAGGTGTAGGCGCCGTCACCGACGATCGTTGTGCCGGAAGGCTTTTTTTCCACTGTCAGCGTAGTCATGCGCCCATCCTCGGCCACACGCCGGCGTCTTCAAGTTCTTTCATCGCCATATCGGTGAATTCCGCTTTCGGGCCGTCACCGCCGATGACGAACATGAGGATGGCGTCCTCCCCGGACGGACCCGGCGAGACGTTCTCAAAACGGCGGATCGCGCCGGGCGGAAACGAAATCACGTCAAGCGGAGCAAGCTCGATCGATTCGACTTCGCCCTTTTCATTCTCCCAGCTGCAGCGCCAGGTGCCGGTCATCGGGATGAAGGTCTCGTTGGTGTCGTGATTATGCATCATCGGGCCCTTGCCCGGCTTGGCGCGACAATAGCCGAGATTGAAACCTTCGGAGATCGGAATGGCGGACAGGCGCGAAGCATCGTCGCCGACCGGCGATGTCACCGCGCCACCGGAATCCTTCGGCGGCTGGAAGCCGATGACGTTGTAAAGCGTGCGCTCACACTGCGGCGCCTTGCTGTCCGGAAGCCCGCCGTCGGAGCCTTTGAGTTCTTTGAAGCGAGCGACGCGCTTTAACATGTCGGCGCGCGAGATGCCGAACTTGGGCAGTGTTTCCATGGCTTACTCCTGCAGCGTGGCGGCTCGTCGGGCCGTGATGATAGGCCGAATGGCTCGCGGAACGAAGGACTACGAAAGGCGATCGTGCTGTATTGGTCCTTCATTCGATCTTGAGGTTTGATTTGCGGATGATGTCGCCCCATCAGCGCAATCTCCGACCTTATGTAGGCGCCGAATTCCTCCGGCTTATTGGCAACAGGCTCAAGCCCCAAAGCGGTGAGTTTTTCGATAATGCCGGGAAGCGCGACGATGCGCGCGATCTCGCTCTGCAGTCGCGTGATGATCTCTTTAGGCGTCGCGGTCGGAACCACGACCCCCTGCATGAAGGAAGCTTCGGCCTCGGGTACTCCTGCTTCCGCCAATGTCGGCACTTGCAGAAGCGCAGCCAGGCGCTTGTGGCTCGTTACTGCCAGCGCCAGCAGTTTCCCTGAATTGATGTTGGGAACGGCCGCGCCGACTGACGTAAACGCCATCTGTGTAAAGCCGCCTATGGTCGAGGCAATGGCCGGTGGGGCGCTATTGAAGGGAACACGGACCATGTTTAGCCCGTTTGCGAGCCTGAACATCTCGTCGACGAGATTGCCGGGCGCGGCGTAGCTGAACGTTCCGGGATTTCCCTTCACCAGCGCCAACAATTCCTGCACGCTGCTAACACCGAGCGACGGAGGGACGACCAGAACATAGGGCGACGTCGCCACCAACGTGACCGGGGCAAAATCTTTGATGGGATCGTAGGGAACATCGGAATACAGGCTGATATCGGTTATGAAGCTGTTGAACACGAACAGCAGCGTGTAGCCGTCAGGTGCGGACCGCGCCGCCGCGGCGGCGCCCATTTTGCCTCCACCTCCGGGTATGTCTTCAACATAGAAACTTTGTCCCAAGCTCTCGGAAAGTTTTTCCGCGATTAGGCGAGCAAGCACGTCGACCGTGCCGCCTGCCGCGACTGTCGTGATGATCTTGACCCGATGGGTAGGATAGCCTGCAGCGTTTGCGACCGGCGCTGCGGCCACGGCGGCAAGGATAAGGCCAAGTCGGCCGGCAACGCTGCGGCGCGTGAGGACGACGCGCCTGGGCAGCGTTGCCGACGATCGTTGGGCCGGAAAAGTTATTCTCCGGCTCGCGGCTGCCGAGCCTAATCGATCCTGATCCCGGTCGTCCTGATGACGGCTTCCCATTTTTCCGTGTCGGTTCTCAAAAAATTGGCAAGCTCGGCCGGCGAGGAGCTGCCGACGGTATAGGCATTGCGGCCGAGCTTCTCGATGAGCGAGGGTTCGGCGAGAGCTTTGGCGAGATCGCGACTTATCTGTTGGAGAATTTCACCGGGCGTCTTGGCGGGCGCAAAGACGCCTTGCCAGGAATCGACTGCGTAACCGGGGAGGCCGGACTCGGCGATGGTCGGCACATCCGCCGCCGCGGGAGATCGCTTGGCGCCGGTCGAAGCCAGCACGCGGACCTGGCCGGATCGCGAATAGGTGAGCAATTCGCCGCTGCCGAAATAGCAGTGCACGCGGCCGGGAATAAGGTCGGTGAATGCCGGCGCGGCGCCGCGATAGGGCGCGTGCGTCATTTGAATCCCGGCCATTTGCAGAAACAACAACTCGGCAAGATGCGGTCCGCTCCCAGTGCCGGGCGAAGCAATGACGAGTTTTTCCGGCTGTGCTTTCGCATAATCGACAAATTGCCCGACCGTGTGGGCGGGAGAAGAATTCGGGACAAACATAAAAAACGGGAATCTCGCGACCAGTGAGACCGGGCTCAGATCGGTGACCGGGCTGTAATCGAGCGAGCGGTAGAGCGCGCCGTTCGACGCCAGCGACGAGGTGCCAAACAACAACGTGTAGCCGTCGGGATCGGAGTGCGCCACGAACGCATTGCCGATATTGGTGCCGGCGCCGGCCTTATTGTCGATGACGACCTGTTGTCTCCAAACCTTGCCGAGCTGTTCAGCGACGACGCGGGCATTGACGTCGGTCGGGCCGCCGGCGGCAAGCGGCACCACCATGTGAACGGTTCGCTCCGGCCAAGCGCTTGCCGACGCCGAGCGAAGGAGGCCCGGCGCAATCAAGCTTGCAGTACCCGCCGCGATCGCGTGACGACGTGTCGGCATGGCCACACGCCCAGACAATGATTGCTCCAGACTAGCGGCTTATATCCAACGACCCAAGGGCATCGTCGCGCACCGATGTCGACTTGACCACGAGGGCGGTCGTCTCAACGGACAGCGCGCAAACCAAGCGGTATTAGTTCCAGTTCGCTCTTGCGCGGCCAGGTGCTTAAACTTTCAAAGAATGACCGCGTTCAATAACAACAAAAATGATTCATTCATGCTCTAGCAGTTTGCGCTCAACTGCGAAGCCGGCGAGCCCGGCGGCACAGAGGCGGCGAGGGGATTGCATCGAGGCGGCGCTGCTTTATCTATTGCGTTGGCCGATCGGCACGATAGGTTCCAAATAATCCACAACCGTCACTGGTAAAAAGTGGCCCGAAGAGTTTCGGGAACAGCAGGAGTATGTTGAGTGCTTGTTCAACCGATGACCAAGCGTTTGTTGGAGCAATCCGCGTTTGATCGCGCGGTCAATGTCGTTCTCCACGATGCAATCGCGTTGCATGGGGCCGAATTTGGCAACGTCCAGCTCAAGGCCGGCGAAGATCTCGTCATTGTGGTCCAGTGGGGATTCAAAAAGCCATTCCTCGAATTTTTCCGCAAGATCAGTCGTGACGACGGATGTTCTTGCGGCAGAGCGCTCAGGTTTGGGCGCACGGTGGTGGTGCCGGACATCGAAATCGATGAGGACTTCGCGCCCTATCGCGATGTGTTGCGTGCGGCGGGGGTGAAAAGCTGCATGACCACGCCGCTTTTGACCTCACAAAAAATTTTGATCGGCAACGTGTCGACGCACTTTGCCAATGTGCACCGGCCCACCGCCATCGAAATCGATACAATCAAATCCTACAGCGTGGCCGCGGCTGATCATCTTCTTAATTTGCTGGGTCACGAATCTCTTAAAGCAAAAGCGATATCCATGAGCCGGCGCTTGTACCAGCAAGCCGGGGCGGCCTTGGTCTACTGACAGTCTGCTTGCAGTTTTTCGGCGCAGTCGAAGCGCAGAAAACGGCTTGACTGCGATTCCGGCCGGAATAGGCTGAACAAACGCTGCCTCCCTCCTCTGTGCCGCGCTTGACGGGCAAGGGTCGCAGGATGGGCAGCGGGAAGCCTCGGGGGGCGACTTTCCGGGGCTTCTTTTATCGGACAATCCGGCGGGCCGGCCCCTGATCCCAGTCGTCGAGTTCCAGGGCTCAGAGGCGTACGATCCATCTCACAGCGGCTTGCCATTGCCAGACAGCACCCGCGCCGCGCGGCGAGCCGCATTCCGAAACGCCTCGTCATAACGGTGGTGTGACTAGACACTTTGACAAGAACGTCTGCGACAAGAACGTCGCAAAACAAAGCTTGAAACCGAAAGGTCTGTTTCTTTCATTCTCGCCGGTGACAATTGCAGGCGTCGTGTAGATGTCGTCCAACGCCGCTAGGTCGGCTGCCCGACGGATGCGACCAGCAAAACGCATAACGCGATCGCAAGCCTGGCCAAGCCTTCGCAATTTTAGGTCGGCCGACCCGGCTGACCCTCCGAGCAAACAGCGGCATGTTATCGCAAGCCTCCGGCGGCATTGGAGCAGGCTGGTAAGGTCAACCTTTTTCGCAGCCTGATAAGCAACTTAGAACTCTGGCGGCTTTTACCCACCCGGGTTGCGCAGCGGCCGCAAGTCAAAAAAGAGACGCAAATGAAACGCAGTCTCGTGCCAGCAACGGGGCTCTTGTGGCATTGGATTGGAGCCACCTGTGAGCGCGCGTTCCGTCGGTCGGCTGAAAACAGTGACGGGCTTGGTCGCGATCACACGCGACGACACGGTCTTAACGCAACCTGTTGCAGGTGACGCGGTCTTTCAGGGCGATGTGATCGAGACCGGCATAGACGGCTCGGTTACGATCGCGTTCCGGGACGGAACGTGGTTGCGTCTCTATGCCGACACCCGCATGGAATTGGACGAACTCCCGTGCGGTGGTGAACGACTGCCAGCTTCGGCTCTGGTGCGCATCGTCAGGGGTCGGTTCGATATCCTTGATGGCGATGCCGCCAATGAGCGGATAACCATCGATACTCCTCTTGGGCAATTGCGGAAGAGGACGCCGGGCTTTGGCGCCGGCACGGTCGCCATCGGGATTTTTAGTTTTGCTTTCCTTCCCGAGGTGAAGGCCGACAGTGCCGATATTGCCTTACTCGATAACGGCGCCATCAATTACGACGATCTTAAGCATGGCGTCTACGAAATCATCACCAAGGGTGATCACCCGGAACGCCTCCTCGTCGATAGCACGACACACACCTTTGTTCTGCGGTTCCGAGGCTCGAGCGTCTCGGTCAGTGAAGTTGCGAATACGCCTTTGCAGATGGCGCAATTACAGAACGCCTATTCTGATGCGTACGCGCACTACACGCAGGGACTGAACGACCCGTTCTTCCAGCAATGGCAGCACGCCTTTGCGCAACCGCAATCCGGCAGCAACGGCAGCGGCGATCCCGCCTCCATTTTGAGTTTCCATGGTGGCGGCGGCAATCCGCTGCTGAACGGCGGCGGCGGCATCTTCGTGCAGCCCGTTATCTTGGACAACACCGGTGCCGGCAGCGGCAAAGGAATAGAGATTATCATACCACCACCGCAGCCGCCGCCGGTGGTTTTAACAACGCCCCCGACGCTGTCGCTCAGCGAGAATGTCAGCGACGAAAGCGCAAGCAATCCAATCAAGGGAGTGATCATTGGGCCGACGAGCAGCCCGGTGGTCGTGAGCCTGACGGTATTGAATGGGTCCCTCCACGTCGACGACAGCAGTCTGCCTGCCGGTGTGACCTCGATCACGGGCGACGGCAGCAATCATCTGGTCGTTTCAGGCGACGCTGCGGCGGTGAACAACCTGCTGAATGGTCTGACCTACGCGCTGAACGTGGCGCTCGTGGGGGCTGACGAGGGAACTGATATTTTGACTGTGTCGGTGACTTCCGGCGGCTCAACCACCACTGCGTCATCTAACATCATCGTCAACCCGGTGGCCGTTCCGCCGGAGGTGACGGCGTCGGCGGTGGCGATTGACGAGGGCCACAGCAGCACGCTGACGCTGGGGCTGGCCAATGCGTCGACTCTGTTCGAGGACCCCGACGACAGCGTGGTGATTACGGTGACGCTGTCGAACGGCGCGACGCTGACGCAAACCGGCGGTGGCGCCGCGGTCATCGACAATCCTGACGGCACGTTCACGGTGACGGCGACCAAGCTGGCCGACCTCGCCGGACTGACCATCACCCCGACCAGCGAGTTCGAGGGCACGGTGACGGTCGGTGTGTCGGCGGTTGCCCATGACGGCAGCAGCACCGCGACCGGCACGACCTCGACCACGCTCATTGTCAATCCGGTGGCGGAGCAGCCGGTGGTGACGGCGTCGGCGGTGGCGATTGACGAGGGCCACAGCAGCACGCTGACGCTGGGGCTGACCAATGCCGCCACCGTGTTCGAGGACGGTGACGACAGCGTGGTCGTCACGGTGACGCTGTCGAACGGCGCGACGCTGACGCAAACCGGCGGCGGCGCCGCGGTCATCGACAATCCTGACGGCACGTTCACGGTGACGGCGACCAAGCTGGCCGACCTCGCCGGGCTGACCATAGATCGGAAGAGCGTCGTGTAGGGAAAGAGTGTTTCGCGATTCGTG
>JBQCCX010000192.1:0-4219 GCA_051961815.1 Xanthobacteraceae bacterium
AAGGTCGACATCTCGCAATTCGAACAGGTCATTGTGAACTTGGCGGTGAATGCGCGCGACGCCATGCCCAATGGCGGCAGGCTGACCGTTCGCACCAGCAACGTGACGACCCAGGAGTCGGTGCGCTTTAATGCCAAGGGCATGCCCGCGGCTGATTACGTGCTCGTCGAGGTGGCCGATAGCGGCGTCGGCATCCCGCCCAATATCATTGGCAAAATCTTCGAGCCGTTTTTCTCAACCAAGGAGGTCGGCAAAGGCACCGGCCTCGGACTTTCCACGGTCTACGGCATCATCAAGCAGACCGGCGGATTTGTTTACGTTGATTCAATTGAACACAAAGGCACGGTGTTTCGCATTTTCCTGCCGCGGCATGTCGCGAGCGCGCAGGACGTCGCGGCGGAGCGAGACGATGCAGCCGCAATCGCAAGCACGCCGCCGGTCGGTGGCGATCGCGAATCGGCGCACAGTGTCGATCTCACCGGACAAGGCACGATCCTGTTGGTCGAGGACGAGGAGGGGCTGCGCCAGCTCAATGCGCGCGGCCTTGCCTCGCGCGGCTATACGGTTCTCGAGGCCGGCAACGGCATCGAAGCCATCGAAGTGCTCGAGAATGCGGAAGCCGAAGTCGATCTGGTCGTCTCCGACGTGGTCATGCCGGAAATGGACGGACCGACATTGTTGCGGGAACTGCGCCGCCGCAACCCCACTTTGAAAATCATTTTCGTTTCCGGCTACGCCGAGGACGCGTTCCAGAGACATATGCCGAGTGACGGCGAGCAGCCCGCTTTCCTGGCAAAGCCTTTTACTCTCAAGCAGCTCGTCAATGCGGTGAAAGAGACGCTCGCGGCTTGATCCCGGAAGTTCCCTCATTGAGATGCCGCCTGCGGCATGAGCGCGTGCGACGCTTTGCGACAGATCGGGCCGGGAATCAGCGGCGTAGATAGGCGCTCGATATTGACCGAGCCGTGCAGCGACCGCCACGATGTTGCCCTCGGTGCAGGCGAAAGGATCGCCGTGCACGCATCTGCCGCAGCCTGGACCGGAATCGTGCCGCGCGTGCAACAGCTGCGGCGGCTGGCGGCACTGTGTCTTGTCGCATTCGGGCTTTTGTTGTGGATCGAGGAGGCGGATGCGCGGCTAATCCGCGATACGCGCGTCGCCGACGGCGCGCGCGCGGTCGGATTGACCGAGCCGGTGATTGCGGCAGAGCAACCGGAAATCTCTCCCTGCGCCGCGCAGCCTTCGTATCCGTCAGGCTCGCTGGGCGGCTTGTTCAGCCGTCCCGGCTTGATCGGCGGCTTCGCCGCCGGGGTCCTGGGCGCCGGCATTTTCGGACTTCTGTTTGGTCATGGTGTCATCGGGGAGCTCAGCGGGGTGCCATCGATTCTCGGGCTGGTGTTTCAGTTTGCGCTGCTGCTTGCGTTCGGCTGGCTGATCTGGGGGTGGTGGCGCGCCGACAGAGCGGCCGGCCTCGCGCAATTGTCACTGCGGCAATTGGCCGATGCCTATGGCCGGACGCGCAATGAGGGATTGCCGGATGCGGGCGCCTCCGCGAACGGGGACGCCGAGGTGGACAGTAAAGCTTCCTTTAGTGACGAGGCGCAGTTGCGACTGTAAAGGACGAAGTCTGACGCAGGACTAAAGGCAGCTGAAATGCCTTTGGTAAATCGTCAGCAGCGGCAGTACCCACGCAAAAATTTTAGTTATCCTATTGCATCGTATGGCGGGCGATCGTCCGCCGAATTTCAAAGGAGAATAACACCATGGATATTTACACCTGCGGTTCGCGGCCGACGCGCCGCGGACCGGCCGAAAGCTTTACGGGCACTGTGTGGCAGGAGCCGATCATCGAGGCGCCCGCGCCGGCGCGGGTGCGCGCGGGTCTCGTTCGCTTCGAGCCTGGCGCACGCACCGCCTGGCATACCCATCCGCTCGGTCAGACCTTGTTCGTGGTTTCCGGCGCGGGACGGGCGCAAAGCTGGGGCGGCGCGGTGCGCGAGATCAAAGCCGGCGACGTCGTCTGGATTCCGCCAAACGAAAAGCATTGGCACGGCGCCGCGCCGGGCACGAGCATGGTCCATGTTGCAACCCAGGAGGCGCTCGACGGCAAGCACGTCACCTGGATGGAGCAGGTCAGCGACGAGCAATATAAGGCGGCGGCCGGCGCTTAGGATTTAAAGCGCATGCGTTACGAGCTGTATTATTGGCCGACGATCCAGGGCCGCGGCGAATTCATCCGCCTGGCGCTGGAAGAGGCCGGCGCCAATTACGTCGATGTGGCGCGGCGGCCAGGCAAACGCGGCGTGCCGGCGATGATGAGGCTCATGCAAGGCCGGCGGTCGACGCGGCCGCCTTTTGCGCCGCCGTTTCTCAAGGCGGGAAACACCATCGTAGCGCAAACCGCGAACATTTTACTCTTCCTCGGTCCGCGATTGAAGCTTGCACCGCGCGACGAGGTCGGCCGTTTGTGGGCGCACCAATTGCAGCTCACGATTTCCGACCTTGTCGTCGAGATCCACGACACCCATCATCCGGTCTCAGGCTGGCTCTATTTCGAGGAGCAACGCCCGGCGGCGCGACGCCGCAGCAAGGATTTCTGGCGCTATCGTGTTCCGAAATATCTCGGCTACTTCGAGCGCGTGCTCAAAGACAACGGCGGCAGATTCAGCGTCGGGCACCGTCTCAGCTATGTCGATCTGTCGCTATCTCAGATCGTCGAGGGGCTGCGTTATGCATTTCCGAAGCGAATGAAACGTTTCGAGAGAAAAATCCCCGTTCTGATCGCGCTGCATGATCGGATTGCAAAACGTCCGCGGATCGCCGCCTATCTCGGATCGCCGCGGCGCGTTCCGTTCAGTCAATGGGGCATTTATCGCTATTTCAAGGAGCTGGACGCGTAAGCTTGCGGGCGGTTCGCTCGCAATAGCAATTGCCGACTACTGAGGTTAAGGAGGGACAAAGTGCGGGGAGAAACATGGCGGGTTATCTGCAGAATTTCGATCTGACCCATGGCATCAACATATTGCGCCTGATCTGCGGACTATTTTTCATCCCGCACATTTACGCGAAATTCTTCGTGCCCGAAGCCCTCGGGTTTTTCGTCGCGGCGAAGTTCAGACCGCCGGCGGCATGGATGTACACCGCCTGCGTGATCGAGACCTTTCTCGCCATCGGGCTGATTTTCGCAGTCCTGCCGGTCATCGCCGGCGCGCTCGCTTTCGTGCATCTTCTGGTCGCGGGGGGAGCGGTGTGGAAAGTGACCAAGGGCAAGTGGCTGTGGAATATCGGCGGCTACGAATATTGCGTGTTCTGGGCGCTCTCTTGCCTGGTGGTTGCGATGTATTATGCCGGGTTGGGATAACGCATAGTCCTGCCGGCGCGCCAGCCAGCCGCGCCAACCCGCGCAGACGAAGGAGCTTTCCGGATGATCAAGGCAGCCATTGTTGGCTTGGGCTGGTGGGGCAAAACGCTCGTCGAGTCGGCCGCTGACAGCGATGCGATCCGATTTGTCGCCGGTGCGACCCGCACCGTCACACCGGAACTCGAAGCCTTCGCCAAAAAACATGGCTTTCGCCTGCTGCCGGACTATCAAGCGGTGCTTGGCGATGCTGACGTCGGTGCCGTGGTGCTCGCGACGCCGCATTCGATGCATGGCGGGCAGGTGGTCGCAGCGGCCGCCGCGAACAAACATGTGTTCTGCGAAAAGCCGTTCACCTTGACCAAGCGCGAAGCGGAGGACGCGGTCGCGGCGGTCCGCAAGGCCGGCGTGACGCTGGCGCTCGGCTATAATCGCCGCCTGCATCCGGAAATGATCAAGTTGCGCGAGATGATCCGCACGGGCGAGCTTGGCACCATCCTGCACGTCGAAGCGACGATGACATTTCCGAACGTGTTGTTCATCAATCCGAGCCATTGGCGCGCCGATAAATCGGAAACCCCATGCGGCGGGTTGATGCCGATGGGCGTCCACGCCGTGGACGGCATGATCGATCTGTGCGGCCCGATCGATCACGTGTTCGCGCAAAGCTTTCGCCGCGCCGCGACGATCGATGCCGACGACACGACCTCGATCCTGTTGCGCATGAAAGAGGGCATGTCCGGCTATCTCGGCATCATGACGACGACCGGCCCGGGTTTCAGCTTCCAGGTTTTCGGTTCGAAAGGCTGGTTGCGGCTCGAAGGCGTCACCCATGTCGCCGGCGCCAGTTCGGATGAGCGC
>JBQCCX010000193.1:0-3950 GCA_051961815.1 Xanthobacteraceae bacterium
CGAAGCCAGCAACTGGCCGATGACTTCGTCGACATTGAGCGTGTCGATGAACATCCGAGTGCGATTTTCGAACTCGGCTTGGCGGCGTTCGGATTCTTCCTGCTCGGTGAGAATGTCGATGTCCCAGCCGGTGAGCTGCGACGCCAGCCGAACGTTTTGGCCGCGCCGGCCGATCGCAAGCGAGAGCTGCTGGTCGGGAACGACTACTTCGATACGTTCGCGCTCCTCGTCCAAAACCACTTTGGCGACTTCGGCGGGCGCCAGCGCATTGACCACGAAAGTGGCGATGTCGTGCGACCACGGAATAATATCGATTTTCTCGCCCTGCAATTCGTTGACCACCGCCTGCACGCGCGAGCCGCGCATACCGACGCAGGCGCCGACCGGATCGACCGAAGAATCGCGGGATATCACCGCGATTTTCGCGCGCGAGCCCGGATCGCGCGCCACCGCCTTGACCTCCACGATGCCGTCGTAGATTTCCGGCACTTCCTGCGCGAACAGTTTGGCCATGAATTGCGGGTGCGTGCGGGAGAGGAAAATCTGCGGACCGCGCGGCTCGCGCCGAACGTCGTAAATGTAAGCGCGGATGCGGTCGCCATTGCGGAACACTTCGCGCGGCAGCATTTCATCGCGCCGCACGATGGCCTCGCCGCGCCCGAGATCGACGACGACATTGCCGTATTCGACGCGCTTGACGATGCCATTGACGATGTCGCCGATGCGATCCTTGTACTCGTCGTATTGGCGATCGCGCTCGGCCTCGCGGACTTTCTGCACGATGACCTGCTTTGCCGATTGCGCGGCAATGCGTCCATATTCTAGCGGCGGCAGCGGATCGGCGATGGTGTCGCCGATTTGCGCAGCCGGATGCCGCCGCCGCGCATCGTCGAGACTGATTTGCATCGCCGGGTTTTCGACCGTGTCCACCACGAGCATGTGGCGGGAAAGATGCAGCTCGCCGCTCTTTGAGTCGATTTCCGCGCGGACTTCGGTTTCGCTGCCGTAGCGGGAGCGCGCGGCTTTGGCGATTGCATCCTCCATGGCGCCGAGCACGATCTTGCGATCGATCGCCTTTTCACGGGCGACCGCGTCGGCGATCTGCAGCAGTTCGAGTCTATTGGCGCTAACGGTCGCCATCGGTCAGTCTCCTTGGTTGGATCTCTGCTTACTCTTGCGTAGCGATTGCGCGACGAGCGCATCGGTGAGGACGAGCCTGGCCTCTGCCATGTCGTCGATGCGCAGCAAAATGTCGTTTGGCTCGTCGCAGCGGATGCGGGCGCATTCGCCGTCGGTCCCGTGCAATTCGCCGCGGAAGCGTTTGCGCCCTTCGATCGGAACCTGCATCTCGATCTGGGCCACATGGCCGGCATAGCGGTCGAAGTCGGACCGCCGCACCAATGGCCTGTCGATGCCGGGCGACGAGATTTCCAGCCGGTACGAGCCTTCGATCGGATCGGCGACGTCGAACACCGGTGAGAGCGCACGCGAAACGGCTTCACAATCCTCTATGCTCATCGATCCATCGGGCCGCTCGGCCATGATTTGCACCGTGCAACCAGCAAAACCGGATATCCGCACCCGCACGAGGCGAAAGCCGAGATTGGCGAGCACGGGCTCGGCCAGCACCGCGACGCGTGCCGCTCGCCCGGGCTCGGTTATCAACCGGGGCTCCAGGGCAAAATCAGCGCCTTCCACGTTGCTCGTTCCGCCT
Organism: Xanthobacteraceae bacterium; assembly: GCA_051961815.1. Classification (GTDB taxonomy): domain Bacteria; phylum Pseudomonadota; class Alphaproteobacteria; order Rhizobiales; family Xanthobacteraceae; genus BOG-931. Next base: position 1,715 of record JBQCCX010000193.1, read on the forward strand.
TCCATGGTCTTCGCAAGAGCCGCCGGGCCTCAGGTAATAAAAAAGAGCGGGTCCCGGGGGGCCCACTCTCAAAACCGCTCGGATCATCCGACCGTTATGAGGTATCCATTGACGGACAGCGCGAATATAGCGGTTTGCCGGTCCGTTGCAAGGGCATAGCTGGCGGGCGCCGCCAGGTAAAACCACTGGGACCCGCCTCTTTATCTATGGCCAAGGGGCCATTGGCGGCGCGTCAAATCTTGCGGAACAACAAAAAACAAGAGGAGCGTTGTTCGCGCGCCGCCTTGGCGTGATAGCGCGTGCCGGTAAAGCCCGGCCAAGGATTGCGCCAATCGTCGGCGCGATGTGCAACCCACTCGAAATGCGGAGAGCGCAGGAGCCGCTGCAAGGTCCACGCCGCGTAGTCCGCAATATCGGTGACAAAACGAAATTCACCGCCGGTGCGCAGAATGCGTGCCAGCTGGCTGACCGTTTCGTCTTGAACGAATCGCCGCTTCCAATGCCGCCGTTTCGGCCACGGGTCGGGATGGATGAGATCGACACGATCGAGCGAGGCGTCGGGGAGCCACGCGATCAGCCCGAGCGCATCGTCAAAATGCAGCCGAATATTGTTAAGGCTCTCGGCTTCGATCCCGGCGAGCGCCTTGGCCATGCCGTTGACGAAGGGTTCGACGCCGATGAAGCCGATGTGCGAAGTGGCCTTAGCCTCCGCGAGCATCGCCTCGGCGCCGCCAAAACCGATCTCGAGGCGAACTGCTGTGACCGGGTCGGCGAATAATGCGGCGAGTTCAAGGGGTGCCGGGCGGTCAAGATCGATGGCAAGCCGCGGCAGCAATGTCTCGAACAGCCCGGCTTGCCGCGGCCGCAGCTTGTGGCCTTTACGGCGCCCGAAGAATGCGCGGACATTGTGGGGTGCGGGACCCATAGCTGGTCGCGTGTCACCGCGGCGATCTTGCCCGCCCGGTATAGCAAGCGCGCCGGCCACTGACACGGGGCCGCTCGGGCGGGCGATCGCGCTCAGCGCAAAGCGCGCTTGAGCGAATCGGCCAGATCGGTTCGTTCCCAGGAGAACCCGCCGTCTTTTTCAGGCGCCCGGCCGAAATGGCCATAGGCGGCAGTGCGGCGGTAAATCGGCCGGCTCAGCTTCAAGGTGCGGCGAATATTGGTCGGCCGCAGCGGGAACAATTCCGGCAATAATTTCTGCAGCTTTGCTTCTTCGACATTGCCGGTGCCGTGGGTATCGACATAGAGCGACATCGGATCGGCCACTCCGATCGCATAGGCGATCTGGATCGTGCAACGTTCCGCAAGCCCGGCCGCGACCACGTTTTTAGCCAGATAGCGTGCCGCGTAGGCGGCCGAGCGATCGACCTTGGTCGGATCCTTACCGGAGAAGGCGCCGCCGCCATGCGGGGCATAGCCGCCATATGTATCGACGATGATTTTGCGTCCGGTGAGGCCGCAATCGCCATCCGGGCCGCCGATGACGAAATTTCCGGTGGGATTGACCAGAAAATCGCTTGGCCGCTTCGGCATCCAGCCGCTTGGCAGCGCCGCGGTCACCGTATCCTCGATCATGTCGCGGATCATTCCGGGCGAGTATTTCTTCGCATTCCGAGTCTGCGCGTTGTGCTGCGTCGAGACCACGACCTTGGTGCAACCGACCGGCTTGCCGTCGACATACCTGATCGTGACTTGGCTCTTGGCGTCCGGCTGCAAGTCAAACAGTGCGCCGGACCGGCGTTTTTCCGAAAGAACTTTCAGAATTTTGTGTGCGAAGTAGATCGGCGCGGGCATGAACGAGCCCTTTTCGTAAACTTCGCTTTCGGTGCAAGCGAAGCCAAACATCATGCCTTGATCGCCGGCGCCCTCTTGCTCGCCATCCTTTTTCTTTTTCGCATCCACACCCATGGCGATGTCGGGGGACTGGCCATGCAACAGCACCTCGACATCGGCTCCATAATAGGAAAAGCCGTCCTGGTCATAGCCAATGTCCTTGACGACGCCGCGCGCGATTTCCGTGATCAACTCCCGGTTCACCACCGCTTTGGCGCCGTGTTTGTGAAACAGCGGGGCTTGGCCGCGTCCCTCGCCGGCAATGACGATCTTGTTGGTGGTGCACAGCGTCTCGCAGCCGAGGCGGGTGTTTACGGCGCTTTGATCGGCGATGCCGAGCTTGAGATCGTTCTCGATAAATGCGTCGAGAACGGCGTCCGATATTTGATCGCAAACCTTG
>JBQCCX010000194.1:0-2775 GCA_051961815.1 Xanthobacteraceae bacterium
GAACAAAGCAGCCAACGCCAATGGCGGGCTCAAATGGCTGCAGCGCGGCGGTGGCTATTACAGCCAATGCGCCAAGAAGCTCAAAGGCGCGGCGTAGCGGCGCGTACGTTCTGATCTTTCCGCGTCTTCGATTTATCACTCGTCACCACCGGGCTTGACCCGGTGGTCCATGCAGCGGCGCCGCACAATGGATTGCCGGGTCAAGCCCGGCCATGGCCTGACGCTAGGCACTCGGTCTATCGTCATTGCGAGGAGCGATCGCGACGAAGCAATCTAGTCCTTGTTTCAGTTTTCTGGATTGCTTCGCTTCGCTCGCAATGACGAGAGTTCGTTCGGCGTGTGCGGGCTAATGCACCGTGAGCTCGGTGACCTTGCCGTCCTTGCCGCGGCCTTGCGCATAGTACTGCCCGATGTTGCGCATCAGCGCCGCGTCGGACACCGAGTAGATCACCGCATCGGATTTGCCGGTATTGACGTGGCGGCGCCACAGGAAATTCGGCACCACGAATAGATCGTTGTGGCCCCATTCGAAACGCTTGCCGCCGACCTCGGTAACGCCGGTGCCCTCGATCGCCACGTAATAGGTGCCGGCGGTTTCGCGCTTGAACTCGGTTTCTTCGCCCGGACGCAGCAGCTGCGCCGAATAGTTCAGCGTCTTAAATACCGGCTCGCCGGTGACCGGATTGACGAAATCGACCTTGATGCCTTCGTGCGGATCGCCCTTCTCGCCGCGCAGGCTATGCAGCATTTCGAGCACGTCGGCGCCGCGATAATGGAACAAGGGCGCCGGTTCGCGGCCGACGCCGCGCTGGTGATCGACAAAGGCCGGCTTGATGCCACCGTGGCTGTAGAGGTTGCGCGAATAGCCTTCGCCGTGCCTGACCGCCTGCACGTTCTTGTTGCTCTGCGCGCCCGGCATGTTGTGATCGACCCAGGCGGCGTCGAGGAATTCCATCAGCGGCCAATCGAGCGTATCGATCCAGACCACCGGCTCGTCGGAATCGTTGCCATGGTCGTGCCAGGTTCCGTTCGGGGTGAGGATGAGGTCGCCGCGCGTGGCGGTGCAGCGCTCGCCCTCGATGACGGTGTAGCCGCCCTTGTCGGAGAGAATGGTGCGGCTCGCATTCGGCGAATGCAGATGCACCGGCGCGACGTCGCCCGGATTGTAGACTGAAATGGCGCAGCGGATGGTGTTGGTCACCTGCAGGCGGCCGTTCAATCCCGGATTGAGGAGAAGAATGCTCTGCCGGTCGGCAAATTCGATCGGCGACACATCGGCCTTGCGCGCGATCTCGGAGATTTGTTTGAGATAAGCGCTGTATTCGTTCCACTTCCATAGATGCGGAAGCGTTTTCATCTGATTGACGGCGACCCGGCCGGTGCCGAGCTGGCCCGAGCCTTCGCCGCTGGTTTCGCTGAACCACGGCCGCTGCGCCGGCGCGTTGGCCTGGGTGCGCACCCAAACGTTGTGCTTGGCGGCTTCGGTGTTGATGGCCTCCATCAACTCGCGCGCCTTGTTGGAAAGCCCGCCCGGGGCCGGGGCTTTCATTGTCACGGTGGCCATGCGGTGTACTCCTTAAAGCGTCGCATCCCTGAATGCTGAATTAAACGGCGGCTCTTAGCTCGCAGCCGGAGCCCGCCTTTTGCCCAAAGGTATAGTGACTCCATGGTTTGTTGGAAAGCTTGGGCCGCCTGCAGGCGACGCAGCAGGCCCCGCCGAAAAGGCATAACGGTCTCGTTAACCGGCCAGGAAGTCGCACAGCGCGGAATTGAACTCGGCAGGGCGATCCATGTTGGAGATATGTCCCGCCCCGGGCAGCGTGACAAAGTGCGAACCGGAAAGCTTGTCGTGGAGCTTGGCCATCGCCGCGGGCGTGGCGCCGTCTTTCTCGCCGACGATGAACAAGGTGGGGCACTTCACGCTCGCCACCGCCGAGGCGTAATCGTGCGCGGCGAGCGCGGCGGCGCAGCCGCTGAAGCCATTGACCGGTGTTTGCCGAATCATGGCGCGGATCTTGTCGAGATAGGGCGGATTTTTCGCGACGGTGTCCGGCGGAAACCAGCGCCCGACGGTCGGCTCGACCAGGACTTCGATGCCTTGCTTTTGCGCCACCGCGATGCGCTCTTCCCATTGCTGGCTCGATTGCGGTGTCGATTGGCACGGTGAATCGGCGACGATGATGCGTTCGAAACGGTCCGGATGCCCCTCGGCGAGGCCGAGCGCGGTGGCGCCACCCATCGACAGACCGGCAAAGCTTGCCTTGGCGATGCCGAGCGCATCCATGAGCGCGAGCGCGTCGGCAAGGAGCGTATCGAAGGCATAGCGCCCGGCCGGCGCCTCGGTCTCGCCGTGGCCGCGCTGGTCGTAGCGGATGACGCGAAACTTGTCTTTCAGCGCCGCCGCCTGTTCGTCCCACATCGCGAGCGACGTCGCGAGCGAGTTCGAGAACACGATGCACGGCGCGCGCTCCGGCCCGTCGATGCGGTAATTGATGCTGATGCCGTTGGCTTTGACTTTCATGTGGTTCACCCATTCGTCATGCCCGGCTTTATGCCGGGCATCCACGTCTTAGCGGCGGCGACCTTAAAGACGTGGATGGCCGGGACAAGCCCGGCCATGACGCGTCTGCGACTATCGCGGCAAAAAATCTTCCAGCAAAGCAGTGAGCGGGCCCGGCGCCTGGGTCGGGAGGAAATGCCCGCCGTCGTCGATCAGCTCGAAGCGCGCGCCAGGGATTTTCTTGGCGAGTTCGGCCGAGCCGGCATGCGGCCGCA
>JBQCCX010000195.1:0-6499 GCA_051961815.1 Xanthobacteraceae bacterium
CAGGCGGTCGCGGTTCCATGAAATTTCCTGCTCCGGTGGACCGGCAGCCAAGACTTTAGGTTCGCGATCGCGGTTAAGCGCTTGGCTCGGCGGTCAATTCCGGCGGCGATGGCGCCGGATCAAAGGCTTTGAATAAAATCAGGCCGGCGAAAAAACCGCCGACATGAGCTTGCCAGGCAACCTCCTGGCCGGCTTCCGCGCCGAATGTGATGCTGCCCAGGCCGAATAGCGCATTCAATCCGACCCAACTCGCCAGAAACAGCAAGAACCGGGGGTCGCGGAGCGTGGCGCGAAGCGGCAATGCCGGCAGGCGCGCCGCGTCGGCGCCGTCGCGAAAAAATGCAACCCGCCCGCCGCGCTGAAACACAAAACGCATCGCCGCCGCCATTGCGCCGGAGATGGCGGCGGATGCGCCGATCATCGGCTCGATCGCGCCGAGATGCGTCGCCAGATGCGCCATGGCGCCAAACGCCGCCGTCACCAGCATGAACAGCGCATAGCGCCAGGCGCCGAACCGGCGCGCCACCGCGCTGCCGAACGGGACAAACCAGGCCAGATTGAGCCCCAGATGCGACCAATTGGCGTGAAGGAAAGCGTAGGTGAAGAATGTCCAAAGATCGGCGGCAAAACCGCCGGGCAGCGATGCGATCGCGACGTCGCCGCCATAGCGCGCCGGAATGAAGCCGAAAGCCAGGACAAACTCGAGATCCTGCTCGTCGGTCAGCAAGACAAGGCGCGCGACATGCACCAGCACCAATAGCGTGACAGTGGTCACGATGGGCCGCGGAATGTTGAAAATCGGCTCTCGGGGATTGGCCGCTGGCGGTTCGGACAAGATGACACCTGATCGTGCCGAGATAGGCTGCGGCGGCGGCCAGAACAAGCGACCGGTTCAGCCGTTCGCGCGCAAAAAACAAAAGGGAGGACCAGGTCCTCCCTTTTGCAGCCTGCGCGGATGCGCAATCAACACCGGGGTCGCGTCTTTGCGAGGGCCCGGCGCAGTCACGCCCCTTCGCCTCCCGTATTCGTCGCGAAAACCCTATGCGAGCGCCGGGTCGCGGCCAATCTCAACCATTCATTAAGCTTAACGGCGCGGCAAGCTTTATGGACGGCCGCGCCAAATAGACCGGCGGCGCGGAGCAAGAGTGAGCAAGTTGCGCGCGGGGGGCGTAGGATTGGATGACGGCAAAGGGTCAAAAAAGCCTGGCTCTCTGCGGCGCCGACGTGCTGCCGTTTTACTTAAAATTGAATCGGTCCCCTTAGCGGCGGCGCAAAAGCTTTGTGCGAAACGTGGCCCCAACGATAAGGGAAGGGGTCACAATGAGTTTCGTGGCAGGAGCCAGACGCGGCGCAACCGCGTGCGTCATTCTGATGACGTTCGGCGTTGCGCTGTTCGCTACCGCCGCTGCAAGCCAAGCGCAGGAGCAATCGCTTTACATCGGCGTCGGCGCTGTCACCAGTGCACCGATCGGCTGGGCGGAATTTTGCGCCGAATATGCGCCGGAATGCGACACCGCGGCTTCGGCGCCGCGCGACGTCGTTTTAACGACGCGCGCCTGGGCCGAGCTCAAGCGCATCAACCTCGCCGTCAATACCAAGGTCAAGCCGATGACCGACATGGATCATTGGGGCGTCGTCGAACGCTGGAATTATCCCGACGACGGCTATGGCGACTGCGAGGATTACGCCCTGCAAAAGCGCAAGCTGCTGATGCAATCAGGCTGGCCGCGCGAGGCGCTGCTGATGACCGTCGTGCGCGATCACAACGGCAACGGCCACGCCATACTGACGGTGAAGACCGACCGAGGCGAATACATCCTCGACAATCAGACCGATGAGATTTTGCTGTGGGCGGACACCGGCTACCGCTTCGTCAAGCGCCAGTCGCAGTCCGATCCAAACGTTTGGGTTTCACTCGGCGAGCCGCGCGCTGCGCCGGCCACCGCATCGTCGCGCTGAACAAAACAGAAAGGATACGCGTCCCCGGTCACGTCCCCACCCCTCCCCGTCCCCAGACCGGGTTCGCGGCGGCCGGCCTCCCCCAAGGCCGGCCGCATTGTTTTGGACGGCAGTTTCGGCGTAGTGCCAGATATTGGGAAACCACAGGCGATGCACGTCAATTTGGTGGTGATTTGACCTGAGATTGGCGGTTTGCCTATTGTGACTCGCCGTTGCTCCGAACCCGTTCAACACGGATTTTAGTTTGGCCCGCTCTCTCTCGGCTTCCGCGCTCTTCTCCCGCCGACAATTTATTCAAAGATCTACAAGCCAAGGAAAGATTATGTCCACGAATAAACGTGTAGCGATGCGAGGCATGCACCTGTCGTTCTTTGCCGCGTTGCTGGCATTGGCGTTGACCCACTACACCACCTCGGCTTGTGCGGAACCAATCAAAATCGTTGCCATCGGCGCCAGTAATACCGCCGGCTCGGCGGTAGGCGCCGGCAACGCGTATCCGGCGGTACTGCAGCGCATGCTCCGGGCAAAGGGCTATGACGTCACGATCGAGAACAAAGGCGTCTACGGCGATACCAGTGCGGGAATTCTCAGCCGCGTCGACTCGGCGATCACGCCCGGAACCAAGATCGTCATTTTTGACGCCGGCGGCGGTAACGACAAGGACACCGGTGCTGCCGCCCAGACGGCCGGAAACAAAGCTCGTATCGAGCAACGCATCCGCGTTCATGGCGCCACGCCGATCTTCGCCGGCGTCGCAAGCCTTCTTGGCACGCAACAAACCAATCCATCGGCGTACATTCCGGGCGATAAGCATTACCATGTGACGGCGCAGTCGCAGGCGCGCATTGCCGGCATTCTTATGCCGAAGGTGATCGCCGTTATCGGTAAGAAATAGTCCGCCGCGAAGGACACATCGGGGGCGAACTGGGACGACTGGGGCAAGGGATGCGCAGAGACCATCTTGCTCCAAGCTGCGTTGCCGCATTGGCCTGCGTGTTCGCACTTTGCGGGTTCGCGACAAGAGGCTGGGCCGATACCGCGAGTTTTGTCGCGCCGCCTCGCACCATCGCCGATATTTCGGCGATCCTTGAACAGGAAAAACCCAATCCCGAGCGGATAGCGCGCCAACGGGCACAAGCCGATGCAATGGCCCCGAGCACCGGGGACCGACGCCTGCTGGCGCAATTCTATTTCGATCGGGCGGAAGCGCGCGGACGCCTTGGACGCGTGCGGGAAGCCGTGAACGATGTCGAGCAATCGATCAATTATGCTCGAGGCATTGATGCTCTGCTCGGCCGCTCGCTTCTTCTGCTTGGTCAGTTGCACGGCTGGGCGGGGGATACCAGGGAATCACTGGAAACGTTCATGCGAGCGGAGCCGCTTATCAAGGCTGAGCGGCGGCACAATGTGACGCGCTGGATCGGAATTGACTGGATCGTTCTCGGCGATCTCGATCAGGCCGAGCGGCAGATGCAAGCCAATCGGGAAGCTCTGGCTAATGCGGAAAAGCAATCCGGTTGGTCCAACAATCCATTTCGCAGCACGGCGGAGGCGCATGTCGCGTTCGGCAATGCAGCGATTTTGGAGGCACGCGGCCAGTTTGGCGAGGCGGCTGCCGCCTATGAACGCGCCGAAAGTCAATTTCGCGACTCGCTGACCAAATTGTCGGAAATTCCGAATCCTCCGGTGCGAAGTGCTGTCGAGCAGGTGTGCGAGTGGATGGTCGCGCGCACAGCCCGCGTGAAAGCGCGCGAGGGGCGACTGACGGAGGCCGAAGCCGACGTGCGACGAGCGCTGCTTGGGTGGCTCAAGCTCAGCGGGAAATACGATCTGAATACCGCACGCATTATCGACGTGTTCGCGATGATATTGGTGGAGCAAGGACGCTTCGCCGAAGCGGAAACTCTGACGCGGACAGTGATTGAAATTTATCAGGCGCTCGGAACCGAGCACGATTCACAAGTCGCTGCGATAAGCCTGAACCGACTCGGCGGAGTTCTGGCTTTGCAGGGAAAATGGGCGGACGCGTCGGAAACCTATCGTGCGCTCGATGCTGCAACTAGCACATGGGAACGAGCCCGCAAGGACGAGATCGAAGCCGACGTCACCCGCATCGTGACCTACTACAACACAAACAAAGTTGATCGCGGAATTGCCGCTGCGGAGCGACTGGTCGCGCGGCAAATCGGCCATTTTGGCGAGCATCATCCGGAAACCGCGCTCGCTCGCGGCATGCTGGCAATGGGATTGTTGCGCGCCGGACACGACGGCGCGGCCCTGAAAGAATTCAAGACGGCCGCACCAATTTTGGTCGGTTCGCGCGATACGCAAAGCGAGGAAGACGACGCCATCGGCGCCGCTGCCCGCGATCAGCGGGTGCGAAGCATAGTCGAATCTTATATCGCGCTGCTGGTACGGACCGGCCCCGACGGAGCCGCTGATGCTTTCCAGCTCGCCGAGGACATTCGTGGTCAGTCCGTGCAGAAAGCCCTCGCCGCATCAGCGGCCCGAGCCGTTGCAGGCAACTCCGCTTTGGCGGAGCTGGCGCGCCGGGAGCAGGACTTGAGCAAGCAGGTCAGCGCACAATTAGGTCTCCTGAGCAACATCCTCGCCCGTCCTCCCCAGCAGCGCGACGATCGCGCGATCAACGATCTGCGCGCAGGCATCGAGCGCCTTCGTCACGAACGCACCGCGGCGCAACACGAGATCGCGCAAAAATTTCCCGATTACGCCGCCCTGATCGAACCGCAGCCACCCCGCGTTGAGCAAGTCCAGAAAGTGCTCAAAGCGGATGAAGCGTTTCTGTCGTTCTACCTGGGTCAGGAGAACAGCTACGTTTGGGCTGTGCCAAAGCAAGGCCCAATGGGCTTTGCAACGATTCCGCTTTCGGCAGCAGAGATCGAAAAGAGGGTCACCAGGCTGCGCACGACGCTCGAGCCGAACGTCAGCACGATCGACGAGATTCCTCCATTCGATCTCGCCTTGGCGTACGAGCTTTACGGGTTGCTGCTCCAGCCGGTCGAAGGAAGTTGGCGCCCGGCGAGGAATCTGCTGGTAGCAACGAACGGGGCACTCGGACTGCTACCGCTCGGTCTGCTGCCTACCGCCAAAGTCGAGATCGATGGCCACGCCGAACCTCTCTTTGCCGCGTACCGCACCGTGCCCTGGCTCGCGCGCAGCCATGCGGTAACCCTTCTGCCTTCTGCTTCGGCGTTGCGCACCTTGCGGCAATTGCCGACTGGATCAGATCAACGCGAGCGCCTGGTCGGGTTCGGCGATCCGTTGTTCAATGCGGAGCAGGCAGCCGAGGCCGAGCACGAGCAGTCGCCGGTTGAAGTTGCGAGCGCAATCACGCTGCGCGGCATTCCGTTACAACGTCGTGCTGCGCCGCAAGTTGATGGCATCGATCGGGTTGAGCTTGCGTCGCTGCCGCGCCTGCCCGACACGGCAGAGGAACTGAAATCGGTCGCACTGGCGCTCAAAGCGGATCCAGCGAAGGTGCTGCACCTCGGCAAGGACGCCAACGAAGCCACTGTGAAGAACACCGATCTGTCGCACTACAAGGTGATCGTCTTTGCTACGCATGGACTTGTGCCCGGTGAGCTTGATGGGCTGCATCAGCCGGCGCTCGCACTGACGGCACCCGATGTGGCGGGCGTGCCTGGTGACGGACTTCTGACCATGGACAAGATCCTGGGACTGAAGCTCGATGCCGACTGGGTCGTCCTCTCGGCCTGCAATACCGGTGCAGGCGCTGGAGCCGGCGCGGAAGCGGCTTCTGGTCTCGGACGCGCGTTCTTTTATGCCGGCACGCGTGCGATCCTGGTGACCAACTGGTCGGTGCACTCGCAGTCGGCCCGTGAACTCGTGACTGATTTATTCCGGCGGCAGGCGGCCGACATGAAAATCAGCCGCGCCGAAGCCCTGCGGCAAGCGATGATGGACCTGCTCGACAGCCACGGTTTTGCCGACGACAGCGGCAAAATACTGTTTACCTACGGCCACCCCCTGTTCTGGGCGCCATACACGATCATTGGTGACGCCGGCTGAGTCCTGGTAGTTGCATTTCACCGAGCAACCGAAACTGACGTGAGTAAAATTATCCGTCGATTTCGATTGGGCGAATTGAACCGCGCCGATTGCCTCTTCTCTTCAGTGCAGACGGAATCAGCCGATCGGCTTGAGCTCCTTCGCGTATTGCTTGAAGCGCCGCACATAAATGTCCGCGCCCGCGGCGATCCCTTTGATTGCGGCATCGTCGAGGCTCCGCACCGCGCGGGCCGGTGAACCGACGATCAGCGATCGGTCGGGGAAGTTTTTACCTTCGGTGATCAGCGCGCCGGCGCCGACCAGGCAATTCTCCCCGATGCGTGCGCCATTGAGCAGGATTGCGCCCATGCCGATCAGGCTGTTGGCGCCGATCGTGCAGCCATGCAGGATGACATTATGCCCGATCACGCAGTCCGGCCCGATCGTCAGCGGAAAGCCAGGATCGGTGTGCAGAGTGGCATTATCCTGAATTTGCGAGCGCTCGCCGAGC
>JBQCCX010000196.1:0-15986 GCA_051961815.1 Xanthobacteraceae bacterium
ACCGCGGCGGGGCAGGGCATCGGCCGCGCCATCGCCGAGGCTTTCATAGCCGAAGGCGGCAAGGTCATCGCCACCGACGTTGCCGACGATAAAGTCCGCGATGTTAAAGCGGCGAAATGTATCAAGCTCGACGTGCGAGCGCAGGACAATGTCGATTCGGTCGCCAAAGCGGTCGCGAGCGAATTCGGCGCGCTGGACATCCTGGTGAACTGCGCCGGCTACGTGCACAACGGAAGTATTCTAGAATGCGGCGATCGGGACTGGGATTTTTCTTTCGATCTCAACGTCAAATCGATGCACCGCGTCATCAAAGCCTTCCTCCCGGGAATGCTGGAGAGGAAATCGGGCTCGATCGTGAATATTTCGTCGGCGGTGTCGTCGATCCGCGGCGTTGCCAATCGCTATGTCTATGGCGCCACCAAAGCGGCGGTGATCGGGCTGACCAAGGCGATTGCTGCGGATTTCATCAAGCAAGGCGTCCGCTGCAACGCCATTTGCCCCGGCACGATCGAATCGCCCTCCCTGGAAGATCGCATCGCCACGGCCTCGAAGGAGACCGGGCGCACGACCAAGGAGGTTCGACAGGCCTTTATCGATCGTCAACCGATGGGCCGGCTCGGCACCGCGCAGGAAGTTGCCGCGCTCGCCGTCTTTCTCGCCAGCGACGAGGCAAGCTACATCACCGGTCAGCCGCATCTGGTCGACGGCGGCATGGCTTTATAAGAAATGGCACTGTAAGAGCTCATGCCGGGACCGTTGCGCGCGGCCCGAATGACGGCGAGAAAAAAATGCACATTTTCATTACCGGCGCTGCCGGCATGATCGGGCGCAAGCTGACGGCGCGGCTGGTCGCCGACGGCGCGCTCTATAAACGGTCGATCGAGAAGCTGACGCTGCTCGACGTGATTGCCCCCGCCAAGCCGGAGAAATTTTCGGGCGCCGTCGAAACCGTGGCCGCCGACATTGCCGATCCCGCCGCGCTGCGGCGGCTCATCGCCGCGCGGCCCGACGTGATCTTTCATCTCGCCGCTGTCGTCTCCGCCGAGGCGGAAACCGATTTCGACAAAGGCATGCGGATTAATCTCGACGGCTCGCGCGCGCTGCTCGATGCAGTTCACGCCGTCGGCGACGACTATCGTCCGCGCTTGGTCTTTACCTCATCCATCGCGGTGTTCGGTGCGCCGTTTCCCGACGCCATTGCCGACGAGTTTCATCTGACCCCGCTGACGTCGTATGGCACGCAAAAAGCGGCGATCGAACTTCTGCTCGCCGACTATACTCGCCGCGGCTTTGTCTCCGGCGTCGGTATCCGGCTGCCGAGCATCGTGGTGCGGCCCGGCAAGCCGAACAAGGCAGCTTCGGGATTTTTTTCCTCGATCATTCGCGAACCGCTCGCCGGCCACGATGCCGTCCTGCCGGTCGAGGACAGCGTGTTGCACTGGCACGCCAGCCCGCGAGCGGCTGTCGGATTTCTCATCCATGCCGCGGGGCTCGATGCCGCCAAGCTTGGGCCCCGCATCAATCTCACAATGCCTGGGGTCTGCTGCACGGTGGCCGAGCAGATCGCCGCCTTGCGGCGGATCGCCGGCGACAAGGTGGCGGCGCGCATTCGCCGCGAGCCCGATCCATTGATCGCCCGCATCGTCGCCGGCTGGCCGAGCCGGTTTGATCCGCGCCGGGCGCTGGCGCTCGGTTTTCGCGGCGATGCGTCGTTTGACGACATCATCCGCGTTCATATCGACGACGAGTTGGGCGGCAAAATTGCCAATTGAACCGGCGCGCCGCATTTGCTTGCGTTGTCGCCGCCGATGCTTACATTGAAGGCCTAAGCCTCTACGATATTCCCGACACGCCATGACCTATGTCGATGCAGCCTGTGCGCCGCTGCGCAAAACCGGGCAAATCAAAATTCACGGCCCCGATGCCTTCGCCGGCATGCGCAAGGCCGGGCGTCTCGCGGCCGAATGTCTCGACATGCTGGTCGGCGAAATCAATCCTGGCGTGACGACGCAACACATCGATCGCCAGGTGTTCGAATTCGGCATGGCCAACGGCGCGCTGCCCGCCACCTTGATGTATCGCGGCTATCGCAAGGCGACCTGCACCTCGGTCAACCATGTCGTTTGTCACGGCATTCCGGGCGACAAGCCGTTGCGGGAAGGCGACATTGTCAATGTCGACGTCACCCTCATTCTCGACGGCTGGCACGGCGATTCCAGCCGCATGTATGCGATCGGGGAAATTCCGCGCCGCGCCGAGCGGCTGATCGAAGTCACCTATGAAGGAATGATGCGCGGTATCGGCGCGATCAGACCGGGCGGCACGACCGGCGATATCGGGCACGCGATCCAGTCATTCGTGGAAGCTCAGCACATGAGCGTGGTGCGCGATTTTTGCGGCCATGGCGTCGGCCGGTTGTTCCACGACGAGCCCAATGTCGTGCATGTCGGGCGACCCGGTGAGGGCATCGTGCTCAAGCCCGGGATGTTCTTCACCGTCGAGCCGATGATCAATCTTGGCCGGCCGCACGTGAAGGTGTTGTCCGATGGCTGGACGGCAGTCACGCGCGATCGCTCGCTGTCCGCACAGTTTGAGCACTCGGTCGGCGTCACCGAAACCGGTGTCGAGATTTTCACGTTGTCGCCGAAGCGACTCGACAAACCGTCATACCGGCAGTGAGCTCTGCACACGCCATCCGCTGTGCCGGCCGCGGAAAACGCGCCTGACAAAGTCCCCGCGCGTGAATTCTTTTCAAGTCTTGGTGGCCAGTTTGGCGTTATGCCTTCGGACGGAATGGCCTTAGGCTTGCAAACCGCGCGCGCGAATTTCCTGCGTGATTTTACGGCGACCATCTATGGAGCGAGAAAAGCGCGACAGCGAGCTGGCCGAGGCCGCGCCGCACTATCACGGCCATCGCGAGCGCCTGCGCGGCCGCTTCCGCGATGCCGGCGCCGAGGCGCTGTCGGATTATGAGCTGCTGGAGCTGCTGCTGTTTCGCGCGCTGCCGCGGCGCGACGTCAAGCCGCTTGCCAAGACGCTGCTGGCGAAGTTCGGCTCATTTGCCGAAGTCATCGCGGCGCCGCAGGCGCGGCTTGCCGAAGTGAAAGGGCTCGGCGGCGCCGGCATCACCGAGTTGAAGATCGTGCAGGCGGCGGCGAGCCGGCTGCTGCGCGGCGCCATAACAAAGCGGCCGGTGCTGTCGTCGTGGTCGAGCGTGCTCGACTATTGCCGCACCGCACAGGGCTTCGCCGATCGTGAACAGTTCCGCGTGCTGTTTCTCGACAAGCGCAATCAACTCATCGCCGATGAAGTGCAGCAGACCGGCACCGTCGATCATACCCCGGTCTATCCGCGCGAGGTGGTTAGGCGCGCGCTGGAATTATCGGCCTGCGCGATCATCCTGGTGCACAATCATCCCTCGGGCGATCCGACGCCGTCGGTCGCCGACATCCAGATGACGAAGGCGATCATCGCGGTGGCGCAATGGCTCGGCATCGCCGTCCACGATCACCTTATCGTCGGCAAGGATGGGCATGCGAGTCTGAAGGGGCTTAAGCTGATCTAGGACTGATCAATCCAAAAATGGCGAAGCTGAAGTTAGGCGGTCGTACCTTGCTGTCGGCTGCGATGGAATCGTCAACGGCGCATAGAGTACGAGCAATGCAGTTTGTAATGATATACTGACCCGCGCGCGCCAGGTCCTGTGGGCATCGGGCCCCACGAGAAGTAGCGGGTGGCGATTGATCTGACCACGTGTATTTCGTGATCCTGAGTTGACACAGTGACCGGATTGAAAAGGGAACAGAATGAACAAGCTTGCAATCGGCGACGTCACCATCACCAGCATGATCGAACGCGACGGACCGTGGCGCACGCCGGAGGAGATGTTTCCGAAATACGACCCCCAGATCGGACGCCGTCATCTGGCCGAACTCGATCCCAAGGTCTTCGATCCGGCTTCGGGCAAGATGGTGATCACGTACCAGACTTTTGTGGTGCGGACCCCAAAGCACACGGTGCTGATCGACACCTGCACCGGCGAGGACAAAGGCTACCCGCCGCCGATGGACTTTCCGAAAAAGCCATGGCTTGACGGCTTCGCCGCCGAAGGCTTGCGCTTCGAAGACATCGATTACGTATTCTGCACGCATCTGCACATCGACCATAGCGGCTGGAACACCATGCTGCGCAATGGCCGTTGGGTGCCGACCTTCCCCAAGGCCAAATATATTTTCCATAAACGCGAATACGCCGCTTGGGAGGACTCGACCAAGCGCGGCGAGACCCGCGCCGGCGGCGGCGGCAATGTCTGGCGTTTCAACTGCGAGCCGGTGGTCGCGGCCGGCCAGGCGCTGCTCGTCGATGACGATTTTGCGCTCGACGATACCTTCTGGTTGACGCCGACGCCCGGCCACTCGCCGTGCCATTGCTGCGTCAATATCCGCTCGCGCGGACAGCATGCGGTGGTCATCGGCGACCTCATGCACCACGCGCTGCAATGCCGCGAGCCGGGCTGGTCGACAATTTTCGATTGGGATGCCGATGAAGCGGCACGATCGCGCCGGCGGTTTCTCGGCAAGGTGGCGGGAACCGGCAGCTTCGTGCTGCCGATCCACTTCCCGCATCCGACCACCGGCCTGGTCGAGCCGGACGGCGAGCGATTTCGTTATGATTTTGTGCGCTGATGTCCACCGAAACTTGGCGAGCAGATCAACGACCGATCAGATCACAAGCAGGATGATCCCGCAGAGTGCCAGCGCCACGGTCCACATTAGATCGAGGTTGATCCAGCCGCGGCGGAGGAACGCGACGCCAATCCATTTGTAGACCACGATCGAGACGATTCCGATCGTCGCCAGCATCGCGCCGGTGTGGACAGCGAGCGCCGCAAGACCGACCGGCAGAGAGGCGCCCGGCGTCAGCGTATGCGCCGGCGAGGCGGCAAGGCAGAGCGGAATCACCGCCGGAATCAGCATCAGACCCGCGCCGTGCGCATTCGCCATCAAGAACGACCATAGAAACAAGCCGCCGAGACCGACCTGCATGCCAAACCGCACCTTGTGGCGTCGTCCATAGAGCGCGTGCCAGCCCGCCCAGGTGAACAGCAACGCCGCGGCGAGCGGCCGCAGCAAACCGGGTTCCAAGATCAAGCCGAGCGCCAGCACGAGGGTCAGGACGACTGCGACCGCGAGCGCGTGGCCGGCTCCGATCGGCAATAGCGCGAGCCAGACCACCCGCTCGCTGTGCCGGTTAAGCCCGAGCGCCACCGCGAACAGCCATCCCATTGCCGGATTGATGCCGTGAAACAGGCCCAACCCCGCCACGGCAAGCCACAGCCAAAGCGTGTCGGGAGACGGTGGCACGCGCTCGGCGCCGTCACGGATAGCAATAGGAATCCGAGGAGCAGTCGCCGGCCTGCAGACGGACTTGATGCGGGCGCTGTCCATTCGGCCAATCGATAAAGAATTTCGGATCGAAGCCGATGCCGCCATCCGGCTTGGCGTCGAGCTTGACCATCCAGCCGTCGATTCCTTTCGGGTAAAATTGCGTATCAATGGCGCCGTATAGCGAATTGGTGAAATAGACCCGCCGCCCGTCGCGGCTCACTTCCACCATTTGCGGACCGCCATTGAGTTGGCCATTCTTCGCGCCAGGATGGCTCGCCTGCGCTACGATGCCGCCGATGCGTACCTTGCCGGTGAGTTTGGGGTTGAACGGATCCGAAACGTCGTATTGCTGCAGATCGCCGGTGCCCCAGCAAGCGACGTAGAGGAAGCGGTCATCCATCGACAGGTCGATATCGGTGACGAGAGGGGGCACTGCTTTGAAACCTTTGAGCACCGGCGGCAGGAGATCGGGGTCGGCCGGCTCCGCGGGGATCGAGATGATCTTTTTGACCGCCCATTTGTCGCCGTCGCGGTACCAGGTCCAGATCGAAGACGACAGATCCTTCAGACTGATGACGCAATTGACGAAACCGTGCGGCTTGGTCGGGTCATGCGCCGGTCGCAATTCGAAAACCAGCTGGTGCTCTTCGCCGAAATCGATCGTCTGCAAATGCTTGCGCTTGGTGAAATCCCAGAAATGCAAACGACGGCCGTATTTGCTGCCAAGTAGAATCTCCGGCACCAATCCGTTTTCGAATGTGTCCGGCGTGCCCCATTCGCTGGTGACCATGGTATCGAAACCAAGGTGCCACCAGGCATCGTAGCCAAACTCCTGCGGCCCGCGGTCCACCTCCCAGCGGCCGAGCGGCTCGAAGGTCTCGTGATCCATGACGAAAACCCCGCCCGGCGCCTTGCCGTCCTTATTGCCAAGGGCGGCCACATAGATGCCGCCCGGGCCGCAATGCACGGTGTGCGGCCGCGTGTAGCCGGTCTTCTCGGCGATGTCTTGAGGCTCGATGACCTTGACGATCTGCGGTTTGCGCGGGTCGGGCTTGGTGTCGAGAATGTAAATACGCGAGGATCGCAAACCTGGAACGACAAGATAGCGGCGCTCGACATGCGGATGCGGGGCGTTCGGACATAAACACGAGGAGCACGCGTTCCAGCCGAAATGATGGAATTCATCGCCGGCATGCGTCGCGGCAACCTTGCCGACAATGCGCGAATATGAAGCAGAATCCGGGTCGACGTCGACCACGGCAATGCCGTCAGGGGATTTCCGATCCGGGTCAAATGCCGCCA
Organism: Xanthobacteraceae bacterium; assembly: GCA_051961815.1. Classification (GTDB taxonomy): domain Bacteria; phylum Pseudomonadota; class Alphaproteobacteria; order Rhizobiales; family Xanthobacteraceae; genus BOG-931. Next base: position 6,690 of record JBQCCX010000196.1, read on the forward strand.
CATAGGCAAGCTTTTCGGGAGGTGCCTTCGCCGCCAAACGCGGGGAAGGATAGAAGCTCGGATCAGGCTGCCACGTCGCCATGTATTCCTCCCGTGCTTGATTTCCCAGAAACCATGGAAAGATATCAGCCGACAGAGGCGAGTCGATGCCCTACCATGTCGCATCCGGCCCACCGCAATTCGGAACCCGATCCCGGTGTCTGTCGTTTCGATTTTGGCTGCAGAAGCAATGTTTAGGAGGCCACCATGCCTCGCGATGCATCGTCAAAAAGCGACAAAATTCAACATCCGCAATCTCATTACGCGACGCCCGACGAATTGATCGAGGATCGCGCGCTTTCGCTTGAAGAAAAAAGAGAGGCTCTCAAAATTTGGGAACAAGACGCGCGGCAAATGCTGACGGCGAGCGGCGAGGGCATGCCGGCCAGCGACGAAGGGCTTGATCCGGACAGCCATCACATGCTTGGGCAAGTGGAACGCGCGCGCGACAAGTTGCAGCGCACGTCAAACCGACCGGCGTCGCAGCGGCGCGATTAGGTTACAGGTCTCTTCCTGGCGGGCCATATTTCGATGGCCGCGGCCCTGTTGCGCGGCGGTGATGCGAGGTGACGATCCATAACTCTTTGCTAACTTTCTGCCGCCCATAGTGACGTCGGGCGGGTCGTTCACATCATTGCGCCATGGGCGAACGCTGCCGGGCTACCGCCCGGCGCGTTTTTTTGGACTGGACTGCCGCCATTGGAATACGAGGACGCGTTGATCGGTTTTTTCAAAAAGCCGTGGTGGGTGGGGCCACTGATCGCCGGGGTGTCCTACAATCACTACCATGCCGACAAGACGCCTGAGCCAGCCGCCGTCAGCGGCTATGAAGTCGTGCACAATCGCGGCAACCTGCCGCGCAACGGCAGAATCGTCGTCGTCGCCACCTGTCCGGCCGGCAAGCGTGCGATCAGCGGCGGCTATTCGACGCCGACGCCCGCAGACACGACCGACTTTTCCAATCCCGAGGGCAACAACGCCTGGAAGGTCAGCTTCAAGAGCAACGGCGGCAGCGGCAATGCCTCGGTCTATGCAGTGTGCGTGAACACCAACTAAAGCGTTTGGGCGCTCAGCCGCGGCTCGCTTGGCGATACGTTATGTTCACTGCCGACAGATGCTCGCCGAAATGCCGATCGAGCCAGCCGAGAAACGACGACAACAATCGCGCCTCGTCGCCGCGATCGGGCGACCTGATCACCGCCTCTACGGCCTGTGATGGACCAGGCTCCAGATTGATCGAGCCCTTGTAACGGACATGTGTCCATCGCGCGGCGTTGCGCTTGCCCGCCCGGGCGCGCGAGAACGTGCCGCGTCCGCTGCGGCGGATCTCGGCCTGTTTTTTGATCATAGCGCCGTAAAGGTGGGTACGATCACTGGGGAATATCTCAAGCGATTTCATGGCTTGCCCCTGATTCGCTGCCGCCGGTCAGCATCGCATGCCAGGCCGCGATTGTTGAGTGCTGTTTTGCAGCGGTGGCCGGAACGTTCGTCAACGCTCCAGCAGCCATCAGCGCAGCCTAGAACGGCGGCCGCGCGATGGCCTTGGCGAGGATCGCGATCGGATCGCCGGGCATATCATTGGCAGTCCAGGCGACGTAACGATCCGGGCGGACGAGAATGAATTTTGCTTCAAAGGCGCGCCGGCCGTGATCGTAGCTGTCGCGCACGATCTTGAGCGGTACTCCCAGCGCCTTGGCTGCGGTCGCAAACGCCATTTCCACCACGCCCGTAGCATCGAATACCAACAAAGTGAGGGCGCTGCCGAACTCCTCAAACACGTTTCGGCCCGACGACAGCGACTGCGGCGGCAGATGATGGCCGGCGCGGGCTTTGAAGCTGTGCGAGCCGCGGGCGCTGCTCGCCGCGCCAGCCGGGCCGAACACGATCGAGGAGCCTTCGTAATGCGGCTCGTAGGTCAACACATTGGGCGCGCTGAAATTGACATGGTCCTGCCAGGCCCGCCCGAATTCGGCGTGATCGCGCTTCGGGCTGTAGCGTTGCAGGAATTGGCGGTCGCGACGGATACCCGCCTCGATGAAATCTTCCGCGGTCTGCTTGAAAATCGGCCGCCGCTCTTCGCTGTAAGTCGCAAGCAGCGCATCGGTACCCCAGCCCTCTAGCTTCGCCGCGAGCTTCCAACCGAGGTTGACGACATCGTCGAGGCCATTGTTGAGGCCGTAGGCGCCGTAAGGCGGATGTGAATGCGCCGCATCGCCGGCAATGAAGATACGGCCGGCCTGATAGGTCTCAGCGACCGCGATACGGAGGTCCCAGAAGCCGACATAGTCGAAATCGCAAGCGAATGGAAAACCGGCGGCTTTCTGCAACAGTGCATGGAAGTCGTAATTGTCGCGGGTGGTGTTCGCCGGCACCGGCGAATGGAAGAACCAGCTTTCGCCAACATCGACACGGCCGAAGAATTGCCAGTAGCCGTTCAAATCGGGATGGATGACCCGATAGGTGGAGCGCGGCGGAAAGCGCTTGAGCCCCTCGTGAAGCTCACGCGAACGAAACAGCGCCAGCACCATCAATTGATCGAAGTCGGCGCCGCCGCGCGCGATGCCCGCCTGCTCGCGGACCAAAGAATGAGCGCCGTCGCAGCCGACCGCGTAATCGGTTTGCAAGATCTCGCGGCCGTCGCCGTCGCCTTCCGCAATCGTGACCTCAACAGTATCGCCGTTCTGGCGGATCGCTTCGGCGGACCAGCCGAACCAGGCCTCGACATTGTCGAATTGTTTGAGCCGCGCGCGCAGCACGTATTCGGCCTGATATTGCGGTAAGCGCTCGTTGTTCTGGAAGTAATAGGGATTGACGATCTCGCGCAGCGGCGGCGCCGCCCAATATTCGTTGTTCAAGTCGTGGTAAGCGACGATGCCGCTCATCGGATATTCCGGCGGCAATATGCGTGCGGCGCGCAGCGCGTCCAGGACGCCCCAAAAGTAGAAATGCTCGACCGAACGCTGGGTGAGATTTTGCCCCTTGGGGATGCGCTGCGGCTCGCGCCGGCGCTCGATGAGCGCGCAGGCAATCCCGCGTTGCCCGAGCTCGACAGCGAGCGCAACACCGACCGGTCCGCCGCCGATGATAACGACCTGATATCGGGGTTTCATTGCGAGATGGTCAGGACCGGCTCGACGATTACTGCCGCACGAGCAGAATGAGGTCGGCCGATTCCGGAACACGCTGCCAGGTGTCTGGATCGGTTTCGACGAATTGCCAGGATTGGCCGCGCGGCGACAGCAGCACGAGCTCGCCCTGGTCGATGCGCCAGGCGTTCGGATTGAACCGCATGACCAGCGGATCGCATCCTGCCTTCAGCCGTAGCGTGAGCGCGCCACTGGGACTATTCACCGGACTGTTCGCCAGCGTAAGCGTGCAAATCGGCTTCCCGGTACCGCGCATGATCGCCCAATCCCCGATCATGTCTTCGGCTACGTGCACCGGCGCGGAGGCCGCAGTCTGCAGAACATACCGGCCTTCGCCGGGCGAAAAGCCGTCATACATGCCGCTTTCCACTTGGCTGAGTTCGATAACCGCTTCGCCGTGAGAGTCGAGCAAGCTCAAATCGCCGTAATTGTTCAGCGCCCAGCCCGAAATGTTTTTGGTCGATGGAAACAAACTCACGCAACTCTTTTCGACGTCAAGACGGTGACCGCCCGATGCGGCCTCGCCGCGGAAAGTGAAGTGGCAGATGCGGTTATGATCGGCGTCGGAGAATTCCCAGGCACCGAGCATGGCATTGACGGCGTCTTCGCCGGATCGCGCTTGCGGGTTCGCTCCCTGCGGAGCGGGCGGCTCCTGCGATTGATCAGGCTTTGCCGCTGAGTCTGGCTTGACGTCTTGCGCCAACGCCGCACCGCCGACGGCAATCGCTGCAAGCAATGCAAGTGTCCCGGCGCGCATGCACGTCAGGCTATCACGTGCCCGGTCGCGCGTCAGCGCCGCAAGCGGCCACGCCATCGCAGCAAAACTCACGCGGACCAGGATTTGAACGGCGTTTCCGCAACCGGCGTGAGCGGCGGCTTTCGTGCCGCCCAGGCGGCGATGTTGTCGACCACGAGCTGATCCATCCGGTCGCGGGTGTGAACCGAAGCCGAGCCGAGATGCGGAAACAGCACGACATTATCCATGCCGATCAGTTCCGGCGGCACTTCCGGCTCCTTGGCGAACACGTCGAGGCCGGCCGCCATGATGCGCTTTTCGGCGAGCGCCTTGATCAGCGCCGGCTCATCGACCACCGAGCCGCGCGCCATATTGATGAGAATGCCGTTGGGGCCGAGCGCGTCGAGCACCTCGGCACTGATCATGTTCGCGGTGGCCGCACCGCCGGGCACGATCACCATCAACGTGTCGACGTCGCGCGCCATGTCGAGAAGCTTCGCATAGTAGCGGTAGCGCAATTGCGCTCGCTGCTGCCGCGCGTGATAGACGACCGGCACACCGAATGCTTCCAGCCGGCGGGCGATGGCTTGCCCGATCGCGCCCATGCCGACGATCCCGACGGTGCGGTTGCGCAACGTTCCCTTGGTCAGCGGATAGGCTTTCTGCAGCCATTTGCCGGCGCGCAAATAGCGCTCGGCCTGGGGAAATTCGCGCACCGTGCACAACAGCAGCGCGAGCGCCGTGTCGGCAACTTCTTCGGTCAAGACTTCAGGGGTGTTGGTGACGATGACGCCGCGAGCCGCCGCCGCTTTGGCGTCGATATGGTCATAGCCGACGCCGAAACTTGAAATGATCTGCAACTTGGGAAAGCGCCGCATGAACGCATCGCCGAGCAGTTCGCTGGTCGCGGCGCAAGCAATCGCGCGCACATCGGCATGCGACGCATAGAAAGCCTGAATATCCTTTGCTTCCGCCAGTTTGTGCAGCGTGCCGATCGCTTCCAGTCCCTTGACGATGAGCGGCTTCAACGGCCCAAGCAGAATGATTTCGTGATTATTCGAATTCATTATGATCCTCACACCAGCATAGTGACCGGCGACTCGATCAATCGCTTGATCGTCGCCAAAAGCTCGGCGCCGAGCGCCCCATCCACCACGCGATGATCGCACGACAAGGTCAGGCTCAGCATGCTGGCGAAGGCGACACCGCCATCCTTCATCTCGATCGCCTGCCGCCGTGCCACTCCGACAGCAAGAATCGTCGCGTGGGGTGGATTGATGATTGCGGAAAATTCGCGCACGCCATGCATGCCGAGATTGGAGATCGCCGACGCGCCGCCCTGATATTCATTCGGCTTGAGTTTCTTGGCGCGGGCGCGCGCCGCAAGGTCTTTCATCTCGGCCGAGATTGCGCGCAGCGATTTTTTTTCGGCATGGCGGATCACCGGCGTGATCAGGCCGCCGTCGAGCGCGACCGCCACGCCAATATCGGAATGGGCAAAGCGCAACATGCGATCGCCGGCCCACACCGCATTGGCCGCGGGCACCGCCTGCAGCGCCAGCGCCAGCGCGCGGACGATGAAATCGTTGACCGAGAGCTTGAACACCGGATTGCAGTCCTGGTCCGTGGGCGCGGCATTGTTCGCCTCCTCGCGCAAGGCGATGAGCCGGCCGATATCGGCATCGATGGTCAAATAGAAGTGCGGAATGGTTTGCGCGGCTTGCGTCAATCGCGCCGCGATGGTGCGGCGCATGCCATCAAGTGGAACCTCCTGATAGCTTCCCGGTTCAAACAGCGCCATGATGTCGGCGGCGCCTGGCGCGGCTACGGAAGGTGCCGGCGCAAGGTCCGCGGTTTGCGGCGCAGCGGCAATGTCGCGTGCGACGATGCGACCGTGCGGACCGGAGCCGCGCAATCGCGAAAGATCAATGCCGGCCTCGCCAGCCAGGCGCCGCGCCAGCGGCGTGACGGTCGCGCCGCCGGCCAATCGCGCCGGCCCATAATTGCGTTGCGGCGTGCGCACCTCGAAAAACGGATCGAGCGCAGTGCGCGGCCGCTCCTCGGCCGCGACGGCCGCCGGCGCGTCGCGCCGGTTGTCACGAGCGGCGGGTTGCTGCCTGCCTTCTGTCGTCGGCTCCGGCGTGCTTGCGGTTCCGCCAGCGCCATCTGCGATCACACCGACAACCGCGCCGACCGGCGCGACCGCGCCGGCAGGCACGCGAATTTCGGCGAGCACGCCGGTCGTCGTCGATGGCACTTCCATCGAGACTTTGTCGGTTTCGATTTCGAACAGATTGTCGCCCGGCTTGACGTCTTCGCCGGCAGATTTGAACCACTTGGTGATCTTGCCCTCGGCTACGGTCTCGCCGAGTTGCGGCATAAGGACGTCCATCACTTGATCCGTTCCCAAGTGACTTCCAAGGTCGAGTTGGGCGCGCGCAGCACCAGCCGATCGCCGTCGAGCTCGTAGCGCCGCACCAGGTCGCCCTTATCGCCAGGCTGCAGGCTGTCGTGGCGATGATGGGTGACGGTGCCTGCAGCTTCGTCCACCGTATAGGTCCCGAAATAAGCGATGTAATCGTTGACCGCGGTGAGCGCTTCCTCCGGCGTGATCGCCGCGCCGGCCCGTATTCGCTTGACGTCGGGTGCGATCTGCACCGCCATCTCGCCGTGCGGGCCGTAATAGATCATCCCCTTGGGATTGGCGCCGCGATCCCAATTGTCGCCATTGACGCGCGTGCCGACATAGCGCCAGGCGCCGAGCAGCTTCTTTGCCACGTCGCCGCCGGTCATGCCGCGCCCGCCCGCGCCAGTAAGGTAGCGATCACCACGTCACCGAAATGTACTGCGTCTCGGTGAACTCCATCAGGCCTTCATGCGCGCCTTCGCGGCCGAGCCCGGATTGTTTGACGCCGCCGAACGGCGCGGCGGGATCGGACACTAGGCCGCGATTGAGGCCGACCATGCCGAAGTCGAGTTTCTCCGACACCCGCATGCCGCGGCTGAGATCCTTGGTATAGAGATACGCGACGAGGCCATATTCGGTGTTGTTGGCGCGGCTGATAACTTCATCTTCCGACTTGAAAGACTGAATCGACGCCACCGGCCCGAAGATTTCCTCGTTGAGCATTTTGGCGTCGTCAGACACGTTGGCGAGCACGGTTGCCGGATAGAAGAAGCCCGGGCCGCTCGGCGCCTTGCCGCCGGTGAGCACTTTGGCGCCCTTCTTCACGGCGTCGTCGACGAGCTCGATCACCTTGTCGAGACCGTCTTTGTTCACGAGCGGCCCGAGCGATATGCCGTCGTCGAGCCCGTTACCCATTTTCAAGCCGCCCATTTTGGCCGTCAGTTTGCGGGCAAACTCGTCATGCACCTTCTCATGCACGTAGAAGCGATTGGCGGCGGTGCAGGCTTCGCCCATGTTCCGCATCTTCGCGATCATGGCGCCGTCGATGGCGGCGTCGATGTCGGCATCGTCGAAGACGATAAAGGGCGCATTGCCGCCGAGCTCCATTGCCGGCTTAACGACGTTATCGGCGGCTTCGTGCAGGAGCTTGCGGCCGACTTCGGTCGATCCGGTGAACGACACGACGCGCACGCGCGGGTCATGCAGCATGGCGCTGACCACTTTGCCGGACGAGCGCGACGGGATGACGTTGACGGCCCCGGCGGGCACGCCGGCTTCTTCCAGGATCGGCATCAGCGCCAGCATGGTCAGCGGCGTGTCGGAGGCGGGCTTGAGCACAACCGTGCAGCCGGCGGCAAGCGCCGGCCCGATCTTGCGGGTTGCCATCGCCGCCGGAAAATTCCACGGCGTGACCAGCACGGCGACGCCGGCCGGCTTGTGATGGACGAAAATGCGGGCGCCCGAAGACGGCGCCACCGAGTTCTGGCCGATATTGCGCACCGCTTCTTCGGCGTACCAGCGAAAGAATTCGGCGGCATAGCCGACTTCGCCGCGCGAATCCGACAGCGCCTTACCGTTCTCGATGGTGATGAGCTTCGCCAGCCGCTCGGCATCGCGCATGATCAGTTCGTAGGATTTGCGCAAAATTTCGGCGCGTTCGCGCGGCTTTTTACCGGCCCAGGCGGCAAAGGCGTTACTTGCCGCATCGAGCGCCGCCTTTGCATCCTCGACCGTGGCGCTCGCCACCGAGGCGACCTTGTTCTCGGTCGCCGGGTCGATCACGTCGAAACGTCCGCCATCGGAAGATTTACGCCATTTGCCGCCAATCCACAGATCGGTCGGCACATTGGCGAGAAGATTGTCGTACATGGCCATGGCTTTACCTCATTGGCGTTCACGTCATGGCCGGACTTGTTCCGGCCATCCCGATCAATTCGGCACTCGCTGTGTCAAATCCATCGGGATCACCGGGACAAGCCCGGTGATGACGGCGGTCAACTTTCCATCGCGCGCTTCACCCGATCGACGATCCGTTCGACGCTCGGAAGCGCGAGGTCTTCCACAATATCGGCCGCCGGCAGCGGAATATGCGGCGTGGTGATCCGCACCGGCGGTCCGTCAAGATCGTAAAACGCCTCGTCGGCGATGATCGAAACGATCTCGGCGCCCCAGCCGCACAGCCGCGGATTCTCCTCAACCGTGAACAGGCGATGGGTCCGCGCCACCGAGCCGAGGATCGTTCGCGTATCGAGCGGCACCAGCGAGCGCACATCGATGACTTCGCAGTCAATGCCGTGCTCCGATTTCAACCGGTCGGCCGCGGCAATGGCGCGCGGCACCATCAGCGCCAGCGCGAGTATCGTAGCGTCCTTGCCCGGCCGCACGACGGTCGCAGCGCCGAGCCGGTCGACGATCTCGCCATCGGGCACCTCGCCTTTCACCGGATAGAGCGATTTGTGCTCGAGGAAAATAACCGGGTCGGGATCGCGTACGGCAGCAGCCATGAGCCCGATCACATCGCGCGGTGATGATGGCGCAACCACTTTGAGCCCCGGGATCATCATGCACCAGTTCTCGACGCTCTGCGAATGCTGCGCACCGAAACGCGCGCCACCGCCATTGCCGGTGCGCACCACCAACGGGCATTTGACCTGCCCGTTGGACATGTAGCGGCTCTTGGCGAATTCGTTGGCGATATAGTCGAAGCAGACCGCGAAAAAATCGGAAAACATGATTTCGGCGATCGGTTTTAACCCGGTCATTGCCGCGCCCATCGCGGCGCCGAGGATCGCCTGCTCGGAGATTGGCGTGTCGCGTACGCGCAGCGGCCCGAACTGTTCGTAGAGCCCGACCGTGGCCTTGAACACGCCGCCGGCCTTGCCGATGTCCTCGCCGAGAAACACCACGTCGGGATCGCGCGCCATCTCTTGGGCGATGCCGCGGGCAACCGCTTCGCGATAAGTCAGTTC
>JBQCCX010000197.1:0-11134 GCA_051961815.1 Xanthobacteraceae bacterium
CGGCTCGGCGTCAGGCTCGCCGGCGCGCCGGCAGGTGACGCAAACGTAGATCAGAGGCGACGGCTTGTCGGACATCGGCCTGCCTCACGCGCGCTCGACGACAATGCGGCCGAAGCCGCGCCAGCGATAGATCAGATAGGACGCGATCCAGCTGGCAATGAAAATGCCGACGACGAAATAGCCAAAGCCGGCCAGCTCCTTGTTGAGCTTGCCGATCAGGTCCCAGAACGCGCCGCCAAGCTCAAGCTTGTCGCCGATCAGGCCCAGCGCCTCGATGCCGCCGATGAGCATTGCGACCAGCGCGGAGATGGCGGTGATAGTCAGATTGTACCAGATCTTGCGGATCGGATTGAGAAACGCCCAGCCATAAGCGCCGACCATCAGCACGCTGTCGCTGGTGTCGATCAGCGTCATGCCGGCGGCGAACAAAGCCGGGAAAATCATCACCGTGGCGAAGCTCATGCCGTCCGATGCCTGGCTGCCGGCAACCGTGAACAGCGTGATCTCGGTCGCGGTGTCGAAGCCAAGGCCGAACAAAAACCCGATCGGGAACATGTGCCAGCTGCGCGTCACCATGCGGAATAGCGGCCGGAACATGCGCGCCAACAGGCCGCGGCCGGATAGCAGATGATCGAGCTCATGATCGGCAACCGGTTCGCCGCGCCGCGCGCGTTGAAAGCTGCGCCACACGCCGCGCAGGATGAACAGGTTGATAAACGCGATGGTGAGCAGGAAAAACGACGAAGCGCCGGTGCCGATGATGCTGCCGATCACCTTGAAAGGATGCAGCTTGCCTTGGAGCGCGAACGCCGTGCCGACGATCACCGCGACCGCGATGGCGACCACCAACGAGTGACCGAGCGAGAAGAACAGTCCGGCCGAGACCGGCCGTTTGCCTTCCTGCATCAGCTTGCGCACGACGTTGTCGATTGCAGCGATATGGTCGGCGTCCACCGCGTGGCGCAGTCCAAGCACATAGGCGAGCAATGCGGTGCCGAGCAGCGTCGGATGGGCGGAGAGCGTGACAAAGGCCCAGGCCCAGACCACTGCATTGAACGCAAACAGCGAGAGATAAATGGCGGCGACCTTGCGCCCCTGATGGGGCGAGGCATCGTCAAGCGCCGAAATCAGATGGCTGAGCACGAACGGTCCTCGCGTAACCTGGCGTCGGCGCGAGCGAGGACCAAAAGACTTCAATCGTCTTTCAGATCATCCACAGGCGCACCCCGGCCCGTGTTTGTCGCGTCGACACGGACGATGGCAGGTCTCCTGGCTCGCGGATCGTCGCTTCGTCCTGCCTTCCCGGCGCAGAGGCTGCGCCAGTGGCTTAACTGGACGAAACTTCCCGCTCACAGTTGCGGGGGCAGCTGCGGATTTGGCTGCGCTGATGCGCAACCGCACCGCATTCCCTATTCACCCTCATCGAGGGACCATCGCAGCCCTAGTGATAGATTTCGGCGCGTGGCCCTGTCAATCTGGCCGGCAAATGTTCCGATAAGTGTTCCCGCGGCTGTTCGGCGTGTGTTCATGGGCGGCATAGCAAAGCTTTCTCTGGTCCTCGGCGGCGCGCGCTCCGGCAAGAGCCGCTACGCCGAGGGCTTGATCGCGGCGCTGCCGCCGCCGTGGCAAGCGCCGTGGACCTATGTCGCGACCGCGGAGCCCGGCGATGCCGAAATGACCGCGCGCATTGCCTCGCATCGAGCGCGGCGCGGCGCATCATGGCGCACCATCGAGGCGCCGCGCGATCTTGCCGGGTCGCTGCAAGCGGCCGGCGCCGCACCGGCATTGGTGGACTGCCTGACGCTGTGGCTCTCCAATCTGATGCTGGCCGGTGTCGACATCGACACAGAGATGCAGCAGCTTGAGCATGCGCTTGCCGCCGCCGCCGCACCGGTCGTCATGGTCGCCAATGAAGTCGGCTCCGGGATCGTGCCCGACCATCCGTTGGGACGGCGTTTTCGTGACATGCAAGGCGTGCTCAACCAGCGGATCGCGGCGCGCGCCGATCGCGTCGTGCTCATGGTCGCCGGCCTGCCGCTGGCCTTGAAGGGGACACTGTGACAGCACGCGATGACTTCTCAGGTGATGCGATGAACCAACCGATCGATCCGGGCGAGGCCGAGCGGCATCGCGCCAAAATGGCCAAGCGCAAGGCGGTGCAGGACGCTGAAGTTGCCGGCAAGACTATCGAGAAGGGATTGCTGATCGTCCACACCGGGACCGGCAAGGGCAAATCGACGGCGGCATTCGGCTTGGCCTTGCGCATGCTCGGCCGGGGTCAGCGCGTCGGCGTGGTGCAGTTCATCAAGGGCGCCTGGCATTCGGCCGAACGCGATGCGCTGGCGCGCTTTGGCGATCAGCTGGTCTGGCACACGATGGGCGAGGGCTTCACCTGGGAAACGCAAGACCGCGCCCGCGATGTCGCCGCCGCTGCGCGCGCCTGGGCCAAAGCCACCGAGCTGATGGCGGATCCGAATTTGGCCATGCTGATTCTGGACGAGCTCAATATTGCGCTCCGCTACGATTATCTCGACCTCGCTGCCGTTATCGCTGCGCTTAAAGCGCGGCCGCCCGGCTTGCACGTCGTGGTCACCGGGCGCAACGCCAAGCCCGAGCTGGTCGCCGCCGCCGATCTCGTCACCGAGATGACATTGGTCAAGCATCACTTCGCCGCCGGTGTGAAGGCGCAGCCCGGGATTGAGTTTTGAGTTCGGCGATGCCGGGACGCGCGCTGATGTTCCAGGGCACCGGCTCGGATGTCGGCAAATCGCTGCTGGTCGCCGGGCTCACTCGCGCCTTTACCCTGCGCGGGCTGACAGTACGGCCGTTCAAGCCGCAGAACATGTCCAACAATGCTGCGGTCACGGCCGATGGCGGCGAAATCGGCCGCGCCCAGGCACTGCAGGCCCGTGCCGCGCGCACGCCGGCGAGCGTCCATATGAATCCGGTTCTGCTCAAGCCGCAGAGCGAGATCGGCGCGCAAATCATCGTGCAGGGCCGGGTCTATGGCAGCGCCAAGGCGGCCGCTTATCAGCACATCAAGCGCGATCTGTTGCCGGCGGTCTTGGAGAGCTATCGCGCGCTGCGCAGCGCGGCCGATATCGTGCTGGTCGAGGGCGCCGGCAGCGCCTCCGAGATTAATTTGCGCAACAACGACATCGCCAATATGGGCTTCGCCGAAACGGCCGACCTTCCGGTCGTGCTGGTCGGCGACATCGATCGTGGCGGCGTGATCGCCAGCCTCGTGGGAACTAAACAGGTCATCGACGCGAAGGACGCCGCGCGGATCTGCGGCTTCATCGTCAACAAATTTCGCGGCGACGCCGCTTTGTTTGCAGAGGCGATGGCGCGCATTGCGCAAGCGACCGGCTGGCCCGCGCTCGGGCTCGTGCCATTTTTTCCGGAGGCGCGGATGTTGCCGGCCGAGGATGCGCTGGCGCTGGAGCAGAAGCGCCCGGCAAAATCGCAGACGCGCGTGCGCATCGCGGCGCCGATCCTGCCGCACATCGCCAATTTCGACGATCTCGATCCGCTGGAGGCGGAGCCTGCGGTCGAACTGATCCGGTTGCAACCCGGGACGGCACTTCCCGGCGACATCGATCTTGTGATCTTGCCCGGTTCGAAAGCGACCATCGCCGATCTTGCGGCACTGCGTGCCGGCGGCTTCGACGTCGATATCGCCGCCCATCGCCGCCGCGGCGGCGTGGTGCTCGGCTTGTGCGGCGGTTATCAGATGCTCGGGCGGACGGTCGCCGATCCGCAAGGCATCGAAGGACCTCCCGGCGAAGTCGCGGGGCTCGGTTTGCTTGACGTCGCAACCGTTCTGTCCGATCGCAAGCGGCTTGAACCAATCCGCGGCACCACGGCGGGCGAGGTTTCGTTTTGCGGTTACGAGATGCACATGGGCGTCACTACCGGCGCCGATTGCGTGCGGCCGTTCGCGCGCCTCGAGGGCGGCGGGCCCGAGGGCGCGATTTCGCGCGATGGCCGTGTGTTCGGGACCTATATCCATGCGCTGTTCGCCGATGATCGTCAGCGTGCGGCCTGGCTCAGCCGCTTGTCCGCTGGCCCGGCCGCCATTTGCTACGACGACCTGATCGAACAAACACTCGACCGGCTTGCGGCGCATCTTGCCGCGCATCTCGACCTCGATCGCCTGCTCAGCCTGGCGCGATAAAGATCGCGGTGAGCGCCGCGACCACGGCCAGAACGAGCGCGTCGGCGGTCCGGTAAAGCGCCAGCGCACGAACGATATCCTTGGCGTCTGGGTCACGCCGCCCGTCGCCCATGAACGCGTCCTCGACGCGAATTCCGCCATAAACGCGCGGTCCGGCGAGCGACAGATCGAGCCCGCCAGCCATTGCCGCTTCCGGAAAACCGGCATTGGGCGAACGATGCCGCGCGGCATCGCGGCGGACCGCGCGCCAGGCGCGAGGTGCCGAAGTGTCCTTGCGGAACGCCGAAGCCGCGATCAGCAGCAAAGCGGACAGCCGCGATGCCGGCAGATTGACGAGATCGTCAAGCTTTGCGGCCGCCCAGCCGAAATCGGCATGGCGGGGCGTGCGGTGCCCGATCATGCTGTCGGCGGTGTTGATGGCCTTATACAGCGCGATGCCCGGAAGGCCTGCCACCGCCAGCCAAAACACCGGCGCAACCACGCCGTCGGAAAAATTCTCGGCCAGGCTTTCGATCGCGGCGCGGGCGACGCCGGCGCGATCGAGCCCGGCGGTATCGCGGCCGACAATGTGCGATACTGCCGCACGCCCGGCATCGAGGCCGTCCTTGCCGAGCGCGGAGGCGACATTGGCGACATACCGATGCAGGCTGCGTTGCGCGATCATCGTGCTCGAAAGCACCGCGATGGCGACGAGGCCGTACGGCAAACGAAGCAATTGGCTTTGCACCACGAAAGCCGCCGCGCCGACGAGGCCGAGCATGACCGCGACCGCTACTGTGCCCACGAGCCGGCGCTGCAGACTTGGCGCCGTGTCGCGGTTGAGAAACCGGTCAGATCGCGCGATCAGGCTGCCCATCCAGGTCACCGGATGGCCGATGGCGCGCGTCAACCCTTGCGGATAACCGATGCAGAGTTCGATCAGCATGGCGAGAAGCGCTAGTTCAGCCGACATGATGTTTGCTGACGATCTCGATCACCCGCTCCCGCACGGTGGCGGGCTTGCCGCCGCGCGACGTCTGTTCACGGACGCACCGGAACCTTTCATCGACCTTTCGACCGGGATCAATCCCTATTCCTATCCGCTGCCGCAACTGCCGCCCGATCTGTTTACGCGACTGCCCGATCCGCAGACCGTCGCAGCAGTGGCCGCCATTGCCGCGCAGACCTATGGCGTGCCGTCGCCATCGCATGTCGTCCCGGCGCCAGGAACGCAGATCCTGCTGCCGCTGGTCGCCGCTCTTGTGGCACCCGGTCGAGCCGCGGTGGTGACGCCAACCTATCGCGAACACGCGCGGGCCGCGGCGCTCGCCGGTCATAGCGTGAGCGAAATTGGCGGTCTCGAGGCGGCGCGCGAGGCCAGCCTGGTCATTGTGACCAATCCGAACAATCCCGATGGGCGGCTGTTCGACAAGGACGAGTTGATCGCGCTGGCCAAACGGCTGGCGCGCCGCGGCGGACTATTGATCGTCGATGAAGCTTTCATGGATGTCGGTCCGCACGATGGCGGTCTCGCCGGCGAGGTTGGCGGTCATCCGATCGTGGTGCTGCGGTCATTCGGCAAATTTTTCGGGCTAGCCGGCCTTCGTCTCGGCTTCGCGCTCGCGTCGCCGCAGCTTGCCTCGCGTCTTGCGGCGAGGCTCGGTCCCTGGGCGGTGTCCGGCCCGGCGCTCGCGATCGGGGCGACGGCCCTGGCCGATCGCGCCTGGATCGAGCAGACGCGCGAGAATTTGCTCGTGGCGGCGGACCGGCTGAAAGCAATTCTCGCCAATGCCGGACCCGAGATCATCGGCGGCACCGCGCTGTTCCAATTGGTGCGCACGCCGGCCGCTTCGGATTTATTTCATCATCTCGGCCGCGCCGGAATTCTGGTGCGTAGCTTTGCCGAACACCCGTCCTGGCTGCGCTTTGGCCTGCCCGGGACCGAAGCGGCCTGGGCGCGGCTGCGGATGGCCATGGTCGCCTATGCCGAGACCCATTAGGTTTGCGCCATGACCATGCGCCTGACGCGCCGCAAGGATGAATTGGCATCCGCGCCCGTCCACTTTGACGCGGCATTTCGCGCGCGCTTGCGCGATCTTTTGATGTGGCGGCGCGACGTGCGCCGGTTCCGGCCGGATCCGCTGCCGGCGGGCACGCTGGAGAGCCTGATCGAACTTGCCTGCCTTGCTCCTTCGGTGGGCCTGAGCCAGCCGTGGCGCTTCGTCATTGTCGAGGATAAAGCGCGCCGTGCCGCCGTTCGCGATAATTTCGCCGCCTGCAATGCCGATGCGTTGCGCGCGCAAGCGCCGCGGCGCGCCGGCCTCTACGCGCGGCTCAAGCTCGAAGGCCTCGCCGAAGCGCCAGTGCATTTCGCGGTATTCGCCGATCGCTCCACCACGCAGGGCCACGGGCTTGGCCGCCGCACTATGCCGGAAATGATCGAGTATTCGGCGGTCACCGCCGTGCATACGATCTGGCTTGCCGCACGGGCTCAAGGAATAGGCCTGGGCTGGATCTCGATCCTCGATCCGGCGGCGATCGCGACGGTTCTGGACGTGCCGACGGCGTGGAAGCTCATCGGCTATTTTTGTCTCGGCTATCCGGATGTCGAAGACACCGTTCCCGAGCTTGAGCGGGCCGGATGGGAAGAGCGAAGCGCGGTCGCGGCGGTTATGGTTCGGCGCTGACCAATCAACGCATGGTACTGGGCGGCCGGGCCCCTTTTTCCTGGCGACCCGAGGTCGTCAAGCCGGGCTTAGTGCCCGGCAGGTAGCGCGCGATGATCACCGGATCGAGTTGCCGCACGGCATTGTCTGGCAGCCGCTGCCAGTTCTCGTCGCGGCCGAATAGAGCGATGCCAAGATAGCCGCGCACCGTCAGCGTCTCTCCGTCGGGGCTCACGCGCATCATCGCGTTATAGATGTTGCCATTGCGCGGATCGAGAATATTGCCCCCCTGATAGGTCAAGCCGTCACGTTGCATGTTTCTGACCAGAGGCAGCCCGAGCAGCGGCTGGTCCTTGCGGTCGTCGCGGCAGCCCGAACAAACCTGATTTTTCGGATCCTGCGGGCGCAGAAAAAGCTTGGCGATCACGCCTTCATAGAGGCCGCCGCGCTCGACGAACAGAAACCAGCTCACCGGACTGCCGGTCTCTTCGTCGAGTTTTTGCCATAGCCCGCTTGCGCTGGGCTCCACAGGTGGCGTGGGCTGCGCTGCCGAAATCGCCAGAGTGGCGGTCAAAAACCACGCCGCCAGCGCGGTTGCCAGTTTTGCCAATCGCAATGCCAACGGAACCCTCCATTGGAATCGAGTGTCGGGTCGGATTGATCGTGGGACAATGCGGTGATTTCACGGCCTCGCGCTGCGCCACGGCGACCGTTCTTGGCTTTTTCATGCGCCTTGGAACAAGAACTGCTTGATCCCGGCGCGGCCGGTGTTATTGGGGGAACTCACATGACCGCCGGCTCCGGCGCGTTTGCGATTTCTCGACAGTTTTGTGACGGCGATTTCCGATAGCTGGACCAAAGCATGCGCGTATTCGTCCCCATTTCGGTTGGCGGCTGGACCCGTTTGTTCAGCCGATGGGACGTACTCGCTATTCTTTTGATCCTTGGCCTTTTGGTTTTTCTCGGTGAGGCAAGCCGGAATCTTTTCGAACCGTTGGCCGAACTGCAAAAGCAGCCGCCTTCGCTCGATCCGCGCAATCTGCCCGAATACGCCGCGCGCACCACGCTGCGCATGCTGCTCGCGATGGCGCTGTCGCTTCTTTTCACTTTCACTTACGCCACGCTTGCCGCCAAAAGCCGGTCCGCCGAACGGCTGTTGGTGCCGCTGCTCGATATTCTGCAATCGGTGCCGATTCTCGGCTTTATCTCCGTGACCGTCGTGTTCTTCATGAGTCTCGCGCCAGGGCGCGTTCTTGGCGCCGAGTTCGCCTCGATCTTCGCGATCTTTACCAGCCAGGCCTGGAACATGGCGTTCAGCTTCTATCAGTCGCTGCGCACCGTGCCGGGCGAACTGGAAGAAGCGGCGCGCAACTTCCGGCTCAGCGCCTGGATGCGCTTCTGGCGGCTCGATGTCCCTTTCGCTATCCCGCAGCTCATCTGGAACATGATGATGTCGATGTCGGGAAGCTGGTTCTTCGTCGTCGCGTCGGAGGCGATCAGCGTCGGCAATACCACGGTCACTTTGCCCGGCATCGGGTCCTATATCGCGCTCGCGATCGAGCGTCGCGACCTCGCCGCCGTGTCCTGGGCGATCGGCACTATGCTGGTCGTGATCTTGATTTACGATCAGGTGCTGTTCCGGCCGCTGGTCGCATGGGCCGACCGCTTCCGCTTTGAGCAGGAGCCCGGCGTGCCGGCGCCGCAATCCTGGGTGTTCGACGTGCTGCGCCGCTCCCGCATCATCGAACGGCTGACCGAGCCGTTCGCGGTGTTGTGGCGCCTCTCGTTGCGCCCGCCAAGGACCGACAAGAGCCGCTCCGGCGCGCCGGCAAAACGCGCCGGACGGATCTGGATGTTTCCATTTGCGGCCTTTGCGGTTGTTTTGGCCGCGCTGGCCTTCTGGCAAGTCGCGAAATTCGCCGCGACCGGAATCGCGCTGCGCGACGTCGGCGTGACCGTGCTGCTCGGCTTTGCCACGCTCGCCCGCGTCGTCGTCCTGATCGCGATCGCAACCCTGGTCTGGGTGCCGATCGGAGTCTGGGTCGGAACGCGGCCGCGGGTGGCGCTCTTGGTTCAGCCGGTGGCGCAATTCCTCGCCGCCTTTCCGGCCAACCTGCTGTTTCCGATCGTGGTCTCGGGCATCGTCGCCTGGCAACTCAATCCGAATATCTGGCTCAGCCCGCTGATGATCCTCGGCACGCAGTGGTACATTCTGTTCAATGTGATCGCCGGCGCCGCGGCGATTCCGGCCGAGCTGCGTTCAGTCGCGGACAATTTGCGGGTCCGTGGCTGGTTGTGGTGGCGGCGCATCGCCTTGCCCGCGGTGCTGCCGTATTATGTGACCGGCGCGATCACCGCGTCCGGCGGTTCGTGGAACGCCAGCATCGTCGCCGAGGTCGCCTCGTGGGGCGATGAGCATCTGCAGGCCGACGGGCTCGGCGCCTATATTGCGGAACAGACCGATGCCGGCGATTTTCATCACATTGTGCTTGGCATCGCGGTCATGAGCCTGTTCGTTGTCGTGGTCAATCGCGTGTTCTGGCGGCCGTTGTACCGTTACGCCGAACGCAAATTCCGGCTCGGATGAGGATCGCCAATGAGCACCACCGGCATGAACACTGGCATGAGCGCCGCCGTCAGCGCCGCTTTGCTCGACGTCCATGCTTTGCGCCAATCTTTCCCGCGTGCCGATGGCGGCGAGCATCTGGTGCTCGACGGCGTCGAGCTTTCGCTGGCGCAGGGCCAGATCGTCGGTCTGCTCGGCCGCACCGGATCGGGCAAATCGACCTTGCTGCGGCTGATCGCCGGCTTGGCGCAGCCCTCGGGCGGAACGGTCACCTATCTCGGCGAACGTGTGACCGGCCCGGCAGCGGGCATCGCCATGGTATTTCAATCGTTTGCACTGTTTCCATGGCTGACGGTGCTGGAGAACGTGCAACTCGGCCTCGAAGCGCTCGGCCTTCCGGAAGCGGAAATCCGCAAACGCGCGCTCGCCGCCATCGATCTGATCGGGCTGGATGGCTACGAATCCGCCTATCCGCGCGAACTTTCGGGCGGCATGCGCCAGCGCGTCGGCTTCGCGCGGGCGCTGGTTGTGCATCCCAACATTCTGCTCATGGACGAGCCATTCTCCGCGCTCGACGTTCTCACCGCTGAAACGCTGCGCACCGATTTCCTGGAACTGTGGGGCGAAGGCAAGCTGCCGATCAAAGGCGTCGTTCTCGTCACCCACAATATCGAGGAGGCGGTTCTGATGTGCGACCGCATCCTGTTGTTCTCCACCAATCCGGGCCGCATCATCAGCGAAATCGCCGTCGACCTGAAACAGCCGCGCAACCGGCTCGATCCGCGGTTCCGCGAACAGGTCGAGAAGATCTACGTGGCGATGACCGCGCGCACGCCGACGCCAATCGGAATCAGCGATCGATTGCCGCTGGCGACGATCAACACCGTGCTGCCGCGTGTCTCCGCCAATCTTCTTGCCGGACTGGTCGAGACGCTCGCTGCGGCGCCTTATAACGGCCGCGCCGACCTGCCGGTGCTCGCCGACGAGCTGCATCTCGAAGTCGACGATCTGTTCCCGGTCGCCGACGCATCGCAGCTCTTGCGCCTCGCCGAGATCGAAGGCGGCGACATCAAGCTCACCGAGATCGGCAAGCAATTCGCCGAACTCGGCACCGACGACCGCAAGCGCCTGTTCCAGCGCCAGCTATTGTCCTATGTGCCGCTGGCCGCGCACATTCGCCACGTTCTTCAAGAGCGCGCCAATCACACCGCGCCGAAAAGCCGCTTCTTCGATGAGCTCGAGGACTATATGAGCGCCGAAGACGCCGAGCTGACCTTGCGCGCGGTCATCGGCTGGGGACGCTACGCGGAAATGTTCGCCTACGATGACGATTCCGGCACATTCAGTCTGGAAAATCCAACCTGATCGTTTCACTCGTCATTGCAGAGTTGCACGCCATCACTTCGGCGGCGGCAAGAAATTCACTTCGTGCTTGGCCGAGACCGCAACGACTTCTTCGGGCTTCTGCTCCTTCATCGAATGGATTGCCCAGAACAAGTCGTAGAGCTTGCGCGTCGGCGATACCCAGAAGAAGCATTTCACCGGCTGGTCCGAGTTGTTGAAAATGCCGTGCGGCAGGCCCATAGGCATGCGGATCAGGTCGCCGGCGGTGGCAACGACGTCTTTGCCGTCGAGCATAAGATCGAAGCGGCCTTCGAACATGTAGATGAATTCGTCTTGCGTCGGATGGATGTGCGGCGGCACGAAAGTGCCGGGCGGAAACGTGGCGTGCCAGGAAAACGAGCT
>JBQCCX010000198.1:0-3472 GCA_051961815.1 Xanthobacteraceae bacterium
AAGGTTACGATCCGGCCTACGGCGCGCGGCCTTTGAAACGGGTGATCCAGAAATCGGTGCAGGATCCGCTCGCCGAGCTCATCCTCTCTGGCAAGATCAAGGACGGCGAGACGGTGAAGATCTCGTCCACCCGCGACGGGCTTTCTTTCAACGGCACGGCCGTCGCCGCGGCGGCGTAAGTTCATCCTCCCCCGCGCAGCGAAGCAATCCAGAAAGCTAAAAGACTGG
The DNA here is from genome assembly GCA_051961815.1 of Xanthobacteraceae bacterium. Lineage (GTDB taxonomy): Bacteria > Pseudomonadota > Alphaproteobacteria > Rhizobiales > Xanthobacteraceae > BOG-931. Next base: position 229 of record JBQCCX010000198.1, read on the forward strand.
ATTGCTTCGTCGCTTCGCTCCTCGCAATGACGAGCCCTACCGCCGCGGCGCGGTCGTCGTCACCACCGGCGCCACTTCGTTCAATCGCGCGCGGACATGCTCGACGAAGGCGCGGGCCGCAGGCTTTCCCACGCCGAGCACGCGCAGCGGATTAAGCCCGCCCGAACTCTCGACGCTGATCGCATCCCAGACGAGGCCGCGGATATGGCTGACCTCGGCGATGTGCGAGAGCGGCAGATGTTCGTCGACACGCCGCCACGGCGTGAGCCAGAAATCGACATTGGTGGTCGAGACCCCGAGCGCATCGGCGCTCATGGTGCCGGGGAACAACAGCCGCGTGCAATTGACGTGGAATAAAGCCCACAGCCGGCTCGAGCGCACGGCGACGCGGTTGGGAGGAGGTGCGATAGGGGAGCGCTCGCTCATTGTTCGTCACCACCGGGCTTGACCCGGTCCATACAGTATCCCAACGATTGATGTGGTAGGGGCTTCGTCGCAGCATGGATGCCCGGGTCAAGCCCGGGCATGACGCAAAGATTTTGCACGATGATGGTCTACCGCGCGGTGGCGACGCGGCCGGAGGAAGCGCGCGACAGCACGGCGTCGAGCTGATCGCGCTCGTGCTCGAAGATCGCCAAGGTGGCGCCGGAGAGCACGCGCCCGCGCGGCAGCTTGATCGTCATCGGATTGACGAAGCGATCGTTGATGATGATCTCGAAGTGCACGTGCGTGCCGGTGGACAGGCCGGAGGAGCCGACAAAGCCGATGATCTGGCCCTGGCGGACGCGGCTGCCGACGTCGAGCCCGCGGGCATAGGCGGTCATATGGCCGTAGGCGGTCTCGTATCCGTTGGCGTGGCGCATGCGCACATATTTGCCGTAGCCGCCTTTCTCGCCGATCTCTTCGATCTCGCCGTTGCCGGCGGCGAAGATCGGGGTGCCGGGCGGCGCCGCCCAATCGACGCCGCTGTGCAATTCGCTGACATGAAGGAGCGGATGGGTGCGCCAGCCGAAGCCCGAGGTGACAATGCCGGTGGCGACCGGTTTGCGCACCAGGAATTTCTTGGCGCTCACCCCGCTGTCGTCATAGTAGTCGTAGACGCCGTCGTCGGCGGTCTGGAAGTGATAATAATGCTTGGTGTCGCCGCCGACGGTGAGCGCGGCGTAGCGCACCTCGTTGCGGCCTTCGCCGCTCTCGTCGTCGGCGAACAGAAGATCGAAGCTGTCGCCCGGCTGCACTTTGCGCTGGAAATCGACGTCGTAGGAGAAGATGCGAACGAGTTCGGCGATCACCGCGGCCGGCACGTTGTTGCGCAGCGCGGTCTCGTAGAGGCTTTGATAGAGCTGAGCGCCGCTTGAGTCGTCGCCGGCGTCCTCGCCCGCTTCCGCGCTCGCGGTGTCGATATTGCGGATGTCGACCGGCACATATTTGCCGAGATCGGACAGCGCCACCGCGGCGGTGATGCCGTTGTCGCCGGCGACGATGACGCGCAACGGCTGCATGTGGCCGAGCCCGGCCGGTGCCAGCAGGGCGCGAACCTTCTGGCCTTCCTTGGCGATCGGATCGACCGCGGCAGGGCCGATCACGCCGATGATGCTCCTGATCTCCTCGGGCGTGGCGCCGAGTTCGCGCAATACCGAGCCGACCGTCTCGCCGCGCTTGATCGGCACCACGCGCTCGCTCCAGTCGCCCGGGATCTGGCTCGACTTCGGCAGAAGCGTGACGTTTTCCGGCACCACCCGCGGCACGAAACTGAAATAAGCGCCGGGATCGTTATCGGCGGCATAGCTGAGCTTGATATTGCCGCCGCCGACATTGAGCGCGGGAATCGTACCGGGAATCGAACCGGTCGCCGCGCGCGCGATGGTGTCGCGCACATTCGCCATGACCTGTTCGACCGGCAACAGCGTCGACGGCTTGACCTTGGCCAATAGCGAATTGAGGTCGCAGACGCCGCTGCTCACTTTGGCAGGCTTGGGCGCGGTGGCGAGATCGCAGGTGACGAATGTCACCTCGGCTTCCGGCTCGGCGGCCGGCGTCTTGTCGTCGCCGGCGACGGAATCGGCCAGGAGCTTCTGCGGATTATAGGCCGGGATACTGGCGGAGAGATCGGTGACGGTGAGCGACAGATTGCCGGACACCCGCACATAGGGGCGCACGTGGACGAGCTCGCGGTCGCGCAGCCGCGACAAGGTCGGCACCCGCAGGATCTGCCGCGCCACGCTCGGTTCGATCAGCGCCGGCAGCCGATCGGTCTTGCGCAGGACATTCAAGCGCTCGCCGATCGAGGAAATGGCGCCGCGCAGCGCGCTGCCGACCCGCTCCGGGGCGCTGGCGAAATTGGTTTCGCCGTCGAGCGAAGCGAAAACGGCGCCGCCCATCAGAGCAGCGCCGCACAGGCCGGTCAGGATCGTTCCGCTAAACCATTGCACCGAGATGCGGCGGCGATCGACCAGGCCGCCGGTGCCGCCGTCGACCGAAAGCGGCGGCTCGTTGCCGAGATCGATCGTCTCGGCCGCCAAGCGACGATGATGTTTAGTGCCGCGCAGCCTCGTTTGGTCCAAGACCACTTCCCCCGACACGCCCCCGACCAGGTCTCGACCTTGCGCCAATCCGCGCAGCCAATCCGCGCTGCGGCCAAAGTTCCCTGGTGCGGAAGTCCCCTTAATCCCCTTGCAGCTCTCGTCGCGCCAGATGGTCCGCGCAACGATTTCCCTTGAGCAACGCGTTCTCTTCGAGCAACTTCTCCGAGCAGCGCAAGTCTTGCAAGTCTTGACCAAAGTCTCGATCAAGTCTCAACGCGCAAGCCGCAAACCCCGCGCCGCCGTCTTGAACCTCTTTGCCGTGTTCCGGCGCCGGCGTGGCCGGCGCATCGGACGGCAACGGTGTGAAAAGCTTATGGAATGCTGCCGCTTACCCCCGCATCCGTGACACCCGACGGATTACCCAAGGATCGGCCGAGGAATGTGGCCGCAGTACGGCGTGGCGTGCGGATAAATGGCGAAATTGTCGCTGGCCCATCGTGTTGCGCGTGGCGGGCAGCGACTGTGCGGCGCCGCCGAAATGCCAGACGGCCGGTGGCAAAAACCGGCAAAACTTGCCGCTTTCTTTTCGTTTCTTTGTGCTCGGAAAGGTTGACAGAAACCGCGAGCGAACCCTATATAGGTCCTCTTGGGTGCGCCGCCGCCTCGGCGCGTTGGCGCGTCCGCGAAGCCCCTCACTGTTTACACGGTGACCGAGCATC
>JBQCCX010000199.1:0-4840 GCA_051961815.1 Xanthobacteraceae bacterium
ATGCTGCTGACAGTTGGGACAGGTTCCGCACCACGGAAATGACATGACGACGTGATCGCCGGGCGCCAACGAGCGGACTGCGCTGCCGATCGCGTGCACTACGCCGGCGCCCTCATGACCGTAGACCGCGGGATAAGGCGAGGAAAAATAGCCGTCCCGTCCATGCAGATCGGTCTGGCACATCCCGCTCGCCACCACACGGACGATGACTTCGTCCGGGCGCGGATCGCAGAGCTCCAGTTTTTCCAATGCGAAGGGCGCCGAACGTTCGCTGACGATGGCGGCGGTGATCTGCATTCCAAATTGTCAAAGCTGACTGCAGGGGTGTCAATGTCGGGGGCTTAACGAAGGCCGCCGATACGGCTGCAGCGTCGAAAACTCTGCTGCCATGCCGCTATCCAAAACGCCTGGCGTGCCGTGACCTCAGTCGTCGCGGTAAACCCGCTCGCGGCGCTCGTGGCGCTCCTGGGCTTCGATCGATAACGTGGCAATCGGCCGCGCCTCCAGACGCTTGAGCGTGATCGGCTCGCCGGTTTCCTCGCAATAACCGTAGGTGCCGTCCTCGATGCGCTGCAGCGCAGCATCGATTTTCGCAATCAGTTTGCGCTGCCGATCGCGAGCACGCAGCTCGATGGCGCGATCGGTTTCAGAGGAGGCGCGGTCGGCGAGGTCCGGATGAGTCTGGCTTTCGTCCTGCAGGTGCTGCAGGGTTTCTTTGGCCTCCTTGAGGATGTCCTCCCGCCAATTGAGCAGCTTCAGCCGGAAATACTCCCGCTGGCGCTCGTTCATAAACGGCTCTTTGTCGCTCGGCCGATAGAATTTCACGTCCGCCACAAGGCCCGCCAGGTCATCCTTGCCGTTCTTATGCGGCTTCTCGGGATTGCGTCGATTCTTGGCTTTAGACCAATGCATTTGCGTGTACTCCCGCAACCAACCTGCGAAGCGCCCTCTCGCGCGGCGGCTTATAACGAAGCTCCATGACAGTGACAACAAAGATCGTGGACCTGGAACGCCGCGATTGTGGTCAAGGTTCAGGTCGGCCGCGGCCGGACCCCGGCCGCGCTTGTGGCGCGTTGCCGGCCTGATCTAATTTGCTGCTCGGAGGCATGCGTTTTATGCGGTTCGAAGGCACCAGCGGTTATGTCGCCACCGATGATTTAAAGGTTGCGGTTAATGCGGCCATCGCGCTCGAACGCCCCCTACTGGTCAAGGGGGAACCCGGGACTGGCAAAACCGTCCTGGCGCTGGAAATCGCCAAAGCGCTGAGCGCCCTGCTGATCGAATGGCACATCAAATCGACCACCAAGGCGCTGCAAGGCCTTTACGAATATGACGCGGTGACACGCCTGCGCGACAGCCAACTGGGCGACGCCCGCGTCAAGGACATCCGCAATTACATCAAACGCGGCAAGCTGTGGGAGGCGTTCATTGCCGATGAACGGCCCGTGCTGCTGATCGATGAGATCGACAAGGCCGATATCGAGTTTCCCAACGACCTTCTTCAAGAACTCGATCGCATGGAATTTTTCGTCTACGAGACCGGCGAAACCATTCATGCCCGCCGCCGCCCAATCGTCGTGATCACATCAAACAATGAAAAAGAATTGCCGGACGCGTTCCTGCGCCGCTGCTTTTTCCATTACATCCGCTTTCCCGATCCGGACACGATGCGGGCGATCGTCGAGGTCCATTTTCCCGGCATCAAGCATCGCCTCGTCGCCGAGGCGCTCAAGCTCTTTTACGAAATCCGCGAAGTGCCAGGATTGAAGAAGAAACCCTCGACGTCGGAATTGCTCGACTGGTTGAAGCTCCTCATGGTCGAAGATATTCCGGTCGAAACGCTGCGCGAGCGCGATCCAAAACGGCTCATTCCGCCGCTGCATGGCGCGCTGCTCAAGAACGAGCAGGATGTCCACCTGTTCGAGCGGCTGGCTTTTATGACGCGAAGAGAAGGACGCTAGGCGCCGGCAGCTCTACCACCACGGGTGCGTGGTGAACGCATAGGTCGCGCCTAATCCGAAGGTCAATTGATTCGGCGAGCCGCGCTGGGTGACCAACGGTGAATCAGCTGCCGAACCGGTCAGCCGCTGATATTCAACAAAAGCATGCGTTGCCCACTGCGTGTTGAAGAAATATTCCACCTGGCCCCCCGCGCCGTACGAATAGAAGCCGCCCCCGGCGTGATAGACCGGCAATGCGGGCAACCCCGCGACGGTAGAATTGGCGGATTGGACCGGGGTGATGCTGAAATAGGGGCTCACCGCGGCGGTGGATTGGGCCGTCAGCCGCGGTCCGGCCGAAAACCGGAATTGCCCGGCCGGAACAACGGCGTCCAAGAAAAGATCGCCAGTCACGCCTTTTTCGCCGCCGAAACCTTGCCGCACTTCGCCGTGCAGGCGAAGCCATTGCATCGGCCAGTACTCGGCAAAAGCGCCGGCCTGCAATGCGTAATTCACGTCGCCCAAGCCATTGAGCGCGGTGTCGCTTGAGGCTTTGCGCTGCCAAACAATCTGCACGGCTGGGCCGGCTTTGATCTGACCGAGATCCAAAAGCGGAAAGCCGAAACTGTCGCGCGGCCCAAAAAAATCCGGCGGTGTTCCGACTTTGCGGATGCTGAACAGCGGACCACCGGTCAGGGCGAATGTGCCCTCCGGCGCGCCGGGCCATTTCGGCCCAATGCGCAACTCGCCGCCGATCGTCACGATCCAATCCGGAACCGGGGGCGCATAGGCCGCCGGCGCCACAGCCGGCGACGGCGGCGCGGCCGGCAGGTCCGCCGCCGAGCCAATGGCCGGGGCCATCGCGGCCGCAATGCCGATGCAGGCGGCAACCCAGCCGCCGCTTGTGCGCCAAAGCCTTGTCATACCCCGCGGCCCAACCCGATTCCCTTAAGACCGCGATCATACAACAGCGGTCTTTCAGTGCGAAGCCGCCGAGCCGCCAGCGGTAAATTATTGCAAACCTGTTGCCGATCAGTTGTGCACCAAACCGCTACGCTTCGGCGTCATGCTCGATGGCGCGGCTGGGACTTGGTCGCGTGCGTTTTCGGCGTCGGCCCGCCGCGCGCGGTGCTTCGCGTTGAGGGGCGCTCGGTTCCCCCGACGAATCGATGGTTTCGGCGGACGCCTCGGGAGCCGATGCGGTTTGTGCAAGCGTCGTGTCGGCGGTCTCGGCCGGATTTGGTCGAGCGGGCGCGGCTTCGCCGGCACCGTCGATTTGGTCCGGGACAGGGCGCTCAAAGGGAGCGGCGCGCTCCGGCTGCAGCGTGAGCTCGACGGCATTCAGCTGCGCCTGCCAGTGCGCCGATTCGCGCGCTTTGGCGCGTCGCTCTTCGACCGCAGCGCGCAGGCGTTTGACCCAGACGCGGATTTGCGCAGCCGCCCGGCCGACTACGCCGCCCGCCCAGACCAGTTCGAACGGCGTGAATTGACGCCAGGTCTGGTCGCCGTCGACGATCGCGCGCACGATCAGGTTGCCGCCCATCGCGGTCGTATTGAGCCCGTGCCCGCCGAAACCGCTGGCCAGCCACACGCCGGGACCGAGTTCGCCGATCTGCGGCATGCGATGCACGGTGATCCCCAGCGTGCCGGCCCAGGCATAGTCGATCTCGACTTCGCCAAGTTGCGGATAGGTCTTTTCGATGTCGGCGGTCAGGGTTCTGACGTAGCGCCGCGGATTGAGCGACCATGTCGTTGCCCGGCCCGACAGCATCAGCCGATCGCCGCCGACGACCCGATAATGGTTATCGGCAGCATCGGTGTCGCTCACGCCGCCCCGATAGCGCACCGTTTGCGCAAGTCGATCGCCGAGCGGTGCGGTGGTGATCACGTAGGTCGTCAGCGGCACCATGGTCGCGGCAAGCCGCGGCATCAGCGATTTGAGACCGATATTGCCGCACAGCACCACATGATTGGCGCGCAGCCGCGCCCCTGGCGTCACGATGCGCTTGCGCACTCCACTGGGATCGATCGAGAGCGCCGGCGTGTTCTCGAAAATCCGCGCGCCGTCGCGCTCGGCGGCGGCGGCAAGCGCCAGCGCATAGTTGAGCGGATGAATGGCAAGCGCGCGCAGATAATTGATGGCGTAAAAATACCGCTCGCTGCGCAAGACTTCGCGCACCCGCTCAGTCGGCCAGCTCTCAATGTCACAGCCGAGCTCTCCGAGCAGCGCGACATATTTTACAAATTCATCGCTATTGTCTTGCTTCGATACATAGAGCCAGCCGTCCTGCGCATCGACACCGGCCGGCTTTTCGGTCTCAATCGTATCGCGCACATAATCAAGGCCGGCCTGGGCCAGCGTCCAAAGATCCTTGGTACGCTCGAAACCGACTCGCGCAATGAGCTTGTCGGCATCCGCGCCGAAACCCGGCAAAACAAAGCCGGTATTGCGTCCGGAGGCGTTGGCGGCAAGCCGGCCCGCCTCGAGCAAGACGACGGACCAGCCTTTGCGCGCCAATTCGCGCGCAGTGGTCAGCCCCGCCAGACCGCCGCCGATGACGCAGACGTCGATATCGAGGTCGGAATAGAGCGCCGGCCGCCGCGGCGCATCGACCATTGTCGCCGCGTACCAGCTGTCGCCGTAAATTTCGCTCGCTTCGGCGTTTTTGTGTGATTTGGGATGGCGCATCGCTGCCGCTATGTAAGGCTTTCGGGCGGCCGAGGCCAGTGGACAGGTTAGACCCGGAAAGCGACAGTACGGCTATGCGCCGTTTAATGCTGCTCCGCCACGCCAAGACCGAGCGCGCCGAGCCCGGGCAACGTGATCGCGATCGCAAACTGCTGAAACGCGGCCGAGCCGATGCGCCCACGCTCGGCGCTTACATGGCCCACCACGATCT
>JBQCCX010000200.1:0-4187 GCA_051961815.1 Xanthobacteraceae bacterium
CGGCACTTTGTTCCTGGACACGAGCCTGCGCATCAAGCGCTTCACCGAACGCATCACCGACCTGTTCAGCGTCACTCAGACGGATGAGGGCCGGCCCATCACCGACTTCGCCCATCAGCTGGAATACGACGATCTGGTCAAAGATGCCCGCAGCGTGCTTGCCGATCTGGCGCCGGTACGACGCGAGATCCGCAGCCGCAGCGGCCGCTGGTACGAGGTGCGATTGCGCCCCTATCGCACCGTCGACGACAAGATCGACGGCGTGGTGATTACCTTCGTCGACATTTCCGAGCGGCATCAGGTCGAGCACGCGTTGCGCGAAGGCGAAGCGCGGCAGCGGCTGTTGCTCAGCGAGTTGACCCATCGGGTCCGCAACACCCTAACGGTGATCCAGGCCATCGCCCGCCACACGCTGCGTGGCGATCAGACCAGCAAAGAGCTGATCGAGCGGTTCGAGGGGCGGCTCTCGGCCTTGGCGAGCGCACATACTTTGCTGGTCGAATCGGAATGGAAGGGTGCCAGCCTCGCCGAATTGGCGCAGCAGCAGCTTGCCGCCTATGTGCCGCAGAAAACCGATCGGCTGCAGATCACGGGGCAGCCGGTGCTATTGCCGGCCGATATCGCGACGCCATTCGGATTGGTGCTGCACGAGCTCGCCGTCAATGCTGCGAAACATGGCGCCTTTTCCAACCGGACCGGCAAGGTCGCGCTGACCTGGACGGTAAGCCCGGGCACCAGCCCGCGAGTGCTGCATTTCGCGTGGAAAGAAACGGGTGGTCCGGCTGTCAAGCCATCGGCGCCCGCGGGTTTTGGCAGCACATTGATCGAAAACGCCATTCCAAACGGGCAAGTGAAGCGCGAATTTCGCGGCGACGGCGTTGTATGCACGATCGACGTACCTTTGTCGGAGCCCGCGGAAAGTGGCCGCACTGGCGGAACATAGGTCTAGGCTGTCGATTATCGGACTGAGGACGTTTGCCCGCCGGTCGAAACAACACCTCTGGAAAAATTCGGCCGCAGCAATATGATCGGGCCTTGAACTTTTTCCGTTTGCCATCCGCCGATTACCCCGAACTACCGAACGCCCGGACGGAACCAATGCCCGTTTATACTTTCAAACTGCATGACGGATGCGGCGGCATCGACGATGAAGCCGGCGCCAGCCTTGCGGATCAGGACATAGCGCTCCGCTACGCTCACGACGTCGTCCATGAACTCATGAAAGGCCGCGAGCTGGAAACCCGCTGCTGGCGGCTCGACGTCTTTGAGGAGGGCTCTTTCGAGCCGATCCACAAGATTCCGTTCGCCCGCATGGACACGAGCCTGGACCACCTCACGCCCCGGTTTCGGGACCTGGTCGAGGCCATGGCCGAGCGCAAACGCGGGCTCGGCGAGGTGATCCACAGCGTTCAGGCGACGATCCAGGAATCGCGGGCGCTGGTGGCCCGGGGCCGGGGCAAGCCCTATCTGGCGAGCCGGTTCGGCAAGCCCATAATCCGCGATATTTGAGGCCCGGCGTCAGGCAGCCGGCGGATTTTTCCCGCCAATCGGCCCTGGGAAGGGGCCGACAAAATACATCCTGGCCGAGTGGAACATTTGTCGGTTCTGTGCCTTGAACCTTGCGAGGCCTCTGGGGAGGGAGCAATGCCGCGGCGATTGCCGGCAAAATTCAAAACGCGCCTGGGATTTGGACCCCCAAAATGTCCGGGTCCAATCGCGCTGGAAGGGTATCGGGGGCTATGCTGTTTGAGTATAATTCAATAAGTGGGGTGCGGTTATGAGTTGGAGTAACCCATTGGCGAACAGGCCGATGCCCCGGACCGAGCGAGACAGTCTGTTGGCTAGGCCGGCGGGAAACCGTCTGCTCGCTGCCTTGCCCGAGGACGCACTTTCCCTGTTAGAACCGGATCTGCGGCAGCTCACGCTACCGCAAGGCGTCGTGTGCTACGGCGCCGGCGACCCGATCGACCAGGTCTATTTCCCGCTCACTGGCATGATCTCGCAGCTGATCACTACCGGCGACGGCGACATGGTCGAGACCTCCTCGACCGGCCGGGAAGGAGCGGTCGGTCTGCAATGCGGTTTGGGACCGCGGCTGTCGTTTACTCGCGTGACGGTCCAGATCCCTGGAAAATTTTCGGCGATTTCGGCCGCGCGCTTCGAACACGCCGCGAGCCGGAGCGCAGCGTTGCGCGATCTCATTACCCGCTACACCGAGACGCTGTGGGCGGAAGCGCAGCAGAATGCCGCCTGCAACGCCATTCACGACGGCGCGTCGCGCTTGTGCCGCTGGCTCCTGCAATGCGCCGACCGCACCGGCAGCGACCAGCTGTTGCTGACCCAGGAATTTCTGGCCGAGATGCTCGGCGTGCGCCGCACCACGGTGACCTTGCTCGCGCAGGAATTGCAGAAGCGCGGCATCGTGCGATACAGCCGCGGGCGGATCACCATTCTCGATCGTCCGGCGCTCGAATCTCACGCTTGCGAGTGCTACGCGACCGTCAAGCAGGAAAACCTGTCGCAACGGATCGGCGTAAGCCTCTGACAGACAAGGTTTCGCGGGCTCCCCTTCTTTCGTCCTGAAAGCTTTCGTCCTGAAAGCGGTTGGCCGCCGGCCAATTTGCCGCGCCAGCACGCGGGCCGGCCGGCGCGACGCGTGCGCTGCACAAAGCTTTCCATGAAAAATTATCGGGCGACTGAGTCGCGTGTCATACGGACTCGTCTGTCAAGCCAGATCACAATCGTTCGGAGTAGGGGTGCGCCATGGTGATCGGCGCCGTTTTCGACGATATCGGTACCAAATTCCTGGGCGACGTTTTTGACGCCGTCTTCGCGATGCTGCACGGCGCGCAATATCCCGACGATGTCCGCGAAGTGATCGCCGGTCGCGTGCTCGAATTCGGCACGACCATGACCGAGCGCGACCCGCAGCGGCTGGCCCGCGTGGTTGTCGCCAGCCTGGGAATTAAATTGTGAAAGGAATGCGGGACAATGCCGCTTCCTCTTATCAGGGAAATTGAGGATTGCGAGGCTCACGCCGCGCACTGCGCCCGTCAAGCAAACAATGCGACTTGCCCCAATATCCGTGAGGATTTTCTTCGTCTCGAGCAGAGCTGGCTGCAGCTTGCGCACAGCTATGAGGTCGCCCAACAGGTCCTGAGCGCCGGGACGAAAGGCAGAGTCCCCGCCGTCCGGCCCGAATAGCGCGATCTGAAATTTCAGCCGGAATGTTGCTTGAGCTTGCGCTCGAGGCTGTCGGTGGTCGATCGCACGCTGGACTGGAAATTGCGCCAGTCTTCGCTGACAACGTCCCAATTGACCATTGGTGCTTTCCCGCCCGCGGCGCTCGCTGGCAACCCGTTGCCGACGCGACCGGTCGAGGCATCGTACTGGTAGACACCGAAAATAGTCACGGCCACTCCGAGAATGAAACCGAGCAGAATCGGCATGGCGAACCTCCTGGCAGGCCAAATGCCTGCCGCAATGCGCACCATGGAACGCCCCGGTGCGGCGATCGTTCCCCGCTGCGTGCCGTGCCGGCCAGGCCTGATCGAAAAATGTGAGCGGCAGCAAATATTTGCGTTGAAAACCTCAGCCAGCGCGAACTTTTGCGGTCGGCTGGGCGTTACCGCCCAGACACAGCAATACGCGACCATCAAGCAGAGGAGTGTCATGGCTCAAACCCGTTCGGCCGGCTCAGACCTCAATCAAGGGTTCGGCGAAGTGAAGAAACAGGCGAGCGATCTTGCTGGCGAGGCTTCGGATGCCGCCCGCGACGTCTACGAACATGCGCGCGACCGAGCTTCCGGTCTGGCCGACAGCGCCAATGAAGCGGCGCAACAGGCGGCCGGCTCGCTTGAGCGCGCGCTACGCAACACGATCGAGACGCAGCCCTACACCGCGGTCGCCATCGCGCTTGGGCTCGGCTGGCTGTTCGGCCGCACGCATCGTCCGTTCTGACCGATCATGCACAAGAACATCCCGGAAGAAGAACGCGAGACCGAAGACCAAATGGCGCGCCGTGAGCTTGGTCCGCGCGGCGTGCCAGGCGCGCCTGATCCCGCCAAGATGACCCCCCAGCGGGAGAAGAAGCTGCCGAAAACCGGCGACTTTGACGGTCACTCGGCGTAACCCGCTCGCGCGAAGGCGCGCTAGGAAACAGGGCGCGCCAGTTCGGCGGCCAGTGT
>JBQCCX010000201.1:0-9872 GCA_051961815.1 Xanthobacteraceae bacterium
CGGCCGCGATCACATCAGGTCGCAATCTCTCGATAGTCCTGACTTTACGCTCGCGCAACCTCCTTGCGATGTCCGGCTGCAGAATATTGTAGGTCCCGGCCGAACCACAACATAGGTGACCTTCCGGGATGTCCTTCACGATGAAACCGACTTTGCTGAGAATCTCCTTGGGCTCGTGAACGACACGCTGGCCGTGCTGCATCGAACATGCCGAATGGTAGGCGACGACAAGCTTTTCCGCACGCGGTTCCGGTGCGAGCGGTAGCGTCGCGAGATATTCGGTAATGTCCTTGGCGAGTTTTGCCACTCGCGCCGCCCGCTCCGCGTAGGCAGGATCCTGCCGCAGCATGAAACCGTAGTCCTTCACGGTAGTGCCGCATCCCGAGGCCGTGATCAGGATCGCGTCGAGATCGCCGAGCGCGCTCCAGGCATCGATGTTAGCGCGCGCCTGCGCCAGCGCCTGTTCGTGCCAGCCAAGATGATGGACCAGTGAGCCGCAGCAGCCGGCGCCTGCGGCGACCACAACCTCAACGCCAAATCGAGTGAGGAGCCGGATTGCGGCGTCATTGATCGGAGGGGCCAACACGTCGTTGACGCAGCCGGCGAGAAGCGCCACGCGTCGCGGTCGGCCGGATGGGCTCGCCGCGGGAAACGTCTGCGCCGCTCGGGGCGGATTTGGCCGCCGCCACGGCGATAGACGCAGCAGTGCCGAAACCCGCTTCAACCCCAACGCCGCGGCGACCGGCGCCAACGGCTTGGCAAAGCGCGCCGCGAAGGCGGCGAGCTGAAAGCGGCGCGGATAGGGCATGACATGCGCGAGCAGCGCGCGCATGACACGCTCGCCAAGCGGCCGCCGATAGGTCTCCTCGATGCGGACGCGAGCATGGTCGACGAGGTGCATGTAATGCACCCCCGACGGGCAAGTGGTCATGCAAGCAAGGCAGGACAGGCAACGATCGATATGGATCGCGACTTCGGTCGTGGCCGGCCGGTCGTGCTCCAGCATGTCCTTGATCAGGTAAATGCGACCGCGCGGCGAATCGAGCTCGTTGCCGCCGAGCACATAGGTCGGACAGGTCGCGGTGCAAAAGCCGCAATGCACGCAGGCGCGCAGAATCTTTTCCGATTCCGCGATATCGGGATCGGCAAGCTGCGTCAGGGTGAAGTTAGTTTGCATCGCCGGTAGTCAATTGCATGATCACACCCCCGCCCACATCCGGCCGGCGTTGAGAACGCCCTGCGGATCGAAGCCTTTGCGCACGCGCTGCGTCAGCGCCGCAAGTGCCGGCGGCTCGGGCGTGAACACATCGACCTTGGCACGGACCGCAGCCGGCGCGCGAATGAGCGTGGCGTGCCCGCCAACAGCCGCCACCGTGGCATGCACCAAGGATGCGTGCGCGTCATCGCTGCGCGGCAAAGCCGCCCAAACCAGCCCGCCGGCCCAATCGTAGAGCATCGCGGCGCCGGCTTTGTCGGCGAGCGTACGCCCAATCTCAGGGCCATGAGCGGGCGCGGTCGATATACGCCAGATGTCAGCGCCGCCGCTCGAACCCTTCGCCGCAAACGGCATCACGTCGCGGATTGCGCGCCACAGCGCCCGCGACGGCGCCTCATCAAGGCTCGCCAGTGCGCCGAACGGCGCGAGCAGCTCTTCCAGGACAGCCTTGCGCTGCGTCACCGAAGGCGCCACGCCTTCCAGGCGTAGCGCGGTGACGGCCGCACCGGCCGAAGCGGTTTCGGCCACCTCCGCTGCGGCCGCCGCGGGCAAATGCGCGGCCGCCGACGCATCGCCATAAGAGGCCATGGCCGCCGCTATCGCTTTGCGCGCAACCAGCGCATCGACCCCGAGCACAAGGATCGTCATCTCGGTCTCTGCCTTCGGCAGCGTCTTGATTGTCACATCGGTCATCGCCGCGAGCGTGCCCCAGGAGCCGGCCATCAATTTACAAAGGTCATAGCCGGTGACGTTCTTGACCACTCGGCCACCCGATTTGAATGTCTCCCCGCGTCCGGAGACGGCGGAAAAACCGAGAAAATGGTCGCGCGCGGCGCCCGATTTGATGCGCCGCGGGCCGGACGCATTGGCTGCGATCGCGCCGCCAATGGTCGCGATGCCGGTTTCACCGCCAAACAGCGGGCCGTAATCCATCGGCTCGAACGCAAGCTCCTGGCGTTTGTCCGCGACCAAGGCCTCGATCTCTGCAAGCGGCGTGCCGGCTTTGGCCGAGAGCACCAACTCCTCCGGCTCGTAGAGCGTCACGCCGCTCAATCCGGACAGATCGAGCGTCGCGTCCCATTGCGCGGCGCGGCCGATCGCTCGCTTGCTGCCATGGCCGATCAGTTCGAGCGTCTTGCCCTGCGCCAGCGCCCAGGAAACAGCCTCCTCGACTTGTTTGGCGTCACGCGGCCGCAGCGGCTCACTCATGGCGGGCGCTCACTCGGCGGCCTGTGGCGCAGCGGCGGGGCGCACAAAGGCCGGCATGATCTCGCGCGCGAACCGTTGCAGTTGCGCCATGCCGCCGGCAAACGTGAGCAACACATAATGGACGCCGGCTTGCTGCAGGGATTCGAGCATCGCGCCAATGCGATCCGGCGTGCCAAACAGCGCGTGCTCTTCGGTGCCGCCGGTTTTGCCGGCATAGGCAAGGACATGGGAGCCCGGTGTACCGGCCGACTGCGCGCCCGGCCGGCGCGAAACCTCGACCGTGCGTCTGGTGTAGGCGGCCTGGCGCTGCAGCGCCGCCGCTCTGTCGGCTTCGTCGCTCGCAACATAGAGCTGCCGCGCCACCGCAACCTGCATCGGGTCAAACGACAGCCCGTGCGATGCGCGCTCGGCCCTGTAGAGTGCGATGCGCTCGGCAATCTGTTCCGGCGCGGCATATTGATCGAGGATCAGGTTGAAGCCGCGCGCCGCCGCGCGCTGGATCGAACCGGCGCTGCCGGCGGCGACCCACAGCGGCGGATGCGGTCTTTGCGCCGGCGGCGGCTCGACCACGATGTCTTCGAAGCGCCAGAACCGGCCGCGATGCGAGAACCTGCGGCGTTCGGTCCAGGCGCGGATCATGATTTCAAGCGCCTCGTCGAAACGCGCTTGCGCCTCCTCGGGCGCGATTTGAAAACCTTTGAACTCACTATGGCGATAGCCTTTGCCGATGCCGAAATCGAGGCGTCCGCCGGAAATCAGATCGAGCGTCGCGGCTTCCTCCGCAAGCAAGACCGGGTTGTGCCAGGGCAGGACCATCACCGCCGAGCCAAGGCGCAATCGCGTGGTGCGCATGGCGAGCGCGGTCAAGAGCATCAGCGTCGCCGAGACCTGATTCCAGCCGGTGAAATGATGTTCGACCAAAAAGCTGGATACAAAACCGAGTCGCTCGGCGGCGACGTTGAAATCGAGATAATCGCGAAAGCCCTGCCCGGTCTCCGGCCCGAGTTCGCCGCTATTCGCCTGCGCCGACGTGAACAGACCGAATTTCATGACGGGATGCGTTGCCTTATCCTGAATTTTCAAAATCGCGGCAGGTCGGGAAACGCGACACGTCCGGCATGCACATGCATACGCCCAAGTTCGGCGCAGCGGTGCAAGGTCGGAAAGACCTTGCCGGGATTGAGCAGGCTCTTGTCGTCAAAGGCGCATTTGAGCCGCTGCTGCTGGTTGAGATCGGTTTCCGAAAACATCGTCGGCATCAGGTCGCGTTTCTCGACGCCGACGCCGTGCTCGCCGGTCAACACGCCGCCGACTTCCACGCATAGCCGCAAAATATCGGAGCCGAATTGCTCTGCCCGCTCAAGCTCGCCGGGCTTGTTTGCGTCATAGAGAATAAGGGGGTGCAGATTGCCATCGCCGGCGTGGAACACATTGGCGCAGCGCAAACCGTATTTCGCCGACAATTCCTGCATCCGGCGCAATACCAGGGGCAGTTTGGCGCGCGGGATGGTGCCGTCCATGCAGTAGTAATCGGGCGAGATGCGGCCGACAGCCGGGAAAGCCGCCTTGCGCCCGGCCCAGAACAACAAGCGCTCTTGTTCCGAATTGGAAATGCGGCAGTTGGTGGCCCGGCATTGGCGGGCGATCTCCTGGACGCGTTCCAGCAGATGGTCGACCTCCGCCGCCGGGCCGTCGAGCTCGACGATGAGCAAGGCCTCGACATCGAGCGGGTAGCCGGCATGCACGAACTCTTCGGTGGCGTGGATCGCCGGCCGGTCCATCATTTCCATGCCGCCGGGGATGATGCCTGCGCCGATGATCTTGGCCACGCATTCGCCGCCGTCTTCCGAGGCCGCAAAGCCGATTATTGCCGCACGCGCGGTCTGCGGCCGCTTGAGAATGCGCACCGTCACCTCGGTCACGACCCCGAGCAGGCCCTCCGAACCGGTGACGATGCCCATAAGATCATAGCCACCGGAATCGAGATGCTTGCCGCCGAGCCGCAAGATCTCGCCAGTCATCAAAACCAATTCGCAGCCCAGCACGTTGTTGGTGGTCATGCCGTATTTGAGGCAATGCACGCCGCCGGAATTTTCCGCGATGTTGCCGCCGATGGTGCAGGCGATCTGCGACGACGGGTCGGGCGCGTAATAAAACCCGGCGCTCGCGACCGCCTCCGAGACCGCGAGATTGGTCACCCCGGGCTCCACCACCGCGACGCGATTGTCGTAATCGATTTCGCGAACGCGATTGAATTTCGCAAGGCCGAGCAGCACGCCGTCGCCGAGCGGCAAGGCGCCGCCCGAGAGCGAGGTGCCGGCGCCGCGCGGCACGACCTTGATGCCCTCGCGGTGGCAGTATCCGAGCACCGCCGCGACCTGCGCGGTGGTCTCCGGCAGCACCACCACCATCGGCAGCTGGCGATAGGCGGTCAGGCCGTCGCTCTCGAACGGCCGCATCGCGATATCGGAGTCGATCACGCCTTCGCCTGGCACAATGCGCTTGAGTGCCGCGACGATCTCGGCACGGCGACCAAGAACGGCGGCATCGGACTGCGGCATTATCAGCGCCATCGCATCCTCCCGGCGTTTGCGGCTGTCATTATAGCGGATGATGGCGCCAATGCCGCCGGGCGGCGCAGCGACCCGATCTGCTTTGTTGCCGCATGACAGCGCATCACAGAACAGGCATGCAACAGTGGTTGGCCTCTCCGCGGGGCGAGATTGACACACCGCGCCGGGATCGCTTGAACACTGCAGTCGCGCCCTCGCGCCCTGCCCTTCGCCTCGGCCGCATCGGGCAAACAGGACATCAAACATGACGCGTATGGTTTTTGCGGCGGCTGTCTTTATCGCCGCGACGGCGGCCTCCGGGACATTGCAAAAGGCCGCTGCCCAAGACGTCGAAAAAGGACAGCGCTCCTTCAATAAATGCCTGCCCTGCCACGCCATCGGGCGTGGAGCAGAGAACAAAGTCGGTCCCGAGCTCAACGGTCTCGACGGTCGGGCCGCCGGCGCGGTCGCGAGCTTCAACTATTCCGACGCCAACAAGAACTCGGGCATTGTCTGGAACGAGGCAACGTTCAAGGATTATATCCGCAGCCCTGCGGCCAAAATGCCGGGCACGAAAATGGCTTTCGCCGGCATCACCAACCCGCAGGAGATCGACGATTTGTGGGCCTATCTCAAGCAATTCGATGCGAATGGCGAAGTCAAAAAATAGCCGGCATTGATCCGGCGCAAAACAAAGCGCGGCAGCTTGAGATAGATTATGCTCAATGTGCTGAGGCAGGAGACGCCATCATGGTCAAAGACATCATCGTCAATCTGAGCGTCACCACGGAGGGCAGTATTGTCGGCAAATACGCCATTTCGGTCGCGGCCGCTTTGCAAGCGCACTTGACCGGGGTCGCGTTCATTTACGACCCGGTGGTGCCGATTTCCGGCGCCGGCTACATTCCGGCCGACGTCATCGAGACCCAGCGCGAGGACAATGAAACCGCAGCCGAGGTCGCGATCAAGAGTTTCAACGCCGCCAGCAACCAGGCCGGGATTTCTGCCGAGCCGGTGATGACCAGCGCCAGCCTCTCCGGCGCCGGCGATCAGTTTGCCCGCATGGCGCGGCGGTTTGATCTTGCCATTGTCGGCCAAGCGAAGCCGGACATCAGTGCGATGGAGCAGATCGTCGGCGAAACCACGCTGTTCGAATCCGGCCGGCCGATGATCATGGTGCCTTACATTCAGAAGATGCCGTTTAAAACCGACAATGTGATGATTTGCTGGGATGGCAGCCGCACCGCCGCCCGCGCCGTCGCCGACGCCATACCGATCATCCGCAACAGCGGTCGGGTCGAGATCGTCATCGTCGCCAACGAACGCGGCAAGCAGGATGAAATCGAGGGCGCCGATATCGGCCAGCATCTCGCCCGGCATGGCCTGAAAGTCGATGTTCATCGCATCTCCGGCGGCAACATCGATGTCGGCGACGCGTTGCTGTCGCACGCCGCCGACAGCGGCGCCGATCTGATGGTCATGGGCGGTTATGGTCATTCGCGTTTGCGCGAATTCGTGATGGGCGGCGCGACCCGCTCGATTTTCGAATCGATGACCGTGCCGGTGCTGATCTCGCATTGATCAAGACGTTGATCGTCAGGTTGCGCCGTTCAACCGGCGGCTATCGTCGTCTGGACGACCAAACCGCGCGCCCGAGGATCGGCAAGCCCAAGCGCGCGCAAAGCGGTCAAAGCCAGCGATTGCACCAATTCACGTTCGCGCCCGCCCGATTGCGGCGCCAGCGGTCCGATCGTGCCTTCAACCAGAAGGCCGAGCACGCCGACCGCGGCGAGCGCCACGTCCTGTTTCGGCAGATGCCCGCTCGCAATCGCGGCCGCGATCCGCGTTGCGAATTCGTCCGCGAGTAGTTTTCGAAATTTCAGCCGGATCGGATGGATCGCCGCGTCGAGGGGTTCGGCGATAGCTGCGAAAGCAAGCCGGCGATGACGCAGCGCCCGCGCGGCAAAGTTCATGATCACACAAGCCAGCGCCGACAACGGACCCGGCGCGTTCGCTGCTGCACGCCGCAGCGCGCCGATCTCGCGCTCGGAGATTTCAGCAAATACCGCCGCAACGAGATCGGTCTTGCCGGGAAAGTAGCGGTAGACCGTCCCGGCGGCGATGCCGGCGCGCCGGGCGACAGAAGCGATTTGCACCGCCGCCATGCCGCCTTCGCTGGCCGCTTCGCGCGCCGCGGTAATGATTGCGGCGTGCCGCGCTGCAAGTCGGCGCTCCACATTTTCGGTCCGGCGATAAGGCATGTGATCCAGAAAACGCAACAATAACTGAACCACGATTCACAACACGCGGCAACGTGTTCGCCGCGGGAGGGATGGATTTGCATTTGCGCGCGCGTCTTCTATGGCATGGTGGACCCGTCGTGGATTTGTGGTCGACTCTTCGGCCACGGAGGGAGAAGGTCGATGAGGATCAAACCTATTTCGGCGATTGCGGCGGCTGTCGTCTGCTTTGCCGCTGCGATGCCGCCGGCCTCCGCCGACGACTATCCGTCGCGCCCGATCACCATGGTGGTTCCGCTAGCGCCAGGCGGCTCGACCGACACGCTTGGGCGGATCATCGCACAAGGCATGCGGCCGACACTCGGCCAGCCCGTCGTCGTCGAGAACACGGCTGGCGCCGCAGGCACGATCGGCGTGACCCGCGCCGCGCGCGCCGCGCCGGATGGCTACACGGTGCTGTGGGGCATGTGGGGAACGAACGTTGCCAATGGAGCGATTTACTCGCTTGATTTCGATCTGTTGAACGATTTCGCCCCGGTCGCGCTGGTCGCCACGCAGCCGTTCCTGGTCGACGCCCGCAAGACCATGCCGGCCGGCAATCTGAAAGAGCTGGTCGCCTGGCTCAAAACCAACGCTGACAAAGCGACCATGGGGACGTCGGGCATCGGCAGCCCGAGCCATGTCGCTGGCGTGCTGATGCAGCAGCTGGTCGGCGTGAAATGGCAGATGATCTCGTACCGCAGCGCTGGCCTGGCGACGCAAGATCTGCTCGCCGGGATCACCGACATCCAGCTCGATACGCCCGCGGTCTCGCTCACCCATGTGCGATCCGGCGACCTCAAAGCCTATGCCGTGACCGCCAAAGCGCGCATCGCGGTGGCACCGGATATTCCCACCACTGACGAAGCGGGCCTGCCGGGTTTTTATTTCTCCTTTTGGCACGCGATGTGGGCGCCAAAAGCCACTCCCAAGCCGATTCTGGCCAAGCTTAACGCGGCGGTGGTTGCCGCGCTCGAAGACGCGGACACGCGCAAGAAACTTCTCGATCTCGCCCAAGAGATTTATCCGCGCGAGCAGCAGACGCCCGACGCGCTCTATGCCTTTCAGAAAGGCGAAGTCGAAAAATGGTGGCCGATCATCAAGGCCGCCGGGATCAAGGCCGAATAATCGCCGTCATCCAGCTCACTGCGGCTGCTGGTTGGGGTTGTTCTTTGCGTTCTTCTTGGCCTCGTGATGACCGATCGCGCAACCCGCCGCGGCACCGACAAAGCCGTGGTGGCCGGCGACATGACCGGCAACGCCGCCGACGGCCGCGCCTTTAAGGCAGCCCTTGGCGTCGGCAGGGGCACTCGTCAATGCGATTGCAAGCGCCAAAGCGACGCAACTCAGCAGAGTCTTCATTGGCAGATCTCCATCACTGCCGTCTCAATCCATGGCGCCGGTATTCGTTCCCGGCGATCGGCGTCGGCGGTTTTTGGTGACGATCGCCGGTTAGCGATTTTTGTCGGCCAGCGCCTTGGCGCGGATCTTGGCAAGCGTCGTTCCCGGCGTGATCGATTCAGGATCGATCGCGAGCCGGACGATTGCCGGCTTGCCCGAGGCCTCCGCCTCGCGAAATGCTTGCGCGAAGTCCTCGGTCCGCTCGACCGAAACGCCGAAGCCGCCGAACGCACGCGCATAGCCGGGGAAGTCGGGATTGCGCAATGCGGTCGCGGAAATGCGGCCGGGATATTCGCGCTCCTGATGCATGCGGATGGTGCCATACATGCCGTTGTCGAAGACAATGGTCGTGAACGGCAGATCGTATTGGACCGCAGTCGCAAACTCCTGGCCGTTCATCAGGAAGTCGCCGTCGCCGGCGATGCAGACGACCTGACGCCCGGGAAAAAGCCGCTTCATCGCCACTGCCGCCGGAACGCCATAGCCCATCGAGCCGGAAACCGGCGCGACGTGCTGGCCGAAACGGCGGAAGCGGAAGAACCGGTGGATCCATGCCGAATAATTTCCGGCCCCGTTGCATATGATCGCATCGGGCGCAAGATTTTCGCGCAGCCACACCATCACCGCGCTGAAATTCACCGCGCCGGGCTGTGTGGTCGGCTGCTCGGTCCAGGCGAGATAATCGGCATGTGCGGTTTTGGCGTCGCCCGACGGAGCGCGCGCGAAGCTTAGGTTCTCCAGTGCCGCCGTGAACGCCGTCGGCGTCGCGTGGATCGCGAGTTGCGGACTGTAGACGCGGCCGAGTTCTTCCGCGCCCGGATGCACATGCACGAATGGCATTTGCGGGCCGGGAATGTCGAACAGCGTATAATGTTGCGAGGGTAATTCGCCGAGCCGGGCGCCGACGGCGACGACCAGGTCTGACGCTTTGATGCGTTCGAGCAATTTCGGATTGGGGCCAATGCCGAGATCGCCGGCGTAACAGGGATGGGTCTGGTCGAACAGATGCCCGCGCCGGAACGTCGTGCAAACCGGCAGCGCGTATTTTTTGGCAAAAGCGGCGATGCGGTCGCAAGCCTGTTGCGACCAGCGACTGCCGCCGAGGATCACGATCGGCGCGCGGGCGCCGCTGAGCAATTCAGCGAAACGTTGCATTTCCGCCGTGCCCGGCGATGTTTCGATCGGGGCAAAGGGCGGCGCGTCGCCGACGGCGAT
>JBQCCX010000202.1:0-2045 GCA_051961815.1 Xanthobacteraceae bacterium
GTCGTCCCGCGCGCGGGGCGGCATGTTCAACGCTGCCGGGCTCCGGGACCGGATCGGCGGTTGCCGACAAAGCGCGTCCGGGCGCTGCGCTTTCAACCGAAGCGGCTTCTGACAGTGCCGCTTCGTTGGACGACCGCAAAGCCGTACCGCCGCCGACTTGATCGGGACGCGACGCTGCCGGCGTCTGCCCTGTCGGAGCACCATTGCTGTCCGGCTGCGGTGGCGCAGGCGCGTCTAGCTGAGCCTGCCAGTGGGCCAATTCGCGCGCTTTGGCGCGGCGCTCTTCGACCGCGGCTTTCAGGCGTTTGACCCAAAAGCGGATCTGCGCCGCCACCCGGCCGAATATGCCACCGGCCCAGACCAGTTCGAACGGCGTGAATTGTCGCCAAGTCTGATCACCGTCGATGATCGCGCGCGCGATCAGGTTGGCGGCCATCGCCGTGGTATTGAGACCGTGACCGCCGAAACCGCTGGCCAGCCACACACCCGGGCCGAGTTCGCCGATCTGCGGCATGCGATGCATCGTAATCCCCAACGTTCCGGCCCAGGCATAATCGACCTCGACATCGCCGAGCTGCGGATAAGTCTTTTTGATGTCCGCCTTTAGAGCTCCGACGTAACGGCGCGGGTTGCGTGCCCAGGTCGTGGCGCGACCGGACAGCATCAGCCGATCGCCGCCGACGACGCGATAATGATTGTCGGCGGCATCTGTGTCACTCACGCCGCCGCGATAGCGCACCGATTCCGCGAGTCGATCGCCCAGTGGCGCGCTGGTGATCACATAGGTCGTCAGCGGCACCATGGTCGCGGCAAGCCGCGGCATGAGTGATTTGAGACCGATATTGCCGCACAGCACCACATGATTGGCGCGCAGCCGCGCCCCCGGCGTCACGATGCGCTTGCGCACTCCGCTCGGATCGATCGAGAGCGCCGGCGTGTTCTCGAAAATCCGTGCGCCGTCGCGCTCCGCGGCGGCGGCAAGCGCCAGCGCGTAGTTGAGCGGATGAATGGCAAGCGCGCGCAGATAATTGATGGCGTAAAAATACCGCTCGCTGCGTAAGACTTCACGCACCCGCTCAGTCGGCCAGCTCTCGATTTCACAGCCGAGTTCTCCGAGCAGCGCGACATATTTTACAAATTCATCGCTATTGTCTTGCTTCGATACATGAAGCCAGCCGTCCTGCGCATCGACGCCGGCCGGGTGTTCGGTCTCGACCGTATCGCGCACATAATCAACGCCAGCCTGAGCCAGCGCCCAAAGATCCTTGGTACGCTCGAAACCGACGCGGGCAATAAGCTTGTCGGCATCAGCGCCGAATCCCGGCAAAACAAAGCCGGTATTGCGTCCGGAGGCCTTGGCGGCAAGCCGGCCCGCCTCGAGCAAGACGACGGACCAGCCTTTGCGCGCCAATTCGCGCGCAGTGGTCAGCCCCGCCAGACCGCCGCCGATGACGCAGACGTCGATATCGAGGTCTGAATAGAGCGCCGGCCGCCGCGCCGCATCGACCATTGTCGCCGCGTACCAGCTGTCGCCGTAGATTTCGCTGGCTTCGGCGTTTTTGTGTGATTTGGGATCGCGCATCGCTGCCGCTATGTAAGACTTTCGGGCGGCCGAGGCCAGTGGACAGGTTAGGCCCGGAAAGCGACAGTACGGTTATGCGCCGTTTGATGCTGCTCCGCCACGCCAAGACCGAGCGCGCCGAGCCCGGGCAACGTGATCGCGATCGCAAACTGATGAAACGCGGCCGCGCCGATGCGCCCACGCTCGGCGCTTACATGGCCCACCACGATATGGTTCCGGATCTGGCGCTGGTCTCGCCGGCGACGCGCGCCCGAGAGACCTGGGATCTGGTCGCCACCGCTTTTGACAAGCCGCCGCGTCTGGAAACCGATGACCGCATCTACAACGCATCGCCGCATAAACTTCTGGAACTGGTCGCCGAGCCGCGCAAGGCGAACAAACTGGTCGTGGTCGGCCACAATCCGGGACTGCACGAATTCGCGCTGCAACTGATTGCGTCCGGGGACGTCGAAGCCCGTGAACA
>JBQCCX010000203.1:0-2949 GCA_051961815.1 Xanthobacteraceae bacterium
TCTTCCATGCGGCCGTTGAGAAGCCGCCCGCCGAGCTTGTAGCGGAACGGATCCCACATGATCGGATCCATGCCAACGAGCCGCGGCGCCAGATGTCCGATCGGAAAGAACTGCACGAATTCCATGTCGATCAATGAGGCGCCGGCGCGCAGCGCCAGCGCGTAGCCGTCGCCGCCCATATTGAGCGAGGCGCTGTTGCGCCGGTAGATGCGCGTCAGCCCGCCGGTCGCGAGCACAGTGGCCTTGGCGGCGATCAAGACCGGAGCGCCGTTGCTGACGTGCCAGCCGACCGCCCCGGCAATCTCACCGTCGGAGCCAGCGACCAGATCGGTGATGCAGATGTCGCCGGCTTTGCGGATGTCCTTGTTGCGCGCCATCACCGTGCGCAGCGTTTTCGATACCGCGGGTCCGGTATTGATGAAATCGACATAGACGCAGCGCGCCCGGTCGTGGCCGGGCGCGGTGGTCGCGGTGATGTGGCCATCCTTGCGCGCCCAGCCGACGCCCCAGCCGTCGAGCTCGCGAATGCAGGCCGGCGCCTCCTCGCACAGAAGCTGCGCCAGATTCTCGTCGCACAGCCCGCGCCCGGCGGCGATGGTGTCGTCGTAGTGGTGGCGCGGCGCGTCGGGCACCTCTTCGCCCAGCGCCGCCGCGACCGTCATCTGCGCCATCACGGTCGCGCCGCCGCGGCCAATGAGGCTGCGGTCGACGAGGAAGACGCGCGCGCCGCCGCGCGAAGCTTCGATGGCGGCATACATTCCGGCAGCGCCGGAGCCGATCACCAGGACATCGGTTTCGAGGGGGATTGGTTCGAGAGGCATGCCGAGCAAAATAAGGCGTCGCTCGTCCCCGCGAAAGGCGGGTGCTTACCCGTCATCCTGAGGTGCGAGCCAAGCGGTCCCCCTCCCCCGCTATGCGGGGGAGGACACGGAGAGCTTTACGCCGGCAGCGGCTTGCCCTTGGTCTCCGGCAGGAACGGCGCGACGCAGAAGCCGAGCACGTAAATGCAGGCGATGCTCATCGCGGCGTGACTGAAACCGCCGAATTGCACGATCAGCGCGCCGGCAAATAACGGCCCGAGAAAAGCGATGAACCGTGGCGCGTTAAACGAAAACGCGATGCCCGTGGCCCGGGAGCGAGTCGGAAACAGTTCCGGCAGCCACACCGGCATCCACGAATATTGCCCGAGCGTGAAGAACGCATTCACCGCGGCGGCGACCAGGAGCAGATTGAGGTCGGTGGTCCACAGGAACAGGACCGGCGTCATCAACAGCGACGCGGCGAAGTAGAACATCACCACGGGCCTGCGGCCGAAACGGTCGGCGAGGAAGCCGAGGCTGATATAGCCGAGGATAGCGCCGAAATTGTAGGCCATGCCGGCATAGCTCGCCCATTGCGGGCCGGGCAGGTTCGCCTTCGCTGCGACCGAAGCGATATAGGGCGGCACCCATGACGAAATGCCCCACCAGGCGAGCGTCGTGGTCAGCGACATCAGGAAAGCGAGAATGATGCGCCGGCGGCTTTCCGGCTCGGCGAACAGGTCGGCGATGGTAAAGCGCGTGAGCGCCTGTTCGTGCGTGGAGAGCGCGGCGCCGGAGTCCTTGCGCGCGTGCGCCTCGCGCCGCTGTGCGTCAACACGCTGCCAGGCCTGCGACTCGTCGATCGAAGTCCTGATCCACAGCGTCAACAGCGCCGGCAGGATGCCGATCAGGAACATATAGCGCCAGGCGTCGGGCCCCCATGCGCCGACGAACAGCCAAATGAACGACGCGAGAAAGAAGCCGATGCCGAGCCCGCATTGCATGAGGCCGGCGCCCTTGCCGCGCGCCTCGTTCGGCCACAGCTCGGCCATCATCGAAGAGCCGGTCGCCCATTCCGAACCGATGGCGATGCCGACCAGGAAACGCAGCAGCGCAAACGAAATCCAGTTGAACGATATCGCCGTCAAACCGGTCAAAAGCGAATAGGCCAGGATGGCGTAGATCATCGTGCGCTTGCGGCCGATATAGTCGGCGAGGATGCCGCCGCAGAAACCGCCGATGCCCCAGCCGAGCAGCGTGATCGCCACCACCGTGCCGATATAGGCGGGGATCTGCGCATATTGCGACGGATCGAGCAGCGAGCGCATCGCCGGGCCGACGGTCAGAAACAGCGCATAAGCCTCGTAACCGTCAAACAGCCACCCGAGATTAGTGGCGACCAAAGTCCGCCACTGGCTCGCCGTCAGTGAGCGATACCACGACACCGCGCCTGCGGTCAGTTCAGTCATGTCTTCCTCCCCGGCGGTGCGCTCTCTTGTCGGCGCGCACGGAAAAATCATAGCGGGCGCTTCACGCCAAACCTAGCTTTTTCGCGATCATCGAGAGGAGGGATTCTGCGCCGCAAAAGCCTCCGACAGGCGCACGGCAAATTGTCGTTCCATCTCCTTGGCCTTGGCGCGCAGCACCGGCTGGCCGAGGCTGCCCAGCTTGCCGGTGAGCGCCGCCTCGACGTCGTAGTCGATGCGGGTCGCGCCGGACACCTCGGTCAGTCGCGTCAATGAGGTTGCGGTCAGCCGTCCGACGATGCCGAGCGGCGAGCCTTCGATCTTGGCTTCGATTTCGCGCGGCTCCTCGGCGCGGACCACCTGGACCGTCACCTTGAAGGCAAATTTCATGTAGGCGACCTTGGTCTCGAAGGTCGCGCTGTAGGCGTCCGGGCCGGTCTCGGCGAGGTCGTGCACGCCTTCGACGCAGGACGCGAACAGCCGCGCGTCGCGCAGCGCCTTATAGACCTGCACGCGCGGCGCCTGGACCATGATCGTTCCGGATACTTTCATCGCTCCCGATCCGCCGCTCAGGCGCGCAATGCGGTGAGCATATCCTTGATGTATTCGTCGGCGCTGGAAATCACCAGCATCATCGCATGCGGCCGCAGCTGCGCCAGCAGCTTGGAGAGTTCCACATCGCT
>JBQCCX010000204.1:0-10611 GCA_051961815.1 Xanthobacteraceae bacterium
TGTCATCGAGGGCATCGTCACCTTGATGTACGCCTTCGAGCATCGCGCGCAATTGTCCGGACGCTGGGGCTGGATGCTGGCAAGCGGCATCGTCGATCTCATCCTGGCGGGCATCATTTTCGCCGGCCTGCCGGGGACAGCCACCTGGGCGCTCGGGCTGTTGGTCGGGATTAATCTGTTGTTGGGCGGCACCGCCATGATCGGCA
Organism: Xanthobacteraceae bacterium; assembly: GCA_051961815.1. Lineage (GTDB taxonomy): Bacteria > Pseudomonadota > Alphaproteobacteria > Rhizobiales > Xanthobacteraceae > BOG-931. The sequence goes on from JBQCCX010000204.1 coordinate 207, forward strand.
TGGCGCTCGCCGCGCGCAGCGCGGTGTAAGCAGATTGCGCTCCCGCTCGTCCCCGCGAAAACGGGGACCCAGCCTTTTGAGAAACCTTTCTGGATTCCCGCTTTCGCGGGAATGAGCGGACAACCGCTCACGCCCTCCCTCACCAATTCGCAACTTGCTCCGCAGCGGGGCGTGGAACGAGGTGCGGCTGCGCGGCAACGATGCCATCGACGATTTCGGTCGCGTCCGTCAACGTATCGCTGGCGAGGTGGGCATAGCGCTGGGTGGTGCGGGCATTGGCATGCCCAAGCAGCGCCTGCACCACGTAGAGCGATACGCCCTCGTTGACCAGGAAGCTCGCAAATGAGTGGCGCAGATCGTGCAACCGCACGTCCTGCAATCCCGCGCGCGCCCGGATGCGCCGCCAGGGAAACCACAATGACGGACATGGCCGCCCGGTGATCGGCGAAGGAAAAATAGAGTCGCAACCGGCAAGTTTTGGAATCGAATCAAGAAGCGACATCGCCGATGTGCTCAGCGCGATCCATCGCGGCTTGCCCGACTTCGAAAGCGGCACCAGAAGCTTGCGCTCGTTCCAGAGCACGTGCTCCCATTTTGCCTGGGTGATTTCGTTACGCCGGGCGCCGGTCAGCATCAGCAACAGGATGGCGTTGGCGGCGGTGCGGTTTTCATCGACCGTGAGCGCGTCGACAAGCCGCTGCGCCTCTTCGCGCGTGAGAAAGCGGTTGCGGTGCGCCTCCTGGCCGAGCTCGATGCCGCTGGTCGGATTTCGCGTCACGCCCGGCACTTTCCACTTGGCGGCGAGATTGTACATGTAGCGCAGGATCATCACGACGCGGTTCGAGGTGCCCACGGCATAACCCTTCGACCGCATGCCCGCGATCAGCGCTACGATGTGCTCGGCAGTGATCTCGTCGAGCGCCATTTTCCCGAGGGCGGGCAAAACGTGAATTCGCAATACGGTCTCGTCAGTTCCCCAGCTGCGCTTATACGTCTTGATAAACGGCAGATACTTTTCCGTGACGAACTCGCTTAAGCTTGGGATCGCCCGCAGTTCCTGACGGCGCACTTGCGGATTTTCACCAAGCACGGCGCGGGCAAGAATGGAGCGTCCGGCCCGGCGCGCCTGGTCGCTGGTCAAGACATCGGCGCGCCCAATCTTGAATTGGCGTTCGCGGCCGCGCTCGTCGCAATAGCGCTGATAGTAAGTCTTGCGTCCGGAGCAGCGGATCTCGATCAGGAATCCGCGCTGCTTGGAATCGAAGTAGTCGACCTTGCGTTGTCCGACCGGACAGGACGCGTGACGCACGAAGGCTGAGGTGAGTTCTACGACTGGCACAATAGGACCCTCAACTGAGGAACGATGTTAGCCACTCAGTTGAGCGATACCAAGAGTCAGGTGAATTTTATTGATTGCTTGGAAGATCATCATTCGCCCCCATAAATCATTTTTCATGATCTAACGATCATGTTGCTCAGTCCCATGAGACAGACTCATCCACACTATTTTTATTCCGAGAACCCACAGCAAAAATTTTTTGGAGGCGACGGGAATGTCTGGTTTGACGAAATCGCGGCGCCGGATTGGGCCATAATGTCCGAAAGATGCGAATCAAACCACGGTAATTGAATTAGACTCAATCTGACTCAGATTTTCTCATCTCAATCCGAGGATTATCGCTTTGCGCGAGCGCTGAGGATTCTGCTTCATTGGCAGCCTTGATGAGGCTCTCTTAAGTTGCAGATGACGGCGGGAACTATCAAAGCGAGGACGTTCCAATTCCTTTATCGCGTCATGCCTCCGTTCCTATGGGACGCGGTGAACACGTGGACCGGTCAACGTAACGCGAGCCGGGGACAGACCTATCAGGGCGTAACCACCGACTATGACGCCGCGCCGTTGCATGTCGGCCACTATGGCGAGGCTTACGACAAATATTGATCCGAATATCCCTTATAACCACGTCCGCTATCGCTACTACAATGTTGCGATGGCGGCTTTTCTCGCCAAGGAAAGCGAAGGCGACTACTTATGCGCAGGCGTCGCTTATGGTGTCGCCCCGCGCATCCTTTTTGACGTCGCCCAACTGCAGCGACTCGAGAAAACCTTGCATCTCGTCGATCCGTTCAACGCGATCTGGGATTCCAAAAGCACCTTAACGCGAGCGTTTTATCACAAAGATCCGGCGATCGTTGCCCGGCAATATCCCGAGCAGGCCAAAATTCGGATTCACCGCGGCGTAATCCCTGACGCGCTGCCGTTATCCGGCGTGTCACGATTCGCTTTTGTTTATTTGGACACCAGCGACGCTGAGGCCGAAGCGGCCTCGCTTCCGCTGCTATGGTCTCAACTGTCAACGGGCGGGATCGTCATCATCGACCACTACGGCCACAACGATGGCAGGGCTTTCGCGATCTACGATCCGGTGTTCGCAAAGCTCGGAGCCACTCCGCTCTGGTTTCCATCCGGGCAAGCCATGCTCGTGAAATCGAGCTTGTCGCCAGAAAGGGCTGGCATGAGCGCACCGCTTCCTTAAGCACAAATCACGTAACGCAAGTGAACGAGACATCACCGACCTCCCGACTCCCCGATCGCGAATTTGCCGCGGCAATGTCCGCGCTCCAAGCCGGCAGGCTCGCCGACGCCGAGCGGCTGTGCAGAGCCGTCCTGCGCGCCGAACCGAAGCACGTCGACGCGCTCAATCTATTCGGCGTCGTTCTCGGCCGACTGGGGCGCCAAGTCGAAGCGATTGCAAGTTTCGACCGAGCGCTGGTCGTCGCTCCCAATTCGGACGAGAGCTGGTATGGCCGCGGCATGTCGCTTCTGGCGATGAACGATCCCCGTCAGGCGATAAAAAGCTTCGACCGTGTGATCGTGCTCAAGCCTGAGCTCTCGCAAGTGCATCTGTTACGGGCGAAGCTGTTGGTCGACCTGGGCCGCCAGGACGCAGCGCTTGAGGCAATCGATGCGCTGATCGCCAAGTTCCCTGAGCTTGGCGAGGCTTGGCTCGGCCGCAGCAATGTGTTGTTCAGCGCCAAGCGTTACGACGAGGCTTTAATCGCGGCCGAGCGGGCCGTGGCGTTAAAACCCGACTTTGCGGAGGCCTGGCACGGACGCGGCAACGCGCTCCACGAGCTCAAGCGCCATGACGAGGCGCTCGAGGCCTACGACAAGGCGCTCGGCTTACATCCTCATTTTGCCGGCGCCCGGCATGGCCGCGGCAATGCGCTGAACGCGCTCAGGCGCTATCACGAAGCGCTCAACGCTTGCGACAGGGCATTGGCGTCGGATCCCGGCCTTACCGCAGCGTGGCTCGGTCGCGGCTTTGCTCTCATCGAACTGCGACGCCACCACGAAGCGTTGCACGCATTCGACCGCGCCGCCTCGTCAATGCCGAATTTGGTCGAGGCTTGGCTCGGCCGAAGCTCCGCTTATGTTGAGCTCGGGCAATTAGACAAAGCTCTGAGTGCCTGCGATCGCGCCCTGGCTATCAAACCAGATTTACAACGGACGAGGGGCGGCCGGCTTCACATCAAGTTACAATTAAGCGACTGGACCAATGTGAACTCAGAGATTTCGGACATCATCGCATCCGTCAGAGCAAACGAAACACCAATCGCCCCATTTGAGTTTCTCGCCATCTCCTCATCGCCCGCGGATCAGCTTTTATGCGCGAAGAAAGAATTAGCCGAGCACCGCTCGCTTTCAGCGGCTTGGCGTGGCCAGATTTACGCACACGATCGCATACGGATCGGCTATTTCTCGGCCGATCTTCGCAATCACGCGGTCGGGCATCTTGCCGTCGGTCTTCTTGAAGCGCACGACAAATCGCGTTTCGAGACGATCGCGCTTTCGTTCGGGCCGGATGACGGCTCGGATCTGCGGCGGCGAATAACGTCGGCAACCGAGCATTTTATCGACGTAGAAAACGTGAGCGACGCCGATCTGACGGCTTTGATTTGCCGCCGTGAAATCGACATCCTGGTCGATCTCACAGGATTTACGACTCACAGCCGGTCCAATGTGCTGGCGCGTCGCGTTGCTCCCGTCCAGGTCAATTTTCTCGGCTATTCGGGGACCATGGGCGCCGACTGCGTCGATTATATCGTCGCCGATCGGACGGTTATTCCCGAGGATCATTTCCGCTTCTACACCGAGCAAGTGGTCTGGCTGCCCGATACTTATCAGCCCAACGCGTATCGAGCCGATGGCGATAAGCGCCGCATTCCGGAGCGCTTGCCGACGCGGGCCGAATGTAACCTGCCGGAAGCGGGCTTTGTGTTTTGTTCTTTCAACAACACTTACAAGATCACGCCAGCGATGTTTGATCTATGGATGCGGCTGTTGCGCGCCATACCGGATAGCGTGCTCTGGCTGTCGAAGCCGAACGCGACGGCAGAAGCTAATTTAGGAAAAGAGGCCGCGCGGCGCGGCGTGTCGCCGGAACGAATCATATTCGCCCCGCGCCTTCCTGAGATGTCCGATCATTTGGCGCGCCAGCGGCACGCCAATCTGTTTCTCGACACTTTGCCCTATAACGCTCACACCACCGCGAGCGACGCTTTGTGGGCTGGTTTGCCCGTTGTGACCTGCCTCGGCGAGACATTCGCCGGACGGGTTGCGGCAAGTTTATCGAAGGCGGTTGGGCTGCCCGAGCTGATCACCACCTCGCTTCAAGACTATGAGGCTTTGGCGCTTCGGCTCGCGCGCGATCCGGCGCTGCTCGGCGGGATAAAGGACAAGCTCCTGCGCAATCGCGACACCTATCCGCTATTCGATACGCCGCGGTTTACCCGCCATCTCGAAGCAGCCTACACCACGATGTGGCAGCGCTATCAACGCGGCGAGCCGCCGCACGCATTCGCGGTCGATTCGATCCCCTCCTCTATGGCTGCGATCTGACGCTCTCGGATTTAAGAGTCGAATGAGCCGAACAGCAAACAAGAGTGCTGCCGATCGCGACTTTCAGGGCGCGCTGGCGGCCTTGCAGGGCGGCAAGCCTGATGATGCCGCACGGCTGTTCGACGCAGTGCTGCGCGCCGACCCCAAGCACATCGGAGCTTTGAATCTGATGAGCGTGGTGCTGATAAATTCAAAGCGTTTTGCCGAGGCAGAGAATTATCTCCGTCGTGCGTTGGAGCACCATCCGCGATCAGATGCAACGCTCTCTAATTACGGCATCGTGCTCAAAGCGCTCAATCGTCCTGAAGAAGCATTACGCTCCTTCGATGAGGCTTTGAAAATCAATCGTTCGGTGCCGGACACTTGGAGTCATCGCGGCACCATATTGAACGATCTGCAGCGATACGAAGATGCAATCGGCGATTTCGGGAAGGCCATTGCGCTCAATCCTCGCTATGCCGAAGCCTTCTACAACAAAGGCAGATCTTTCCTTGCTCTCAAGCGCGCGGATGAGGCTTTAGCGGCGTTCGAGCGCGCGCTGGCAACGCGCCCGAATTTCGCCGAAGCGTGGCTCGGTCGCGGCACTGCGCTGTTTCAGCGCAACGAACACGCAAAAGCCCTGCAAGCATTTGACCGGGCAATCGTGTTGAAGCGCAATCTGGTCGAGGCTTGGCTCGGCCGCGGGGATCTCCTTTTGGCTCTCCAACGCTACGATGATGCGCTGTCGGCATATGACACGGCGCTCGCCTTGAATCACGATCTCGCGCAAGCATGGCTTGGTCGCGGAACGGTACTTAACCAGCTCAAGCGGTTGCAGGAGGCGCTGGCGGCTTTCGATCAGGCGCTCAAACTCAGCCCCGACGTAGCCGAAGCCTGGTTCGGTTGCGGCAATAGCTTCCACGGGACCGCCCAATTCGATCGAGCCTTGGCCGCGTACCAAAGAGCCTTGGCGATCAATCCAAACTTTGCCGAAGCCTGGGTGGGCATCGGTAATACCTTCGTGCTGTCGAAGCAGCCGGAAAAAGCTCTCGCTGCTTATGACGAAGCGTTGCGGTTGAAGTCCGACCTGAAATATATCAAGGGCGGTCGGCTGCATGTGAAATTGCAGTTGAGCGACTGGGAAAATCTGGAACTAGAGATCTCTGATGTTCTCTCGGCGGTAAGAGCGCGCGAGCCTGCAATAGCTCCTTCCGCTCTCGTCTCCTTGTCGGGGTCAGCGGCCGACCAATTAAAGTGCGCGAAAGATTTTATGGCCGATCAGCCGGTCGTTCCGGCCGTGTGGCGCGGCGAGATTTATTCTCATGACCGCATTCGGGTCGGTTACTTTTCGGCCGATTTCCGCACCCATCCAATCGCACAACTCATGGCTAGCGTATTCGAGCAACATGATAAATCGCGCTTTGCGCTTGCGGCCGTCTCTTACGGCCCAGACGATGGCTCGGACCTGCGCACCAGGATAAAATCTGCGGCGGAGAATTTTATTGACGCCCGCGGCATGATGAATGGAGAAATCATCGAAACCATCCGCGGCACCGAAATTGATATCCTCGTCGACCTGAGCGGACTAACCTTAAACACACGCTCCGATGTCCTTTCGTGGCGCGTTGCGCCCATCCAGGCCAGTTTTCTTGGCTATCCAGCAACCATGGGCGCCGATTGGATAGACTACATCATCGCCGATCCAACCGTCATCCCGGCGGAGAATTTCGGATACTACAGCGAGCAAGTCGTGTGGCTGCCCGGTACCTTCCAGCCCAACGCTTATCAGCTCGATACCAACAAGAGCGCTATTTCAAAGCTGCCGCCGACGCGGGCCGCCTGTGATCTCCCGGAAGGCGCCTTTGTGTTTTGCTGTTTCAACAACGCTTACAAGATCACACCGACAATATTCGACGTATGGATGCGCCTATTGAAGGCCATCCCGCAGAGCGTGCTTTGGGTGAGCAAGCCGAATGCGACGGCAGAAGCCAATCTCGGCAACGAGGCAGAGCGGCGCGGCGTCTCCCGGGAGCGAATCGTTTTTGCTTCCAAGCTTCCTGAGCTTTCCGATCACCTGGCGCGCCATCGCCATGCGGATCTGTCTCTCGACACTTTGCCATACAATGCGCATACGACCGCGAGCGACGCTTTGTGGGCTGGTTTGCCTCTGGTGACCTGCCTCAGCGAGGCTTTCGCTGGCAGGGTCGCGGCAAGCCTGTTGAAGGCGGTCGGGCTGCCCGAATTGATCACTACCTCGCTCGAAGATTATGAGGCTTTGGCGCTTCGGCTAGCGCGCGATCCAGCACTGCTCGGCGGGATAAAGGACAAGCTCCTGCGCAACCGCGACGCCTATCCGTTATTCGACACGGCCCGATTTACTCGCCATCTGGAGGCGGCCTACACCACGATGTGGCAGCGCTATCAACGCGGCAAGCCGCCGCACGCATTCGCGGTGGAAGCCTAACCGTCATCGCCGCGGCCTGTAGAAAGGCCGTCAGTCATTCCGGATTGGCGCGAAAGCGCCAAGTCCGGAATCCATACTCCCCGCGCTGGGACTATGGATTCCGGGTTCCTCGCTTCGCTCGGCCCCGGAATGACGTGCTACACGTCGTACAATCAATGCCGCGCCGGCTCGGTCTCTTCGTTTTCGTCTTCGGCACTGGGCCAGAAATCGGCCAGGCTCGGAGCTGCGACATCGGGCTGGGCGGCTTCGCCCAGCATCGTACCGGGCACGACCATGGAGAAGCCGCCGTCGCCGCGGTCTTCGATCCTAAATCCCGCTTTGCGTAACAGGCTCTCGATGGCAAGAAGCGTGGTCCGCCGCGGCTCGCTGTGGCCCTGCTCGATGCGGTGGATGGCGCGCTGCGACATGCCGAGAAAGCGGCCAAATTCCGCCTGGCTCCAGCCGAGCGCGGCACGCGCCATGCGCACGGTCATTGCCACCAGCAGACGATCGCGCTGTTGCTGATTACGATGGGAGCGATCGGACTCGCGGCCGACCGGGATCCGATAGGGGTCCGGTTTGGAAAGAGTTCGCTTCATCGCACTCTCTCCAAACCTGACGCACTTGTCGACGCAGCACTCAGAAATGGAACTCCCCAGGCGGCGGACGCCGCCTGGGGATTGCAGAGATTTATGATCGCGCGTGCCGCGGTCATGTTTATCCGATCATGGATAGAAGTTGTACTGCACGCGCACGATGCCGGCGACGATATTGGACGAGCCCGCCTTAAGGGTCTCAGCCGGGGATTGCGCCGGCGTGAAGGTAAGAGTCGCGCCCTGGAACGCCGATTTCGTCAACGCGGAGTAAAGTACGTCCACGCCGATATCGAGATTGCGCACCGGATTCCAGACGGTACGCGAGCCGATCGCCCACGCCGCCCAATCGGCGCAACCGCTCGCCGACACTGCTGACGAACCCGTTATAGTGCCGTTGGCTCCTGCGACACCGAATAACGTCGCTCCGTTATGGAGAGGCGCACAGAAGAGTGTATCGACCGAGGAGCTGTTGGCCTTGTACGTCGCGTAACCGCCGTACAGCGAGGTGCGAACATCCGGGGTCCAATAGTGCTGGATGGCGGCCCAGATGTTCCACACTGTCGGCAGCTCAAGACCGGTGCTGATTGCCGCGTGCGCAGCCGGCCCAGCCGCTACCGCCGCCGAGTTGGAAAAGTAGGCATCGTCAACCCAGGCCAACCCAATATTGCCACCGCTCTTTCGCCCCCAGAACAGATCGGCAAGCCGCGAGCCGGAGTTGTTGATGCAGCTCTCGGTGTCGCCGACGCAATATTGGGACTGCACCGAAAAGCTATCGCCTTTGGCCCAGCCCACATTTGCCAGATTCAGCTCAAGCCCGCCGCTGAGTCCGAAGCCCCACTTGTCGGAGGGGTGGGCGGTGGTGTCAACGATACCGTTTAAGGGCGCCGCCGCGCTGCCACCATTGAGATAAGCGTTAGCGCGATTGTCATGGAAGATGGCCGCAACCTGCGCCCCACCCCAGGCCTGATCGACGCGCACGCTGGCGACGACATCAGGGACCACGAAGCCGGCATTGGTAAACCCGCTGTTAGTGGGTCCGGTGGCTCCGATCTGGAACGGGTTGTCGGCGACGAAAGCAGTGCCAGTGGCATTGTTGTTGCTGACGTCCACAATCGGATGTTCGAAGTTCGTGGGGTCCTGCAACGCGACGGTCACCCCGACGCCGTTGCCCAACAGTTGCGTGTAACCGTAAGTGAACACGCCGACGCCGGCATAGTCCTGATACAGGAAGTTGGTCTGGTGGCTGTACTTCGACGTGTTGAAGAAGTCGTAGAACGATGCCGTCTTGCCGAAGGTGAAGCCGCCCCACTGAATGAAGGCGCGCAGCAAATAGGCGTTGCTGTTATTCGAGTTGGACGGGCTCGCTGCGCCGCCGCCACTCGCAACTGAGGCACCGGCGAGGCTCAGCGTCGGGGCGTCGTTGCTGGTGTATTGCCAGCCGCCCGCGATGTAGGAGCGCAACGTGCCATACGAGGTCTGCTCGCGCGTGTCCAAGGTAATGACGCCGCGCGCACGTGTCGTCGCTGCATCGTTGGCACGCGTCTGCAGCCCGTTGGTAGCAAAGAACGGCGTGAACGAGCCGCCGGCGTGGAAATCCACTTCTGTACGCAAGAACCCGCCGATCTTGATGCAAGTCTGCGTGCCAGGAATGTAGTAAAAGCCATCGCCGTAAAGGCTACAGACTTTCACGTATTCTCAAAATCTGTGGCTGTTCCGCGCGGTCCAGCACTGATCGGAAAGCGAAAATCGCGATGCGAATTGTCGTCTGCTCCCATTCCGGCGGACCGTCACATAGGTAAGCTCTAGGCAATGCCGCGGCGTGTCGTGCCGCTATTGCGGATTTTCGGTATCAGGCACGCACTCCTGCGTGCCGCGCCTCGCTAGGGATAGCCTAGGCCCGCAGCCTCGAGGGCACAGTCTGCGCCGAGCGCATAGCATCGCAAATCTCACGGCGAATTGATTCTTGGCGGGCTGCAAACGCGGAATAACCCTGCGCCCGGACCGGTCACCCGATGGTCACCAATTGAGGAATGCGATGCGCAAACTTGCTATGGCTGGGCTTATTACCGGTGCGGCGGCATTGCCGCTTTTTGGCGCAACGATACAGGGGCGTGCCGCCGAAGGCGCGTGGTGCCACACCTTTGGGGGCGCCCAGGGCGGGATCGAAAACTGCAACATTCAGTCGCTCGAAATGTGCCGCTTTGAGATCCAGGGCAATGGCGGCTCGTGTTCGCCCAATCCGCACTGGCACGGCAAGCTGCCGGAGCGGCGGCTCGCCCGTCCTGCCGGCTTGTATCCATGGCCGTGGCGATAACGCCCGCCGCGATTTGAGCGTCAGCCGATCCCGGCCGGCGCTACTCGGCGGGCTGGGGCAACCGCGCCTTCTCGACGCCATTGGCTAGCATCGCGATCGCAACGGCAGCGATGAGAAAACCCATCGCGATAAGGGCCGTGGCGCCGAGCACGAGGCCAAAGCCGGCGCGG
>JBQCCX010000205.1:0-25931 GCA_051961815.1 Xanthobacteraceae bacterium
ATCTACGTCCGCAAAGGCGCCGGCATCGAAAAACCGCAAGATCTCCGCAGCAAGCGCGTCGGGGTGCCCGAATACCAAATTACCGCAATCGTCTGGATGCGCGGCATGATCGCGCATGAATACGGCGTGTTGCCGTCGGAAATCCATTGGCGCAGCGGCGGCCAGGAGCAGCCCGGCCGTCACGAGCGCACGCCACTTAAACCGATCGCCGGACTTGATCTGCAGCCGATCGGCGCGCGCCAGACACTGGTGGACATGCTCAGGGATGGCGAACTTGACGCGCTGTTCACGGCCCGCGCGCCGTCATCGTTTATCAAAGGCGAGGCACATATCGCGCGTCTGTTTGCCGATACGCGCGCCGCGGAGCGGGCCTATTATCAAAAGACCGGTCTGTTCCCGATCATGCACCTGATCGGCATTCGCAAGACGCTGGCCGAAAAATATCCTTGGCTGGCGACCAGCGTCTACAAGGCCTTTTGCGAAGCCAAAGCACTGGCGATGATCGACCTGCGTGACGTCAACGCGCTGGCGGTGACGTTGCCTTGGCTTGAGGCCGAAACCAACGAGACCAGCGCAATCATGGGCGATGATTTTTGGAAATATGGAGCATCGGAAAACCGCCGCGAGATCGAAGCATTGACGCAATACCTTCACGAGCAAGGTCTGGTGGACCGCAAGGTCGAGATCGGAGAATTATTCCATGCCTCGACTCTGGACATCGCAAAGATCTGACGTTGTGGCCGCAGTCCGATACCGTGGCCGCTCAAAGCGGGTAAACTCGACGCAATGGCTTTGCGCAACTATGTTTATTGTGCTGAACAAGTTAATTGAACGCCTTGGCAGCCGGGCCCTCCATGGAATTTCTTCAGTATCTAATCCATAACTATGGGCTCCTCGCCGTCGGCGCGGTGGTCGGCCTGGAATGCGTCGGCTTTCCGCTACCGGGCGAGACGGCGCTGCTCGCGGCCGCGGTCTATGCCGGCACCAAGCACGATCTCAACATCGTCGCGGTCATCGTAACCGCCGGTGCGACAGCCATCGTCGGACGAATGATCGGCTACGTCATCGGCCGCGAATACGGCTATTGGCTGTTGCTGCGCTATGGCAATTACATTCGGATGACGCCAAGCCGGATCAAGCTCGGGCAATATCTGTTTCTGCGTCACGGCGGCAAGATTGTTTTTATCGCCCAATTCGTGCCGGTGCTGCGCACGGTCGCCGGCGTATTTGCCGGCTGCAATGTCATGCCGTGGCGTAATTTCCTGGTCGCCAATATCGTCGGCTCGGCGCTGTGGGCGGTGAGCTACGGTTATGCCGCCTATGCACTCGGCCTCGGCATCACGCGGCTTCAGGGGCCGATCGTGATCGTCCTGGCGATCCTGACAATTCTGAGCTTCATCGTCGGCGGCATTTTCATTCATCGGCACGAAGCCCAGCTTGCCGCCGAAGCCGAGCGGGCCATGCCCGGCCCGCTCAAGCTGCCGTGAAGGCGCGCCATCACTCCGGCGCAAGTTCCTTGAACCGGCCGCGTTAGCCCACCATATTCAATCAGGTCGGAACGGAAGCGTTCCGGCCGCCCGGGGTGCCGTAAGGGCCCCGCAAAGTCGCTTCCGACGAGGGCTTTGAATCATGTCGAGGGTGCCGTCGCTTTCTAGTCCCTTCCTTTTGGGCTTTGACGAGATCGAGCGCGTGCTTGATCGAGTCGGAAAAGCGGCAGACGGCTATCCGCCTTACAACATCGAACGAGTTCCACGCGACGGGAACAGTCCCGAGCGCTTGCGCATTACTCTTGCGATCGCCGGATTCACCCGCGATCAGCTCGAGGTCACTGTAGAGGAGAACCAACTCGTTATCCGCGGTCGTCAGCAAGACGACAAAAGCCGTCAATACATCCACCGCGGGATCGCGGCGCGGCAGTTTCAGCGCACGTTTGTCCTGGCGGAGGGAATGGAAGTTTCGGGTGCGGACCTGAAGAACGGATTGTTATCGATCGATCTGATGCGCCCGGAGCCGGAGCGCGTGGTTAGGTCGATATCGATCAAAGAGTCAGAGTAGTGAGACAAGACTCGACCGAGTGAGAAAGGAGTCGAGCGCCATGAATATTCTGAATGGTACTGAAACCAAGTTCGAAATGTCGCCGGAGGCGCTGGCCCAGCTCGGCGACGGCCGTATTGCCTACGTCAAAACGATCCGATCCGAGGACGTTCAAACTTTGTTTCCACAGGCCGATGTGCCGGAAATGCCGCCGGGTCAGAAGCTGTTCGCATTGCATGCCGCGGACGGCACGCCGATCATGCTCACCGATAGCCGCGAGGCTGCACTCGCCAATGCCTGGAGTCAGGAGCTGGAAACGGTCAGCGTCCACTGATCTGGAACGGGTATCCAGAAACCATTAATCAGAACGGGGCCTCGACGCTGTCGCGGCCCCGTTCTTTGCACTTCTGATTGCTAACTACTGACTATTGACTACTGATTCCCGTCCGCTAGGCGGCGGAAGCCGAAGGCATGGCCAAAACCGCGTAGAGCGACTCCGCATCGTGGGTGGCGCGCAATTTGTGCACCACCGCCTGATCGCGCATCAATCGCGCGATGCGGGCCAAGGCTTGCAGATGATCGGCGCCGGCGGACTCCGGCGCCAACAACAAAAAAACCAGGTCGACGGACTGATTGTCGAGGGCGGCGAAATCGACCGGACGCTCAAGCCGCGCGAACAGGCCGAACAATCGCGTGAGCGTTGGCATTTTACCGTGAGGAATGGCAATACCATTGCCGATCGCGGTGGTGCCAAGCTTCTCGCGCTGCATCAGCAGATCGAAAATGGCGCGCTCGCTCTGACCGGCCAGCACGGCAGCGCGCGCCGCAAGCTCCTGCAGCACCTGTTTCTTGTTATTGACCTTTAGCGCCGGGAGAATCGCGTTTGGCGCGATCAGATCGGTGAGCGGCATGGATGGAACCTGGGGACGAAGTTTTTTGGCAGCGCCGATGTTTAGGCGTGATTGTCCCGGTGCGCGTTAGCCGAACGTTCCGGGCAGGGTGCTTAAAGGCGGCGGACCATAGGGACCACGCGCGGGCGCGTCAATGGGCATCGACCGGCGAAAAGCCGCGGCTCGCGGGGACACAGCCCCGATCCACAGTGTTCTGTGACAACGCAGATCGGCAGGGCTGCGCATCATCGGGAGGGTCGGTTACCGAACCGACATTTGGGCGCGGCCGCTCTTTGCGGCCGCAGCATGGACCGGCTTTCAATGCGGCCAGATCCGCAAGCGGATGCGTCGCGATCACATGTTCAGCTTACGATTGCGGCTTGCTTCTCCCGCCGCCGCTGGACGGAAGATGGGATTCGCATGGATTCCCGATATTTTGCTACCGTCCGCCGCGCGATGTCGATGCCGGCTTCACGCAGTCTATCCACAATGGTGTCGTCGGACAGAATATCGGACGCGCCTTCCGCATCGATCAATTGTCTGATGCGGTGACGGACGGCCTCGGCCGAATGCGCTTCTCCGCCATGCGCCCCGGCGATTGCCGAGGTGAAGAAATATTTCAGCTCGAAAATGCCGCGACTGGTGGCGATATATTTGTTGGCGGTCACCCGCGATACCGTCGATTCGTGCATGCCGATCGCTTCGGCGACGGTCTTGAGATTGAGCGGGCGCAGGTGCTCGACGCCACGGGCAAAAAACGCATCCTGCTGCCGTACAATCTCATTGGCGACTTTGAGGATGGTTCGCGCGCGCTGATCAAGCGCGCGCACGAGCCACGTGGCGTTCTGCAGGCAGTCGGTCAGATAGGACTTCTCGGCGTCGCGCCGCGCGTTCGCCGCAACCTTCGCGTAATAGGTCTGGTTCACCAAGACCTTGGGGAGGGTGTCGGAATTGAGCTCGACCAGCCACGCGCGGTCGGGCGCGGCGCGGACGAACACGTCGGGAACGATCGGCTGAACGACGGTCGATCCGAAAGCCAGACCGGGCTTTGGATTAAGCCGCCGAAGCTCGGCGATCATCTCGGCGAGATCTTCGTCGCCCACGCCGCAGATTTTCTTCAATGCACCGTAGTCGCGCCGGGCAACGAGATCGAGCCTGCCGATCAGCGCCGCCATGGCAGGATCGTAGCGATTGCGATCCTTGAGCTGGATGGCCAGGCACTCGGCAAGGTCGCGCGCACAGATGCCGGCTGGCTCGAAGGTTTGCAGAATTGCCAGCACCGCCTTGATCTCGGCGAGCCCGGTTCCGAGCTTCTCTGCGGCAGCCGCTAGATCGCCGGCGATGTAGCCGGCCTCGTCGACCAGATCGATGAGATACTGCCCGATCATGCGCTGGATTGGGTCGGTAATCGCCAGCGTCACTTGCTCGCGCAGCCAGTCCGCCAGGCTCGGTTCGGCGGATACGAACGATTCAAAATTGTGGTCGCCGTCGTTGCGCGGACTGGCCGTGGCGGTCCACTCCGAATAGCCGGCCGGCATTTCGGTCAATCGCGGCCGTGCCGATGCGCTGTCCTCGAACGAGCCGTCCTCGACCGCATCATCGCGGGTTTCCTGGCCGGTCGAATTCGCAAATTCAGCGGCGGACGATGCGTTACCCTGTGCTGCGTCGGTTGTATCGCCGCTTCCGTCTGCGGCGGCCGGTTCGGCTTCCGCGCCCCGCTCCAGCAAGGGATTGCGTTCGAGCTCCGCTTCGACATAGGCCGTCAAATCGAGATTGGAGAGCTGGAGCAGCTTAATGGCCTGCATCAGCTGCGGCGTCATGACCAACGCCTGGCTCTGCCGAATTTGCAGTCTTTGGGTCAGCGCCATCCGCGGCCTATGCGACTTGGTCCGATTCTTGCTTCGGTGCTACAACATCGGGACCGGGCTCGCCAGCCGCTTATCTGGGCAATCGCAGCCGCTTGTCTGGGCAACTAAAGGCGGAATTCCTCGCCCAGATAGAGCCGTCGTACATCGGGGTTATTGACGATGTCGTCGGCACGGCCCTCCATCAGCACTTCACCGGAATAGATGATGTAGGCGCGGTCGGTCAGGCCGAGCGTCTCGCGCACATTGTGGTCGGTGATCAGCACGCCGATCCCGCGATTGGTGAGATGCCGGACCAACGTCTGGATATCGCCGACGGCGATCGGATCGATGCCCGCGAAGGGTTCGTCAAGCAGCATGTAATTTGGCCGGGTCGCCAATGCGCGCGCAATTTCGACCCTGCGACGCTCGCCCCCGGACAGCGCGATCGCCGCCGTTTTGCGCAATCGTGCGATGTTGAATTCTTCGAGCAGCGCCTCGAGATCATGATCGCGACGGCGCGCGTCCGGCTCGACGACCTCCAACACGGCGCGAATGTTTTCCTCGACCGTCAGCCCGCGGAAGATCGACGCTTCCTGTGGCAGATAACCGATGCCCAAGCGCGCGCGTTGATACATCGGGAGCTGCGTTACATCGCAACCGTCGAGTTCGATGCGGCCCTCATCGGCCTTGATGAGGCCGGTGATCATGTAGAACACCGTCGTCTTACCCGCGCCGTTCGGGCCTAACAGGCCGACCGCTTCGCCTTTGCGGACGTAAAGGCTCACGCCTCTAACCACTTTGCGCCCGACAAAGCTCTTGGCGACGGTATGAACCGAGAGCAGCGCCTTGCGTTCGGGCGGTGCAGCACCGTTGCCGCCGCGGCGGCGCGGCCGGATCGGTGCGCGCTGAGCATTGTTCTGCCCACCCGGCGCGACCGGCTGGCGCTGCGGTCGGGCCGGGGAGGGCGGTTGGGCTGGAGGCGGTTGAGCTGGCGGCGAACTTGGGCTTCGCAATGAACTCGGCGGCGGCAGATCCCCTTGCTGAGTGGACGGCGGACTTGCCGTGGAACCTGCGGCGAGATTTGCCGGCAAACTTGCCGGCGCAGTTTTGGCACGCGCTTTCTCTGCCGCCCCCGGCACGCAGGCGATGTCGACATAGACTGTGCTGATCGCACCACCGATCGAGGCAAGATCGATCGCCTCGTGGTCATCGAGCGGCGGCGACGGCCTGATCGCGTTGCCGCGGCGGAAATATGAGAAAAGGTCCTGGGCCAAAATCGATTATCCCACGAGCCGGTGCCGCAAATAGCACCGCAAATTACGCTCCGCCGATGCCGAAGCGGTCCCTTTTTTGCAAATCTTATACGATTTTGCTTCGCCTTGTGTGGCGCGGCTGGTCAATTGGACCGGCCCGGCCCGATAGTCATGAAGTTTGAGGGACCGCCCTGACCTTTGCCGGGCTGGATCAAGGCGCGCACGCGGCCGCCGCCGGCGGCACTCGTTCCGGCGCCGCTGCCCGACTCGACCCGCGCATTCCCGGTCTCGGTATCGACCACCACGCGTTCGCCATGGATCACGTTCTGGCCCTGGCTGACCACGACATTGCCGCTCAAGGTGATGGTCTTGGTCTTGAGATCGTAAATGCCGAGATCGCCGCTGGCGCTCTGATCTTTGGTGAGCACGGTCACCGCGCCGCGCGCTTCGATGCGGCGGATATTTTGCGCGCCCTTCGATCCGCCCAACGGCGTTTTGACCGCGGTGCCCGTCGTCGCTTCCGGCCCGTTCTCGCCGATGCCGATCTCCTGGCCGTAGAAGACGACCAGGCTGCGGCACCGCATCGTGGTGTCGCCCTGCACGACTTGAACATTGCCGGAGAACGTCGCGGTTTTGGTTTTGTCGTGGACCTCGAGCGTGGCGGCCTCGATCTGAACCGGCGCGTCCTTGTTTTCGAACTGTCCCGGTTTGGTCGGGCCGGACGCGGCGCCGGCTTGCGCGAGCCGGTTCTGCGCAAAAGCTGTTGGCGCCAGTGCGACCAGTCCAGCGCAGCATGTCGCCATCATCACAACGATTGCAAACCGATGCATGATTACTCGCTCGTTTTTGCGGCGTCCGCAGACGCGCGCTTACCGGGCAGCAGTGTCATGGCAACGCCGCTGAAGCGAACAACGCTGCCGCGGTCCATGATGTCGAGGCGCTTGGCGTTGAGAAAACCGTCGAGCATTTTCACCGATACCGGCTTGTCCGAGACCACGTTGCCTTTGCGCACATCGATCACGGCCTCGATCAGCCGACCCTCATAGCCGGTTGAAGAGACGAGCTCGATATCCTGCCGCAAGGTCAGCATTTCGGTTTTGGCGTCGTAGACGCCGGAGACCGCCGACATTTCGACGGTGCTGTTGTCCTGCAATTCCATTTTGGCGTGGAGCTGATGAAGTTCGACCAAGTTGGGTTTCGTTATGTCTTGCCCCGCGGCGTCCGCGGAAAATTCATAGGCGCGGGAATCGTTCGTATAGCCGGCCAATCGCGGTTGCTGCATGGTGATCCGCGTGCCGTGAATGACGAGTTTGCCGAGCTCGCCGGGCAGCCGAAAGCCGCCGATCGGCGGCATGTAGTTGATGCCGATCACGGTCAGCAGCAGCGCGGCAATTCCGGCTGGAACGCAGATCCGCAGCCAGCGCACATACCGGCTGTGCCGCTGCGCCGCGCGATAGCTGCGCTCGAAGTCGCCGCGGGACTCCGCAGAAAATGCCTTCGCCGCGTGCCCAGGGTAGAGAATGGTCAACCCCTTATCCCTTCACGCCGTCCCTTGAATCGGTCTTAGACCACGGTTCGGGTCGCTTTGTCTCGGAAAAATGCGCCTGCGATTATGGCCGGGCGAAGGCTGTCCGTTCAGGCACTTAGCTGTCGCGACGGCTCAGGAATGGGCGAAAATATCCTCGCTGGCGAACCCCGCCAGATCCAGCCGGACCCGATCCGGCAGGAACCGGAAGCAGGCTTGCGCCAATTGTTCGCGGCCCTCGCGGGCGAGCATGGCGTCGAGCCGCGCCTTGAGCGCGTGGAGATGGATGACATCGGCGGCCGCGTAAGCGACCTGCGCTTCGCTCAATTCGGGCGCGCCCCAATCCGACGATTGCTGCTGCTTCGACAATTCCTGCCCAAGGACTTCGCGCGCCAGATCCTTGAGCCCGTGCTTGTCGGTATAGGTTCGCGCCAGGCGCGAGGCGATCTTGGTGCAATAGATCGGCGCCGCCATCAGCCCGAATGCCCTGGACAGAACAGCGAGATCGAAGCGGGCGAAATGAAAGATTTTGAGCAACGTCTGATCGGCGAGCAGCCGCTTCAAATTGGGGGCCTCGTTGCGCGGCAGGATTTGCACGACGTCGGCGGAGCCGTCGCCGGGAGACAATTGCACGACGCACAGGCGGTCGCGGGTGACGTCAAGGCCCATGGTCTCGGTGTCGATCGCCACGGCGCCCCGGTAGCGCGAAATGTCGGGCAAATCGCCGCGATGAAGCCGGATCGTCATGCGGCCGTTATCGCCCGCTATCCGCGGAATTCCAAGGACTTATTTGGGCAATCGTGGCGGACGGTTGATTTTTTCCATCACCGCCGGAACGTTCTTGTGCGCCAATGGATTTTTCAGGCCGAGCGCTGTCGTGCGGCCGCGGTTCGGCCGGTATTTGCTCCCTCTGGCTTGTTGAGGCCGCCATGGCGAATGAAGACGTCGAGGACACGCCGGATCTGTCGATCTCGCCGGAAAAGGTCTGTTTCATCATCGTCAAGGCGCGTGAATTCGATGCCAAGGACTGGTGACCGATCCGGACGATGGCTCCAATCCGACCGACGACTCGATGGTCGCGGTGCTGGAAGACCATCGCGACGATCCGGTGGTGCAGGAAATCGCCGCCGCGATTTTCGCGATGACTGAAGACGAGCAGGTGGATCTGGTGACGCTCGCTTGGCTCGGTCGCGGCGACGGCTCGCTCGAGGATTGGAACGAGCTGCGTGCCGAGGCCGCGCGCGCCCACAACAAACGAGTGGCTACGTATCTGCTCGGCATGCCGCTATTGGCCGATTACCTCGACGAAGCTCTGGCGCAGTTCGGCCATTCCTGTGACGAGTGAAACGCCGCGGCTCTATCCCCGCCTGCTTGCGCGTTCCCTGATGGAACCCAAAATTCGGGCCTTGTTCCGCCGGAACATCGACTGTGCTTGGCCGTTGGTTTGCTGCTGAACAAAGGAGCGGCGACTATGAGCGCGATTACCAAACTGCTTCTCGGTGCAACCGCGGGCGCGGCCATCCTGGCCACTTCGGCGATAACTGCCTCGGCGGCGGTCGTGTGCAACGGCAACACGTGTTGGCATGTGCACGAACGGTACAACTATCCACCGTCTGCCGGCGTCGTCATCCACGAGGATGATTGGCGGCCGGGGCCTGGCATCACCTTCCGCGAGCATGAAGGCCGCGGTTATTGGCGAGGCGACTCCTGGACGGATTTCTAACCGTTTGTGAAGTCAGATGACGTTTGCGAGGCCGCCAGTTCTGGCGGCCTCGTTTCTTTACGGTGCAGCTATCATCGACGCTGATGCGCGAATGCGCTTCGCCAGCAGCCCGTGTTGGTGCCCAGGAGAGGACTCGAACCTCCACGCCTCGCGGCGCTAGTACCTGAAACTAGTGCGTCTACCAATTCCGCCACCTGGGCTTTCGCCATAGCTCTGGTCGCTTCGGCGAGGGGCGATGGCCGATCGCGGCGATAGGTAGAAAGCGCCCATCGCCTTGTCAATCGAAGCGGTCCCCAGGCCTTTGGCCGAGGCGCCGATCCCCTATACAGCGCAGAACCGATCATGTATCTCGCCGCGCATGGCGCTTCGGAACAGGCTGGAAACGCTCGTCGCAGTATTTGGCGGCTCGGGTTTTCTCGGCCGGCATGTGGTCCGGGCGCTCGCCAAGCGCGGCTACCGTGTTCGGGTCGCGGTGCGCCAGCCGGAATTGGCCGGGTATTTACAGCCGATGGGCCGGGTCGGTCAGATCCACGCCGTGCAGGCCAATCTTCGGTATCCGGATTCGGTTACGGCGGCGGTACGCGATGCCGATGCGGTGATCAATCTGGTCGGCATTCTGTTCGAACGCGGCGGCCAGCGCTTTGACGCGGTGATGGCAGCGGGTGCTCAATCGGTGGCCCGCGCGGCGCATGCGGTTTCGGCGCCGCTCATTCATGTCTCCGCTATCGGCGCCGACGACAAATCGACATCCCGCTATGCGCGGGCCAAAGCCGAAGGCGAACGACTGGTGCTCGCGGAAGACAAGAGTGCTGTCATCGTCCGGCCTTCGATCGTGTTTGGTCCGGAGGACGACTTCTTCAATCGTTTCGCCGCGCTCGCCCGCATCGCGCCGGCGCTGCCGCTGGTCGGTGGCGGGCCCACGCGCATGCAGCCGGTGTTTGCCGGCGACGTCGCCGAAGCGATCGCCAGAGCCGTCGACGGCGATTTGCGCGCGGGTTGTGTTTACGAGCTCGGCGGACCGAGCGTGCGTACGTTCAAGGAATTGATGCAGTTCGTTCTCGCCACCACCCAACGGCGGCGGCTGCTGATTCCGATGCCCTTCGCGGTCATGAAACTGCAGGCCATGGTCCTGCAATTTCTGCCGAAGCCGCCGATCACCCCGGATCAGGTCGAGCTGCTCAAATGCGACACGATCGTTTCGGAGGACGCCAAGCGCGAAGGCCGCACCCTGGAGGCAATCGGCATCACGCCGGAATCGATCGAAGCGATCGTGCCGACATATTTGTGGCGGTTCCGCAAGACCGGCCAATTCAATCCGCACGTCGCGTAGTCATTCAACTGACGGAAACGCCACGCGCGTTGCGATCCGGCGCAAGCGGCCGGCATGGTGCGAGCGGCGGCGTGCTCGCGCCGCCGCTCGGGGCCGCCAGCCTGTTCAACCTTCGTATTTGAACGACAACGCCACGCGGGTGCGAAAGGCGGTTACTTTGCCGTCTTCGACTTTCATATCCATCTGCGTGACCTCGGCGACGCGCAGATCGCGCAGCGAAGTCGCGGCGGTCTCGATGGCGCGCCGGCCCGCATCTTCCCAGGATTTTTCGCTGACGCCGACCACGTCGACGATGCGATAGACGCTCTCCGCCGATTCCTTCTTGGGCATGGAATGATCCTTTCGAGGCTCTATCCAAACCCCCCACCCTGTGCGGGCGTGATTGTAACGGCCGCGCGATGCGCTTCACAGGCCGATGAACAAGGCCGCCAGCCCCAAGGCGCCGACAATGATCCGCCACCAGGCGAACAGCGCAAAGCCGTGCCGGGAGACGTAGCCGAGCAGGGTCTTCACCACGAACCAGCCGCAGATGAAGGAGACGGCAAAACCAACGGCAATGATCAGCGTGTTGCCGCCGGTGAACTCACCGCGGTTCTTATAGGCCTCGAAGGCAAATGCGCCGACCATGGTCGGCATCGCCAGCCAGAACGAGAATTCGGTGGCCGCCCTCTTGTCGGCGCCAAACAGCATGGCGCCGACGATAGTGGCGCCCGCCCGCGATACCCCCGGCACCATGGAAAGACACTGCATGGCGCCGATCCCGAGATACATCGGCAGAGTGAATTTGGTGGCGTCGTGATAGCGCGGCTTGAGCTTGAGGCGGTCGATCCACAGCAGCACGAGACCACCGGCAACGAGCATCGCGCAGACGATCCACACGTTGAACAACACGCTCTTGAGGGTGCTGTAGGCAAAGGCGCCGATCACCATCGCGGGGAGAAACGCGACCAGCACTCCGATGATGAAGCGCTGATCGTCGCGGTTACTGAACATGCCGAGGAACAGACGCCATAATCGCGAGAAGTAGATCGACAGCAGCGCCAGGATGGCGCCGAGCTGGATCAGCACATCGAAGCTTTTACCGAACGATTCGTCATCGAAACCGAAGAAATGGCCGACCAGCAGCAGATGGCCGGTCGACGAAACCGGGATGAATTCGGTCAGCCCTTCGACGATGCCGAGGAAGACCGCCTTGATCAGATCCAATGTCATGAAAGCTCCGCGACGGAAGGGATATGCTAATTGAGGCGTCAGATTGTCGGAGGGTGCGGCAGACCTATTCCGAGAACCCGCTGTCTAGATTGTTCGGTTGCTTTGGAGCCCGGTTTTGACGAAAGTTTTTTCGTGAGCGCGATTCTCTTAAGATCATGCGGTAAGGCCGATTTTTCGGCAAGCTCGTTGCCAAAGCAGCGGCCAGGATCGCCGTCAATATCCCTGCCAAGCTCGCTGCCAGGACTGCTGCAAAGGCTGGCTGCGCAATGCTGACGTTGTTCCATCATCCGATTTGTCCACATTCCCGCTTCGTGCGCCTTGTGCTCGAGGAATATGGCGTAACGCCAAAGCTGATCGAAGAACGGGTATGGGAGCGGCGGCCCGAATTCTTGATGCTCAATCCGGCGGGAACCACGCCGGTCCTGGTCGAAGAGGGTGGGGCTGGGGTGCCCGGCGCTAGCATAATTGCCGAATATCTCGACGAGACCCGCGGCGCCGCCGCGGCGGAGCGCCTGTTGCCGGGCGAACGCGGCGGACGGATCGAGGTGCGGCGACTGATAAGCTGGTTTAACGACAAATTCTTTGAAGAAGTGAGCGGCCCCTTGGTCATGGAGCGGGTGTACAAGCGCTACTTGCCGCCGAGTGGCGGCGGCGGCCCGCCGGATACCGAAACCCTGCGTGCTGCAAAGAGCAACATCAAGTACCATCTAGCCTATATCGGCTGGCTCATTCGCAAGCGCGATTGGCTCGCCGGCGACAACATGACCTATGCCGATTTGAGCGCGGCGGCGCATCTGTCCGTCGCCGACTATCTGGGCGATGTGCCGTGGGACGAGGACGAGACCGCCAAAAGCTGGTACGCGAGAGTCAAGTCGCGGCCGTCGTTCCGCGCGCTGTTGGCCGAGGCGCTGCCCGGCCTGGCTCCGTCCAAAACCTACGCCGATCTCGATTTTTAGATCACGCCGCGCTGAAGGTGGAACTGATCGCCACGGCGCGGGCGTGCGGCTTTGAGGTCGCCGGTGTGGTTCGGCCCGACGCCATCGCGCAGGCCGCGCCGCGATTGCGGGAATTTCTTGACGCTGGCGCTCACGGCGATATGGCGTGGATGGCGGCCAACGCCGATCGGCGCGGCGACCCTCAGGTGCTGTGGTCGCACGTGCGCTCGATTCTGATGCTCGGCGTCAATTACGGTCCCGATTGCAATCCGCTTGCCGTTCTCCAAGAACGAAGCCGCGGCGACATTTCTGTTTATGCGCGCGGCGACGATTATCACGACTTGATCAAATCCCGGTTGAAACAGATCGGGCGCTGGCTCATCGATCACGCGGGCGGCGACGTGAAAGTTTTTGTCGACACTGCGCCGGTGATGGAAAAGCCGCTCGCCGCCGCCGCCGGGCTCGGCTGGCAAGGAAAGCATACCAATCTGGTGTCGCGGCAATTCGGCTCGTGGCTGTTTCTCGGCGCCGTCTTCACCAGCCTCGATCTGCCCCCTGATGCGCCGGAATCCGATCATTGCGGCGCCTGCCGCGCCTGCCTCGACGTTTGTCCGACCGCGGCTTTTCCTGCGCCGTACCGGATCGATGCGCGGCGCTGCATCTCTTACCTCACCATCGAACACAAGGGACAAATCCCGCGCGAATTTCGGCCGCTCATGGGCAATCGCATTTATGGTTGCGACGATTGTCTCGCGGTCTGTCCTTGGAACAAGTTCGCAGTCGCCGGGCATGAAACAAAACTCGCCGCGCGCGAGGCGCTGCGCGCGCCGCAACTCGCCGATCTTGCTCGACTAGACGACGGTGCATTCCGCGCTTTGTTTGCCAAGAGCGCGGTCAAGCGCATCGGCCGCGCGCGCTTTGTCCGCAACGTGCTGATCGCGATCGGCAATTCGGGCGACACCACGCTTGCGCCGGAAGCTGAGCGATTGCTCGACGATGAATCGCCGCTCATTCGCGGCGCCGCGGTTTGGGCGCTCGGCCGGCTCGATCGCGAACGGCTTCGAGCCTGCGCAAAGTCGCGCAGCGGCAGTAAGGACGATCCGGAGCTCAGCGCCGAATGGGCCGCGGCTCTGGACGGGACGCCGGCGTAATGGCCGCGATTGTCTGCTTCGGCCTCGGCTATTGTGCCGAGCACTTCATCGCGGAATTCGGCGCCAAATTCGAAACCATCGTCGGCACGGTGCGGAGCGCCGAGCGCGCCGCCATTCTGAATGCTTATCAATCGGCAAGCGTGCGCGCCGTGGTGTTTGACGGCATGCGATTGACGCCGGAACTCGAGCACGCGATCGCCGCCGCCGACCATGCGCTGATCTCAATTCCGCCGAATACGATTGGCGATCCGGTACTCGCCGCCTGCGGCGGTGCTCTCGGCGCCGGCGATCTGCGCAGGATTGTCTATCTCTCGACGGTCGGCGTTTACGGCGACCACGGCGGCGGCTGGGTCGACGAGCAAACGCCGCCAGCACCTGGATCGGAGCGCAGCCGCTGGCGGCTCGCCGCCGAGGCGGCCTGGCAGGAGTTTGGCGCGCGGAATGGCATTGCGGTCGCGATCCTCCGCCTCGCCGGCATTTACGGTCCGGGACAGAATGCGCTTGTTGCGCTCGCGCGCGGCAAGGCGCGCCGCATCGTCAAGCCAGGACAGGTGTTCAATCGCATCCACGTTGCCGATATCGCGCAAGCCACCGATCGCGCGTTCGCGCGCCGCGCCTACGGAATCTTCAACGTTGCGGACGATGAGCCGGGCCCTCCCGCCGATCCGATTGGGTTCGCCGCGGAGCTGATGAGCCGCCAACCGCCGCCGGAGATTCCCTTCGCAGATGCCGCGGCGTCGATGTCGGAAATGGGCTTGAGCTTCTGGCAGGAGTGCCGCCGCGTGCGCAATGACAAGCTCAAGCGCGAGCTTGGCGTCAGCTTGCGCTATCCGACCTATCGCGAGGGACTGCGGGCGTTGCTCAAAGACATCAATGCAGGCTCGGGCCTTTGAGAAACCGGCTGCGCTCGCCCGATTTGATGCGCATTTGCATGGTCTCGCCGTCGCGATAGATCGTCAGCGGTATTTCGACGCCGGCCTGGCCTTGCGCCCAGATGCGGCGGAAGAAACCCGCAAGGTCGCGCACATCCTTGCCGGCGACCGAGA
This sequence comes from Xanthobacteraceae bacterium, assembly GCA_051961815.1. GTDB lineage: Bacteria > Pseudomonadota > Alphaproteobacteria > Rhizobiales > Xanthobacteraceae > BOG-931. The sequence continues at coordinate 14,947 of JBQCCX010000205.1, forward strand.
GCACGATGTCGCCAGTGCGCAGGTCAGCTTGCTTTGCCGGGCCGCGATCGGCGAGACCGACAATGACCAGACGATCCTCGACCTCGGTTGCATAGAGCCCGAGCCACGGCCGCGGCGGTGCGTTGCGGCGGCCGAATTTCATGAGATCGTCGATGATCGGTTTCAACAGATCGATCGGCACGATCATATTGATGTTCTGCGTCTGGCCGCGCTCGCCGGCGTGCTGCAGCTGCAATGAACCGATGCCGAGGAGATCGCCGGCCGGGCCGATCAAGGCCGTGCCGCCCCAATTCGGATGCGCTGGCGCGGTGAAGAGCGCCTCCTCCAGCACGTATTCCCAGTAGCCGGCGAATTCCTGTTTGGCGACGATGCGCGCGGCCACCGAGCGCTGCCGTCCGCCGAAGCCGCCGACCACGACGCGCTCGCCGATCGATGCCGCAGCTGAATCGCCGATCTCCAGGGATGGCACATCGAGCTTGGCCAGTACCTGCACCAGTCCGAAACCGCTCTCCTGGTCATAGCCGAGCGCGTGGCCGGGCACCGAGCGCCCGTCGCCGAGCGTGATCCAGATCGTCTCGGCCTCGGTGATGAGATAGCCGATGGTCAGGACCAGGCCGTTATCCCGAATAAATACGCCGTTGCCGGCGCGTTCGGTGCCGAGCGTCTCCGCCGTGAACGCGTCCGAAGATACCGTCGCGTGCAGCCCGACGACGCATGAAAGCGCGCGTTCGAGGTCATAGCCGTAGTCTTCCGGCTTTGGCTGCACCGAGGCAGGGACTTTCCAGTTGCTGACAGACGGCATTTTGTATTCCCGCTGGGCAGACTCCATGCCGATTGTGCAGCCGAGGCAAGGGCCCCGGCAAGATGGCCGCTTGACGCTCAACTTGCCGCTATGTGTTGCCGTTCTGCGGCGCGATCAAGCCCGATCCGGCAGGTTTTGCGCTCAGCCGCCGGACAGACCGGCGCCGAGAAATTCCTTCGACCAGCGCGAATAATCGGCCGCGCGCGTCACCTGCTTCATCAGGTCGGGCGAAGCGACGGACTTGATATTGGCGGGCGGGGCGCCAGCGCGCAGCGCCTTGAGCGTTTCATGCACGGCATTGACGGCGGCCATGAACGGCAGGTGACCTTGGAGGCAAACACGAACGTTGCGCGCGCTGAGATAATCGAGATCGTAAAGCTCCGCCCCCGGGCTGCCGAGAAACAGCGGCAGCTTGACCGCGCTCGCCACCGCGTCGAGCTGCGCCCGGGTTTTCACCCCGGCCATGAACAGCATGTCGACGCCGGCCTGTTCATAGGCTTTCAGCCGCGCGATCGTGTCGTCGACGCCGGTGATCGCCATCGCGCTGGTGCGGCCGACAATGACAAGCCGTCGATCCTGCCGGCCGGCCAGCGCCGCCTTCATCTTGCCGACGCCCTCCGCGATCGGAATGAGGCTGGGGCCGCTTGCGCCATAAGCCGTCGGCAGTGCGGTGTCTTCGATCGTCATGGCGGCGACGCCGGCGGTTTCAAGCTCCTCGATCGTGCGTTTGACGCTCAGAGCGTTGCCGTAGCCGTGATCGGCGTCGACCAAAAGCGGCAATTTGCCGGCGCGATTGATGCGATAAGCCTGCTGCGCAAACTCGGTCAGCGTCAGCACCACCACATCGGGTGCGCCCAGCACCGCGAACGAGGCAATGGAGCCGGCAAACATGCCGGCCTCGTAGCCGAGATCTTCGGCGATACGCGCCGAGATGGCGTCGAATACCGATCCCGGATAGATGCAACGCGGTCCCGCGATGAGCGAGCGCAAGCGCTCTCGCCGCTCGGTCCAATCCATACCGCTCCCCTGTCGAATGATTTCAGATCAATGGCGGCGCGTTTCTAGCACGCCACGGGATGGAAGGGGGATGTCGTTGCGATCGGAAAAGAATGCGCCGCGCAGGGTAGCGGCGCTCAACCGCTGGTCGGCGGACTTTGCCAGTCTATTCGGCGGGCCTATTTGGCAGCGCGGTCGGCCGCTGCACCTGACTGCTGCTGCACTTCCTTCAGCTTCTTTTCCAGGAAGGGCTGGCTGGCAACTGCAGCGCAGTTCGCCTGGTCCGTGACCGCTTCTTTTTGCACCTGCGCCCAACGGGCGTCGGCATCCTGTTTATTCCACGGACGCTTGGTCTCCGGATTGAAGGCGCCCTGCGCCGAAAGATTATCGAGCGAGCGGCGATAATCCTGCAGATTGAGCACCCGGTCGCGCTGCTCGAAATAAAAATTCGTGCCGTTCAGTTCATTACAGTGCCGCAGGCCGGCGGCAAAGTTTCGCTGCACCAGTTGCGCCTCCCAGATCTTGGCCTTGATCTCGTTGAGCGCTTCGGAGGTTTGCGCATGCAGTGGGGTCGCAATTGGCATTGCCAGCAAAACGGCCCACAGGCCTTTACGCATCATTTCCGCCTCCGGCGTACAAATAATCACCGATAGTAAATTCTATACCATCGGGTGAGCATACTTCACAGCGGTTACGAGGTATTCACCATGCCTTTGAAGTGTTGTTTCAGAGGCTAAAAGCGGCGGCGGAACCACGGTTTTCGCCTTGTTCCTGCCTAACGTTACGGCAAGACTGGGTTCGTCATCGGGGACATTTATCGGGTCGAACGGGGGTCTCTTTGCGGTCAGGCTTGAGCGTTACAATCGTTGCCGCGGCATTGGCCGGCTCGGCCTATGGTGCTGCGGCGCAATACTATCCGCCCCCGGATTACCCGCCGGCGCCGGTGCCGGTTTATCGGGATGGCCCGCCGCCGGTCTACCGCGATGCCCGCGGCGTTCCGATCGATCCGCGCTATGTCCAGCCGGGCCCGGGTGAAGAGGTTTATGTCGCGCCGCCAGGCGCGCGTCCGTTTTTCCCGCCGCAACCCATGCCGGTGGTTACCGGCGGGCCGATCGATCGGCCGCCCAGCGATGTTGCCGGACTCTCGGGTTCCGCCGACGTAACGGGCTCGGTCCGCGGCGCTCCTCCAGCGCCTCCGCCAGGTTATGCGCCAGGTGCCGCCGCACCGCCGCGCGCCGGCTCAAACGTTATTGCCTCTTTGCCGCCGGAAGATCAGCCCGAGCAAGGTCCGGCCAAAGAGCTGCCACAACGCTTCCACCGCCAGATCGTCGATTTCAGCACCAACGAGCCGGCGGGCACGATCATCATCGATACGCCGAACACTTACCTCTATTTCATACTCGGCAATGGCCGAGCGATTCGTTACGGCGTCGGTGTCGGCCGCGACGGATTCACCTGGTCTGGCACGGAACGCATCTCCCGCATGAAAGAATGGCCGGACTGGTTCCCGCCGAAGGAAATGATCGAGCGGCAACCGTATCTGCCGCGCTTCATGGCGGGCGGTGAAACCAATCCGCTCGGCGCCCGCGCGCTCTATCTCGGCAACACGGTCTATCGCATTCACGGCACCAATCAGCCGTCGACCATCGGCAGCTTCGTCTCATCGGGTTGCATCAGGCTTACCAATGATGACGTCGAGGATTTGTATAACCGTGTGAACGTCGGCACGCATGTGGTCGTGCTGCCCGGAAGCAATCCCGACACCGCGGCGCTTCATCATCCGGCCGCTCGCTAACGGCGGGCGGTCGTCAGTACCAGAGCCCCATTGCAGATTTTTACGCTGCGCGCGCGTGCGGGCGCGTCATCATTTTTAACATTGGTTTTGGCCCGACTCAGCTAAAGTCGCGCGAGTCGCGTTCATCATTCAGCGGCGCCCTGGCGATGACCGCGAGGCTTGGTCAGGCGTAAGCCTTCGCGGACCAGCTGGGGATTCAGCGAGGCCCGATGTTTCCCAACGTTCGCCTGATCGTCGTAGCGATTCTGGCTGCGATCGCCGGCATTGGTTGCGGCTTGGGCCTGTTCGCAACTTTTCGGGTCAATCATGAACCATTGGCGCGACTGGCGGAAGGAAGCCCGCCAATGCAGCTTGCCTTCGACAATCGCGCGCTAGTCTCGGACGCTCGGGCGGGAATCGAGCTGCGCTTGCCGGTGACTGGCGTAGCGAAGATCATGACGGTCCCGGTGATCGTTCCGACTCCAGAGCCGGCCATCGAGGAGCAAGCCGCAGCCGATTCGCCGGTCGCGGTGCAAACGGCCAGCGTAGAGCAAGCCGACGCCGGCATTGAAGCGGCAGACCGGAGCAGCACCGCAAGTCCTGCCGTTGCCGTGCAGACCGAGTTATCGGCCGTGAATCCGGAAGCCGCCGACGCCGTTTCGACCCAGCCATCGGGCATGAACCCGAAAGCGGTTGACGCGATTCCGATCCCGCAGGAGGTGGTTGCGACAGCACAGGATCAAGCGGCGGCCGCGCCGCCGGCGGCGCCTCCAACCGGCGAGCAAACGGCGGCGATCAGCGCTGCGGCGCCGGATCAAGAGCCGGCGGCAACGCCAACCAAACCGGCAGAGACCCAAGTGGCACAACCGAAAGCCAGAGCGTCCGTTGCGCCGGCGCGGCGCGCAATCAAGACGGTACGTCCGCGCCGACCTGTAGCGACGGTGGCGGCGCAATCGGCTTATCCCTATTCGCAGCCGACCTATTCGCAACCGGTCTACTCGCAACAGATCTATTCGCAGCCGAGCTACACCTGGATCGATGGCGCGGCCCAAGCGGCGCAACCGGTCAAGCGGGTCCAGATCCAGCGGAGTCGCACCGCGAAACCAGCGAAACAAGCGAAACCAGCGGCACAGGCGGCACCGGTCGCCCAGTCCACTCCGTCAGCGAGCACCGCGGGCTTAAGCGGCACCCAGTAAGCCGCGCCCCGGGATTGACGCCGCTCGCGGCAGCGGGCTGATAGCGGCGTGTTCGCAACCATACGCAAAGACGCCGGGTGATCCCGCTTTCCGTCCTTGATTTGTCACCGGTGACCACGGCCACGCCCGGGTCCGTGGCTTTGCATCATTCGCTCGATCTCGCGCGGCTCGCCGACCGGCTCGGCTACGCCCGCTACTGGCTCGCCGAACACCATAATCTGGCAAACATCGCGAGCTCCTCGCCGGACATCATGATTGGCCAGGTCGCGGCGGCGACCTCGCGCATTCGCGTCGGCTCAGGCGGTGTGATGCTGCCCAATCACGCGCCGCTGATGGTCGCCGAACGCTTCAAGGTGCTCGAAGCGCTTTTTCCCGGACGGATCGATCTCGGACTTGGTCGCGCGCCCGGGACCGATCCGGTCACCTCCTACGCGCTGCGCGCCCGCCAGGATCCGCGCGGCGGCGATGAATTTCTCGAGCGCTTTCAGGAATTGCTGCTGCTCGAGCACGGCGGCTACCCCGATGGCCATCCTTTCCGCAACGTGCGCGCGGTGCCAAGCGATGTGGCTTTGCCGCCGATCTGGCTGCTCGGCTCGAGCGGCTACAGCGCCGAACTCGCCGCGGCATTCGGGTTGGGCTTTGCCTTTGCGCATCATTTTGCCGATTACGACGCGGCGAGCGCGATGCTCAGCTATCGCGAACGCTTCAAGCCGACGCCGACATTGCCGCGGCCGATTGCCATTCTCGCCACCGCGGCGATCGCCGCCGACAGCGACGCCGAAGCCGAGCGTATCGGCGCCAGCGCCCAACTGCACTATGTGCGGCGGGCCAAGGGTGAATATCTGCCGCTGGAATCGCCGGACGTGGCTGCGGCCTATCCTTACACGCCAATCGATCGCGAACGCCTGGCGCGTCAACGCGCCCGGCTCGCGGTTGGCAGCGCGCTCACGGTCAAGCAGCGCCTGCTGGATTTAGTGCAAGCGACCCGCGCCGACGAACTCATGATCACGACCATGGTTTACGATCATGCCGCGCGGCGGCGCTCCTATGAGCTTTTGGCCAAGGCATTCGCGCTGCCGCGCTGATTAAGTCGCAGCGGCAACAATGCCCGCGCATTTGTGCATGGCATCCAGAGCGGAACAATCCATCCGGCGGCGCGATATAATGCAGCATTGGACTTGTCGCGTTTTCATTATCGAAGTTTTGCCGCATTTCGCCACCTCCGTGTCACAGTCGCGATCTGGCGGAAGCCCAATAGCTCCACTAGGATTTGTGGCAGGGCTAAAGACCATTTCACGCAGGCTGGGGGCGAAATTGCTCATCTCGAGCACACGATCAGACAGAGCACGGTGTTGGCGGGTTGGCCGCGGGATCGGCGCAGGCGGGATTGGCGCGCTCGCCGTCACGGCCTGTCTCATAATTGTCGCCGGTCCATCGCCCGCAGCGGCGGCTTACGGGTACGGCGGCTGGTACGGCGGCTCACACAAACACAAATCCGCACACAAAGCGCACGAGCCGAAAGCGGCCGATGCCGCGGGCAAAGAGCCGTTCGGCAATGTCGCGAAAGGACCGCAGCAAATTTTCATTTCCATCAATCAGCAGAAGCTGCACGTCTACAGCAACGGCGTGCATGTCGCCGATACCTCAATCGCCACCGGTGTCGCCGAGCATCCAACCCCGCTCGGTGTCTTCAGCATCATTCAAAAACAGATCTTCCACCGCTCGAACATCTACAGCAACGCGCCGATGCCGTTCATGCAGCGCATCACCTGGTCGGGTGTCGCCATGCATGAAGGCCAGAACATCGGTCACCCCGCCTCGCATGGTTGCATTCGCATGCCGCATGATTTCGCGGTGCGGCTATACCGCCTCACCAAGCTCAACGCCCGCGTCATCATTGCTCGCGGCGAACTAAGGCCGGTGGAATTCGCCGATCCGCATCTGTTCCAGCACAAGGAAAAGCCGCCGGAAATCGCCATGCCGGCGGTCAGCGGCATCGATCCTGTCATCGCCAAGCCGCCCGAGCTCGCCGCGCGCGCGGACACGCTCACGCCACCGGTGCAGTCGGATGTCGTGCCGCCGCAATCCGCCGCGCCCGCAGTGCAGCCCGATCAGAAGACCGAAGGCGCCGCGCCGCCAGTGCAATCCGACGCTGCCGCGCCGACTGCCTCGGCGCCACGGACCGACCCGGCGCCGGCAGCCGAAGCGAATGCGACGGCGTCTGCGCAACCCGGCGACCTGGCCAGGCTTGCGGCGGCAAAGAAAATGCCGATTTCGATTTTCGTCAGCCGCAAAAAGCAGCGTCTTTATATCCGCCAGAATTTCGAGCCGCTGTTCGATGTCCCGGTGACCATCGCGCAGCCGGAGGCGCCGCTCGGCACCCACGTTTTCACCGCGCTGGAATTCACCGGACCCGAGCACACCACCTTGCGGTGGAACGTCGTATCGCTACCCGGCGAGCCGCCGAGGCGCGTGCGCCATGTCGAAGAGCGCCGCGACCGGTATGGCCGGGTGCGGCGGCGCGAGGTCGAGGAGGAACGGGCCGGCGACGCAGCGCCGCCGCAGAGTCCGGCCCAGGTGCTGGCCCGCATCGAAATTGCGCCGGAGGTGAGCGAGGCCATTGCGCAGATGATGATGCCCGGCTCGGCGCTGATCGTTTCCGATCAGGGCCTTGGCGACGAAACCGGCGAAGGCACCGATTTCGACGTTGTGACGCGGTAAAAACGGCAGCGAATTGAAGTGGGTTGAGCCGGGCCGAAGCCGCCGATAGGCTGCCGGCCCGACGATTACCTGCGACCAGATCGATGGAGGATCACATTGGGTAAGCCCTTTACATTGACCGCTTCCGACAGTTTCAAGCTCGGCGCTTATCGCGCCGATCCGCCAGGCAAGGCCAAGGCCGGCATCGTCCTCATTCAGGAAATCTTTGGCGTCAATCATCACATCCGTGCGGTCTGTGACCGGCTCGCTGGTGAGGGCTATGCCGCGCTGGCGCCCGCGGTGTTCGACCGGCAGCAGCCGAATTTCGAATCCGGTTACTCGCCCGACGAGATCGCCAATGCGCGCAAGTTCGTCGCCAATCCGGACTGGAGCGCGATGCTGCGCGACGTGCAGGCCGCAATCGACGAGCTGAAGAAAAACGGGCCGGTCGCCATCATGGGTTTCTGCATGGGCGGCACAATCTCGTTTTTGGCAGCGTCCCGGCTCAGCGGGCTCTCGGCCGCGGTGTGTTATTACGGCGGCCAGATCGTCAAGAATGCCGACGAAAAACCGAAAGTGCCGACGCAGATGCATTTCGGCGCGCAGGATGCCTCAATCCCGATGAGCGACGTCGAGATCATCAAACAGAAGCGCGGCGGCGATTGCGAGATCTACGTCTATCCGAACGCGCAGCACGGCTTTCACTGTGACGAGCGCGGCAGCTACAACGCCGAGGCCGCCACGCTCGCCTGGCAGCGGGCGATGGCGTTTTTGGCCAAGCACGCGAAGTGATCAGGGATCGGTAATCGCGGATCGGGGATCAGGACGCGCGTCCTGATCCCCGATGTTCTGATCCCCGATACCTGGCTACGCCGCTATTCCGGTCCCAATCGGACAGCTCACGCCGGTGCCGCCGAGCCCGCAATAGCCGTGCGGATTCTTGGCGAGATATTGCTGGTGGTAATCCTCGGCGAAATAGAACGGCGGCGCGTCGAGGATTTCGGTCGTGATCGGCCCCATGCGCTCGGCCGCCAATGCCTTCTCATAAGCGGCCTTTGAGGCTTGCGCGGCGGCGCGTTGCTCCGGCGAAAACACGTAGATGCCCGAGCGATACTGTGTGCCGACATCGTTGCCCTGACGCATGCCCTGGGTCGGATCGTGGTTCTCCCAGAACGTCTTGAGCAGGCGATCGTACGAGATCTTGCTCGGGTCATAGACCACGAGCACGACTTCGTTGTGCCCGGTGCGGCCGGAGCAGACTTCTTCGTAGGTCGGGTTAGGGGTGAGCCCGCCGGCATAGCCGGCGGCGGTGACATAAACGCCGTCGCCCAGCTCCCAGAATTTGCGCTCGGCGCCCCAGAAGCAGCCGAGGCCGAACATCGCCTGGGCCAATCCGGCCGGGTAGGGGCCTTTCAGCGGCTGGCCGTTGACGAAGTGGGTCCGCGCGGTCGGGATCGGGGTCGCACGCCCCGGGAAGGCCTCGGCGGGAACGGGCATTTCCAGCTTCTTGCGGAATGAAAACATGGCGGCTCCTCGTTGGGCAGGCAGCACGGGGCGGGAATTGCGCAACAAATATAAGCGCGGCGCGCATTGTTGGCACTGGCGCGGCGATCACGTTCGCGCGCGAGTCAATTCCTTCCCCCCTTGGGGGAGGGTAGGGAGGGGGGTCGTTGAGCAAGAAATACGTGCACGGCGAGCGCGTACTCTGACCACCCCCACCCCTAGCCCCTCCCAACAAGGGGGAGAGGAACGTTCACGTGGCTTTCTCCGGACAAATTTGCCGCTTATGGTGCGGCCAATTCGGCACGTGGGAGGCACCAAATGGTCCGGATATCTGTTTTGGTTCTGCTCTGCGCCTTCGCCATGGCAGCCGGCGCGCCGCTGGCGCCGGCGAGCGCGCAACAGGCGGCTGCACCGTCCGCGGCGCCGCCGCCACAGCCGCCCTATGGTTCGCCGATCACGCTCGATCAGGCCAAGCGGGTCATGGCTGCGGCGGAGCTGGAAGCAACCAAGAACTCCTGGAGCGTCGCCATCACCATTCTCGACAGCGGCGGCAACATGGTGATGTTCCACAAGGGCGACAATACGCAGCTCTCGGGCATCAACACCTCCGCCGGCAAGGCGCGCACCGCGCTGGACTTCAAGCTGCCGAGCAAGGCGCGGGACGATGCCATCGCCGCCGGCGGCGCCGGCATGCGGCTCCTTGCGCTCAAGGACATCACCCCGCTGCAAGGCGGGCTGCTTATCCTGGTCGACGGCAAGATCGCCGGCGCGATCGGAGTGTCCGGCGCGCTCTCCGCGCAGGACGATCAGATCGCCAAAGCCGGCACCGATGTGCTGGCGAAGGGGATGTGATTACCGCCGTCGCGGCTTCCAGCCGCCGCGCATGCCGGGGCGGCCGAGCGTAGAACGCGGGCCGGATACCTTTTGCCTGCCTGTCGCGCCTTCGGCGCTCCCCGCCTCTTTCTTCGCCGGCGCCGATTCGACGCCCGGTCCCATCTCATCGAGCGTCGGCTTGCGCGGACCGCGTCGGGGGGAGGAGGGCCGGTGCGGCGCCACTTCGTGATGGAGCGCGATGCCCATTTCGTCGAGGCCGGGTTTGTGAATTCGGCTACGACCCCCCTCCCGCCCGCGGGAAGAAGGTGCAGGTAAAAATTTCACGGTCGGATCGTCCATCACGGCGAGCTCGGTCGAGCGCAGCCGCTTGATCTCGTCGCGCAGCCGCGCCGCTTCCTCGAAATCAAGATCGGCGGCGGCGGCGCGCATGCGGGTTTCCAGATCGGCGATCACCGCCTCGAAATTGTGGCCGATGGTGGCGGCGTCGGCGAATTCGCCGCCGCCGTCGCCGGTCGCGATCAGCACGTGGTCGCGCTCATAGACGCTGTCGAGAATGTCGGCGATGCCCTTGCGCACGCTCTCCGGCGTGATGCCGTTGGCGGTGTTGTATTCCTGCTGCTTCTCGCGCCGCCGCTCGGTCTCGGCGATGGCGCGCTCCATCGAGCCGGTGACGCCGTCGGCATAGAGAATGACGCGGCCGTCGATATTGCGCGCGGCGCGGCCGATGGTCTGAATGAGGCTGGTCTCGCTGCGCAGAAAGCCTTCCTTGTCGGCGTCGAGAATGGCGACCAGCGCGCATTCGGGAATGTCGAGACCCTCGCGCAACAGATTGATGCCGACCAGCGCATCGAACGCGCCGAGCCGCAGATCGCGGATGATCTCGATGCGCTCGATAGTGTCGATGTCGGAATGCATGTAGCGGACGCGGATGCCCTGCTCGTGCAGATATTCGGTGAGGTCCTCGGCCATGCGCTTGGTGAGTACGGTGACCAGCGCGCGATAGCCGCGCTGCGCCACCGCGCGAACCTCGCCGACCAGGTCGTCGACCTGGGTGCGCGCCGGCCGCACGTCGACCGGCGGATCGATCAGCCCGGTCGGGCGGATCACCTGCTCGGTGAACACGCCTCCGGATTCGTTGAGCTCCCACGGGCCGGGCGTCGCCGAGACGCACATGGTCTGC